>NZ_JBEXEV010000002.1:142244-649982 GCF_040606435.1 Micromonospora sp. NPDC005413
GAAGGACTGGGAGTCCAAGGACGAAGGCAAGAAGGACTGGGAGTCCAAGGACGAAGGCAAGAAGGACTGGGAGTCCAAGGACGAAGGCAAGAAGGACTGGGAGTCCAAGGACGAAGGCAAGAAGGAGAACGGCGAGTACGGCTCGGACGAGCGCAGCTCCGACGAGTACGGCTCGGACAAGGGCTGGGAGTCCAAGGAGAACAGCTCCGACGAGTACGGCTCCGACAAGGGCTGGGAGTCCAAGGAGAACAGCTCCGACGAGTACGGCTCGGACAAGGGCTGGGAGTCCAAGGAGAACGGCTCCGACGAGCGCAGCTCGGACGAGCGCAGCTGGGAGAAGGAGCGCGAGTTCGTCTACTACGGCGAGGCCAAGGTCGACAAGGACGCGAAGCCGGGTCGTTACGAGCTCAAGGGCTCGTGCGGCGAGGGCGAGCTCGTCGTGCTGCCGCACGGCGGTGTCGACGGTGGTGACGGTGGCGCCAGCACCGGCACCGACCGTGGCCTGGCCACCGGCGGGGCGAGCGCGCTCGGCGCGGCCGCGCTGGGCGGGATCGTGCTGATGCGTCGTCGGCGGACCGATGGTTCGCTCGTCTGACGTGACGACGACACGGGCCGGCGGCCGTCACGGGAAACCGTGGCGTGCCGCCGGCGCGGCCGTCGTCGTCACCCTCGCCCTGATCGGCGCCGGCATGATCGGCGCCTCCCTGAAGACCACGCCCGCTCCCCGCCCGCCGCAGCCGCTGGCCCAGGCCGGCCCCGAGGTCACCGGGCCGGCGGTCAACGGCACCGACGTCCCTCCGGTCGACGGGGAACCCGTCGCGCAGGGGGACGCTCCGGCCGGACTGGCCCGTTCCGCACCGACCACCATCGAGATCCCCCGGATTGGCGTCAACGCGCCGCTCATGTCGCTGGGCACCAACCCGGACGGCACGGTCCAGGTCCCCCCGCTGGAAAAGGCCGACCAGGCCGGCTGGTACGAGCCGGGCGCGAGCCCCGGCGAGACCGGTAACGCGGTCATCGTCGGTCACGTGGACTCGGCGAAACTCGGCCCGGCCGTCTTCTTCGACCTCGGCTCCCTCGTCCCGGGCGACACGATCACCGTGGGGCGGGCGGACGGACAGCCGGTCGCCTTCCGGGTCGACTCGGTGAAGTCGTACCCGAAGACGTCCTTCCCCACCGAGTTGGTCTACGGGCCGAACGACCGGCCTGGCCTGCGCGTGGTGACCTGTGGCGGTCAGTTCGACGAGACCGTCAGGAGTTACCCGGACAACGTGGTCGTCTTCGCCACCCTGGTGGGGTGACCCGCCAACACGAACGCGGTCCGGCCGGTCGGGTCACCCCGTCCGGCCGGACCGCGTCCGGCGTACCTGAGTCAGGCTGCGGCGGAGGTCCGCACCAGGGTGCGGATCTGGCGCAGCAGCACCGACAGGGCGGCGAGATCCGCCCGCGACTCGTCGAACTCCCCCATCGCCCGGCGGGCGCGGTGGATCGGGGTGGCGTTCGACTGCTCCCACTGCTGCACCCGCTCGTGCGGCGGCAGCTCGTCCGGGGTCGAGTCGAGCACCTCCGCGGTGAGCGCGGCCAGCGCGGCGTACAGGTCGTAGCGCAGCGCCATCCGGGCCAGCGTCTGCCAGCGGTCCTCCCGCGGCAGCAGGGAGATCTTCGACAGCAGCGAATCCACCCGGAAAAGGTCGGAGAGCACGAAGTAGACCGAGGCCACCTCGCTGACGTCCCGCCCGCTGCCGGTCGCGGTCTCCACCACGTCCATCAGACCGAAGCTGTACATGAGCCGCGTCGCGCGCTCCGCCAGCTCCCGGGGCAGGCCACGGTCGGTCATCGAGTCGATGTGCGCCACGATGCCCTGCCGCTCGGTGCCGTAGAACAGCTCCTCCAGCCCCGGCAGCAGCCGGGCCACCCCGTCGCGCAGCCGGGCGATCTCGCCCGGAACGTCGATCGGCGAGCGCCGGTTGGACACCAGCCACCGCACCGCACGGTCGAGCAGCCGCCGAGTGTCCAGGTACACGCTGGTCTGCAGGTCCGGTGCGACCTTGTTGTCCAGTGCCTCGACCGCGTCCCACAGCTCACGCAGCCCGAACACCTCGCTGACCACCACGTACGCCCGGATCACGTCGGCCGCGCTGGCCGCGGTCTCCTCGACGACCCGGAAGACGAACGAGATGCCGCCCCGGTTGATCGCCTCGTTGACCAGCACGGTGGTGACGATGTCCCGGCGCAGACGGTGCCGGCCCATCCGGTCGGCGAACCGCTCGCGCATCGGCGTCGGGAAGTAGTTGACCAGGACCTCGGTCGTCCACTCCTCGTCGGCGAGGCCCTCGGTGAGGATCTCCCGCTCCAGGACGATCTTCACGTACGCGAGCAGCACCGCGAACTCGGGCGCCGTCAGCCCCGACTCGCTGCGGACCGCCAGCTCCTCGTCCGGTGGCAACGCCTCCAGTGCCCGGTCCAACGCACCCGAGCGCTCCAGGTCGTTGATCATCCGGCGGTGCACCGGGAGCAGCGAGGCGGCCTGGGCCTGGGCGTTGTTGATCGCCCGGGCCTGGTCGTAGTTGTCCCGCAGCACCAGCTCGGCGACCTCGTCGGTCATCCCGGCCAGCAGCTCGTCCCGCTCGGCCGTGGTCAGCTCGCCGTCGGCGACGGCGGTGTTCAGCAGGATCTTGATGTTCACCTCGTGGTCGGAGGTGTCCACCCCGGCCGCGTTGTCGATGAAGTCGGTGTAGATCCGGCCACCGGTCAACGCGTACTCGATCCGGCCGAGCTGGGTCCAGCCCAGGTTGCCGCCCTCGCCCGCCACCCGGCAGCGCAGGCTACGCCCGTCCACCCGGATCGCGTCGTTGGACTTGTCGCCCACCTCGGCGTTGGTCTGAGTGGACGCCTTGACGTAGGTGCCGATACCGCCGTTCCAGAACAGGTCCACCGGAGCGGTGACGATCGCCTTCATCAGCTCCTGCGGCGAGAGCTGCGTGACGTCGTCGTCCAGGCCGATCGCCGCCCGGACCTGCGGCGTGATCGGGATGGACTTCGCGGTACGCGAGAAGATGCCGCCACCGGCCGAGATCAGCTCCGGGCTGTACTCCTCCCAGGACGAACGGGGCATGTCGAACAGCCGCCGACGCTCGGCGTACGAAGTGGCCGCGTCCGGCTCCGGGTCGAGGAAGATGTGCCGGTGGTCGAAGGCGGCCACCAGCCGGATGTGCTCGGAGAGCAGCATCCCGTTACCGAACACGTCACCGGACATGTCGCCAACGCCCACCACCGTGAAGTCCTGGGTCTGGGTGTCCAGGCCCAACTCCCGGAAGTGCCGCTTGACCGACTCCCAGGCGCCCCGGGCGGTGATGCCCATCCGCTTGTGGTCGTAGCCGGCCGAACCACCGGAGGCGAACGCGTCGCCCATCCAGAAGTTGTGGGTCTTGGAGATCTCGTTGGCGATGTCGGAGAACGTCGCGGTGCCCTTGTCCGCCGCCACCACCAGGTACGGGTCGTCGCCGTCGTGCCGGACCACGTCCTCGGGCGGCACGATCTGCCCGCTGACGATGTTGTCGGTGACGTCGAGCATCGCGCCGACGAACTCCTGGTAGCAGGCGACCGCCTCATCCCGGTCACCCGGCTTCTGCTTCAGCACGAAGCCACCCTTGGCGCCCACCGGCACGATCACGGTGTTCTTCACCATCTGCGCCTTGACCAGGCCGAGCACCTCGGTACGGAAGTCCTCCCGCCGGTCGGACCAGCGCAACCCGCCCCGGGCCACCGGCCCGAACCGCAGGTGCACGCCCTCGAACCGGGGTGAGTAGACGAAGATCTCGAACTTCGGCCGCGGCGCCGGCAGGTCCGGAATGGCCTGCGGGTCGAGCTTGAAGGCCACGTACGCCTTCGGCCGCCCGCCGGCGGGCTTCTGGTAGAAGCTGGTCCGCAGGGTCGCCTCGATCAGCGTGAGGTACGAGCGCAGAATGCGATCCTGGTCGAGGCTGGCCACGTCGTCCAGCGCGTCCCGGATCGTCTCCACCAGCTCACCGCTGCGCTGCTGACGCTCCTCGGCGGTGAGCTCGCCTGGCGCGAACCGGGTCTCGAACAGCTCCACCAGCAACGCGGCGAGCTTCGGGTACGCGATGAACGTCTGCTCCATGTAGTCCTGCGAGAAGACCGTGCCGGCCTGCCGCAGGTACTTCGCGTACGCCCGGAGCACCACCACCTGCCGCCAGGTCAACCCGCCGCGCAGCACCAGCTCGTTGAACCGGTCCACCTCGGCCTCGCCACGCCAGGCCGCCGCGAACGCGTTCTCCACGTGCGGGCGCACCTCGGCCAGCTCCTGGTGCCCCTCGGGCAACCTCAGGCCGAAGTCGTACAGGTATACCCGACCGTCGATCCGGTCCACCTCGTACGGGTGCTCGTCGACCACCCGGACACCGAGCGAGTGCAGCACCGGCAGCACGGCGGAGAGCATCATCGGCTCGCCGTACCGGTAGACCTTGAACCGGACGTCCATCGCCTCGGCCAGGTCCGCCCCGGGCACCCGGGTGCCGGGTCGGGGCGCGAGCTGCTTGCGGAACAGGTGCATCTCCAGCTGGCCGGGCTCCTCCAGCAGCTCCAGCTTCGCCAGGTCCTTCATCGCCTCGTACGGCGTGTGCCCGTCCTTGTAGCCCTCCGGGAACGCGTCGGCGTACCTGGCGAACAGGTGCTTGGCCTGCTCGTCGCCGAGCTTGCGTTCCAGCACGAGCCGGTAGTCGTCGTCCCAGAGCCGGGTCGCGTCGGCCAACTCCTCGGCCAACAGGTCGGCGTCGATCTCACCGGGCGGCCGGGTCGGGTCGGTACGGACGATGAAGTGCACCCGGGCCAGCATCGACTCGGTGACCCGGGTGGTGTAGTCCACCCCGACACCGTTCAGCTCGCGCAGCAGGATGTCCTGCATCCGCAGCCGGTTCTGTGTGGTGAACCGGTCCCGGGGCAGGTAGATCAGGCAGGAGATGAACCGCCCGTACGCGTCCCGGCGCAGGAAGACCCGCAGTTGCCGACGGCCAGCCATCCGCAGCACGCCGATCACCGCGTGGTACAGGTCGTCGGTCTTGATCTGGAACAGCTCGTCGCGCGGGTAGGTCTCCAGGATCTGGATCAGATCCTTGCCGGAGTGGCTGCGCCGGCTCAGGCCGGAGCGGTCCAGCACCTCGGCCACCTTGCGGCGTACCACCGGCAGCTCGCGGACGCTGGTCCGGTAGGCGGCGGTGGAGAACAGGCCCAGGAAGCGCCGCTCGCCGATCACCTCGCCGTCGGAGTTGAAGATCTTGAAGCCGATGTAGTCCAGGTACGCCGAGCGGTGCACGGTGGCCCGCGAGTTGGCCTTGGTGATGATGAGAAGGCGCTTCTCCAGCACCTTCTCGTGCGCCTCGTGCGTCATCGACGACAGCGACCGGGCCTCCGGCGAATCCGACCGCAGGATGCCCAGACCGGTGCCGAGCACCGCCTCCAACGCCTTGCCGTCGACCGGGTCGGCGGCGTCGCCCCCGGGGGCGCCCACCAGCCGGTACTCCCGGTAGCCGAGGAAGGTGAAGTGGTCCTGGGCGAGCCACCGCAGCAGCTCCACCGAGTCGGTGATGTCCTTCTCCGGCACCGGTGGGCGGTTGTCGGAGGTGCGGGCCGAGGCCAGGTCGTCGGCGAGCGCGAGGGCACGCTGACGCATCTTCGGCCAGTCCTCCACAGCCTCCCGCACATCGGTGAGCACCCGCTGCAACTCGCGGCGCAGCCGTTCCCGCTCGGCGGCGTCCCGGACCGGGTCGATCTCGATCCGCATCCAGCTCTCGATGATGTCGCCGGCGATCGCGTCGTCCGGTTCCACGTCCGCGGAGACCTCGGTGAGCCGGCCCAGCGGCTCACGCCGCACCACCACGAGCGGGTGCACCAGCAGGTGCACGTCGAGGTGGTACGAGTTGAGCAGCGCGGTCACCGAGTCGACCAGGAACGGCATGTCGTCCGTGACGATCTCGACGACCGTGTGGTGCTGGTCCGCGTGCGGTTCGTGGATCCGCAGCTTCAGCTCGCCAGGCACCCGCTGCTGGGCGAGATCCCGGTGTGCCCGGGCCGCGTCGAGCATTTCCTCTGCCGTGAAGCCGACCAGCTCCTCGTCCGGGGCGAACCGCCAGAAACGGCTGACCAGGGTCGCCGCGTCGTGGTCGTCCCCTGCGAGCGCGACAGCCTGGGCCACCAGGCGCTCCGCGTTGGGAACTGGTTCGTCGAGCTCGGCGTCCTCCACGTCGTCGGCCAACGCCTCGGTCGGCAGGCCCAGATCGTAGATGGTGTCGATGCTCGACCCGGTCAGCCCGGTGACTCCCGTGTCGAGCCGGCCGTAGCCGTCCCCGTCGGTAGCCGAATCGAAGCTGTCGTCGTCCCGGCCGGTGTCATCCTGCCGGAGGTCGGGTTCCGGTTTGATCGCCGGACGCCGGTCCATCGGTGCCACTCCCCTCGACCCACCGCGTTGTGGGTCACTCTGACGCCCAGCCTAGGCCCTGCCGTTCTGCGCCTCCGTCGGCGGACCACTGGCCGGACATCCGGATCGGGACTTTGTCCTTTCACCCGTTGCGGGTCCGAGGTTGGCCGGTTGCGGGATACCCCGCCACGCGATGTTCATCACACGGGCGCGGCCCGTCTTTGGCGCGCCCGGGCACGGGGGGACGTCGAGGACACCGATCGCGTACTACCGTGCGGGGTCAGTCCGAGATCGGAAGGACCCGCTCCATGCCCTTGTCGTACCCCCGGCCCCACCGGCCGAACCCCGCCCGCCGTCTGGTCGCCGCCCTCACCACGGCGCTGCTCACGACCACCGTTCTGGTTGGTTGCTCGGGTGAGGACGGGCCGCAGCGCACCGTTGACGCCTTCCTCGCCGGCTGGCGCAGCGGCGACCTCCAGGCGGTCGGCCTGATCGACCCGACCGGCACCAAGCTGCCGTCGGCCGAGGTGACTCGCGAGATCAAGGAGCTCTCCGGTGAGCTGGCGGCCACCCCGCCCACGCTGACGCGTCGGGGCGAGCCGAAGGTCACGGCGGACATCGCGACCGCGACCGTCCAGGTGGAGTGGAACCTGCCCGGTCAGACCCGCTGGTCCTACGACCGGGAGGTGCGGCTCGCTCAGGGCGATGGCGACCAGTGGCAGGTGATCTGGGAGCCGAGGGTGGTGCACGAGCAGCTCACCAAGGGTGACCGGTTGGGGCTGCGCCGCGACGCCGGTGCCCGCGCCGGGGTGCTGGACGCCGCCGGGCAACCGATCGTGGCTCCCCGCCCCGTGGTCCGGGTTGGCGTACAACCCAACGAGGTCGCCGACCTCAAGAAGCTGGTCAAGGACCTCGACGCGGCGTTCAAGGCGATCCGCCCGGCGCTCGTTCCCGGCGTCGACCTGGCCGACCTGCCCGATCGGGTGGCCAAGGCCGACCCGGGCGCCTTCGTCGAGGTGGTGTCGCTCCGCCAGGAGGCGTACCTGCAGATCAAGCCCCGGATCTACGACCTGCCCGGCACCAAGTTCAGCACCGACAAGATCGATCTGGCGCCGACCCGGGAGTTCGCCCGGGCGGTGCTCGGCACGGTCGACCAGGCGCAGGCCGACGACCTGACCGCGCACCCCGACCGGTACGTCGTCGGCGACCTGGTCGGGCACGGCGGGCTGCAGGGCCGCTACGACGAACGGCTGCGCGGCGCCCCCGGGCTGACCGTGGTGGTCGAGCGTCCCGTCGAGGGCGGCAAGTTGGAATCCACCGGCACCGAGTTGTTCCGCCGGGAGCCGCAGCCCGGTCAGGCCTTGAAGACCACGCTGGACGTCGCCGTCCAGAACGCGGCCGACGGGGCGCTGCGTGCCGAGTCGCGCCGATCCGCGCTGGTGGCGCTCCGGATCAGCGATGGTGCGGTGCTCGCCGCGTCGAACGGCCCCGGGCCAGCCGGGGAGAACCTGGCCTTCACCGCCCAGGTGCCGCCGGGCTCCACGTTCAAGATGGTCAGCACCCTGGGCCTGCTGGACCGGGGCGCGGTCACCCTGGACGGGCCGGTGGACTGCAAGAAGACCTTCACCGTGGACGGTCGGTCCTTCAAGAACTCGGACAACTTCGAGCTCGGCTCGGTGCCGTTCCGCACCGACTTCGCCAAGTCCTGCAACACGGCGTTCGCCTCGCTGGCGCCGAAGCTCGGCGGCGACGGGCTGGCCGCTGCCGGCCGCTCGTTGGGCCTGGAGGGTCCGTGGGACCTCGGCACGGACGCCTTCACCGGCAAGGTGTCGACGGCCGGCAGCCTGGCCGAGCAGGCCGCAGCCTCGTTCGGGCAGGGCACCACGCTGGTCAGCCCGCTGGCCATGGCCGGTGCCACCGCCGCCGTCGCCCGAGGCCGCTTCGAACAGCCGAAGCTGCTGATCGACCCGGCGCCGGCCAAGCCGGCCCCGGCGGGCGAGCAGCTCAAGCCGGAATCGGTCGCGGCGCTGCGCACGATGATGCGCGAGGTGGTCACCACCGGCACCGGCAGCGCGCTCAAGGATGTGCCAGGCGAGGTGTACGGCAAGACCGGCACCGCCGAGTACGACGACAACCCGGCCCACACCCACGCCTGGTTCGTCGGCTGGCGCGGCGACGTGGCGTTCGCCGTCTTCGTGGAGAAGGGCGGCGCCAGCACGGCCTCAGCCGTCCCGATCGCCGAGCGCTTCCTCCGCGCCCTCCCGGCCCGCTGACCCCGAGCGCTGCTCAGGCGCGGTGATCAACTCCAGATCGGCGACGTGGGGTGTCCCGACAACCGGGACGCCCCCATCGCCGACAGCGTGACGATCAGCTCAGTCCATCGGCGTGGAGCCGCGAGTGTGGCCGGAGGGGCGAGTCAGGCCGTGTCGGCGTTGGGGTTGTCGCTGGAGTCCGGCGCGGTTGACGACGGTCGCCGCAGCAGGCCTGGGCCCGCCGAAGCGGGTGGGCCCACCGGCTCCCGCTCGACGGGGGCCGAGGCGCCGGCCGGCTCCGAGTGGATCGGGCCGAGGATGCGGAGCGGATCCGACTCCGCCGGGGCCAGACCGCCGAGGGACAGCCGGCCAGCCACGTCAGCACCGGTCTGCTCGGCCACACGCACGCCGGAGGGCTCCTCCACACGCACACTGTCCGGCTCCGCGTCGGCGGGGGAACCGGCGGCGAAGTCGGGCGCGGCGTACGGCGCCTCGTCGCGGTGCGCGGTTCGCGGGCCGTTGGGTCGCTCGGCGGCGGCTTTGGTCCGGCCGTTACCGCGCCGCGGGCTGGGGGTGGACCGGGACGAGAGCAGCCGCGGCGGCACCGCCTCCGGGGCGGTGACCGGGGCCAGGCCGGCGACCACGGTGTTGACGATCTCGGCCGCGTACGAGCCGTCCGGGTCGTAGTCGGGGTCGAAGACGGTCAGCTCCACGCCGAGGCAGTGTGGGGTGTCGACCAGGCCGGCGAGCAGGATCTCCAGCTCGGCGAAGGCGATCCCACCCGGGTCGGGAGCGTCCACGGCGGGCATGACCGCGGGGTCGAGCACGTCCACGTCGATGTGCACCCAGTAGCCCGCACAGTCGGCGAGCTGCTCGTGCGCCCACTGGGCCGTCCGGGCGGCACCTTCGGCACGCAGCGCCGGCACCGGCCGGGTGGTGATCCCGGCGGCCTGGAGGTCGAGCCGGTACTCGTCCTGCGCCCGGATGCCGAGCACCACCACGTCGACGTCGCGGAAGTAGGGCCGGCGCCCCTCCAGCGCGGCCAGGTCGGCCTGCCCCCGCCCGGTGACGAGAGCCAGGTCCTCACCGGCGGCAGCGCCGACGTAGGAGGCGTTGCCGGGGTGCCGGAAATCGGAGTGCCCGTCCACGAAGACCAGCCCGATCCGCCCGCCGACCGCCTCACCGAGGCGGTGCATGGCCAGCGCCGAGCCGAGCAGCACCGAGCAGTCGCCGCCCAGCACCACCGGGAACTCGCCCCGGTCGATGATCGAGCCGATCCGTTCGGCGAGGGCCAGCGAGTAGTCGGCGATCTCCCGGGCGTGGCACACCCCGTCGCCGGGCCGCCAGTCGCCCGGGTCGTACCGGGGTGGGGTGACGCAGCCGGCGTCGCGGGCCCGCAGGCGGGCCAGCAGGTCGTGGTCACGCAGCGCTCCGGGCGCCTTGCCGCAGCCCGGAACCGACGTGGACGTCGGCGGCCGCAGACCGAGATTTGTCGGCGCGTCGAGGACGGCGATCCGGCGCATCATGAGCTCCCGTCCTCGGTGGTCGGGCGGGCCGGCCGGAACGCCGGCCCGCGCTGGCGTGCTACGAAATCAGAACAGGGCGCTGGCCAGTGCCCGGCGTGCCGAGGCGACCGCCGGGTCGTCCGGGCCCGCGATGGAGAAGAGCGAGACCAGGTGCTGGCGGACCATCTCGCGGTCCTCACCGGCGGTGCGCCGGACCAGACCGACGAGCCGGGCGTACGCCTGCTCGGCCAGGCCGCTGAGCACCTCGATGTCGGCGGCCAGCAGCTGAGCGGCCACGTCGTCGGGGGCGCTCTCGGCAGCGGCCAGCGCGGCGGCCGGGTCTGCGCCGGCCACCCGGCGGGCCACCCCGACCTGGGCCAACCCCGCCGTGGCCGCGGCGTCCGCCGGGGCGTCGGCCAGGATCTTCCGGTACGCCTGCTCGGCAGCGTCCAGATCGCCGCTCATCAGCGCGTCGTCCGCCTCGTCGAGGCGCGGGTCCTCCGGCTCGGCGACGGCCACACCGCCGGCCTTGAGCACGGCCTGGATCCACTGCCGCAGCTGCGCCTCGGGCACCACACCGGAGAAGGCGTCGACCGGCTGACCGCCGACGACCGCGTAGACCATGGGGATGCCCTGAACCCGGAACATCTGGGCGATTCGGGGACTTTCCTGCACGTCGACCCGTGCCAGCACCCAGGTGCCGGCGTCCTCGGCGTTCATCCGCTCCAGGACCGGGGCGAACTCGTCGCTCTCCGGGAAGCCGGCCGCGCCGAAGAACACGACGACGGGCACGGCCATCGACCGTTCGAGCACGTCGGACTGGATGGTCGCCTCGGTGACGTCGACGATGTCACCGCCGGGGGTGGGCGTGCCGGGGGCGCCGTTGGACGGGCCGCTCTGCGGGGGTGTGCCGGGGCGGGTACTGGCTGGTGCGGGGCCGCGCAGCGTGCTGAGGTCGACCGCGCCGCGGGTGAAGATCGACGAGGTGATCCGTGGGTCGCTCATGGTTACCTAGTCTCGCACGTGAGCCCCCGATCTCAGCTCACCCGCAACCCCGACGTTGCGACTCTCACGCCCTACCCCACACCCCGCCGATCGTGCACTTTCTGTCGGGGAGACGCGGCATATGCGGCATCCGTCCCGACAGCAAGTGCAAGATCGACGAAGGTGTGTGGGGTCAGAAGCGGGCGGGTTCGCGGTAGGTGCCCCACTCGGCCCGGAGGGCGTCGCAGATCTCGCCCAGGGTCGCTTCGGCGCGGACCGCGTCGAGCATCGCGGGGATCATGTTCTCGTCGGTCCGGCTGGCCTGGACCATCCGGGTCACCGCCTCGCGGACCGCCGACTCGTCCCGGGCACCCTTGCGCTCGGCGAGCACCCGACGCTGCTCCAGCTCCACCTCGTGCGAGATGCGCAGGATCTCCAACTCCTTGGCCACCGTGCCGGTGTGGCAGTTGACCCCGACGATCTTCTTGTCGCCCTTTTCGAGTGCCTGCTGGTAGACGAAGGCCGACTCGGCGATGTGCCCGGTGAACCAGCCGTCCTCGATACCGCGCAGGATGCCCGAGGTCATCGGGCCGATCTGGTGCGGTCCATCCCCGCCGAGCTGCCGGATCCGGGCGAAGATCTCCTCCGCCTCGGCCTCGATCTTGTCGGTGAGCGCCTCGACGTACCAGGAACCGCCGAGCGGGTCGGCCACGTTGACGACGCCGGTCTCCTCCATCAGCACCTGCTGCGTACGCAGGGCGATCTCGGCGGACTCGTCGGTGGGCAGCGCCAGGGTCTCGTCCAGCGCGTTGGTGTGCAGCGAGTTGGTCCCGCCGAGCACCGCCGCGAGGGCCTCGACGGCGGTGCGTACGACGTTGTTGACCGGCTGCTGCGCGGTCAGTGACACCCCGGCGGTCTGCGTGTGGAACCGCAGCCAGAGGGCCTTCTCGCTGGTCGCGCCGTAGACGTCGCGCAGCCAGCGGGCCCAGATCCGGCGGGCGGCCCGGAACTTGGCGATCTCCTCGAAGAAATCGAGGTGCGAGTCGAAGAAGAAGCTCAGCCCCGGCGCGAACACGTTGACGTCCAACCCGCGCGAAAGGCCCAGCTCCACGTAGCCGAACCCGTCGGCCAGGGTGTACGCCAGCTCCTGCGCGGCGGTCGATCCGGCCTCGCGGATGTGGTAGCCGGAGACCGACAGCGGCTTGTAGCGCGGGATCTCCGCAGCGCAGTATTCCATCAGGTCGCCGATCAGGCGCAGGTGCGGCTCCGGATCGAAGAGCCACTCCTTCTGCGCGATGTACTCCTTGAAGATGTCCGTCTGCAGGGTGCCGTCCAGCTTGGACAGGTCGGCGCCCTGCCGCTCGGCAGCGACCAGGTACATGCAGAACACCGGCACGGCCGGCCCGGAGATGGTCATCGAGGTGGTGACGTCGGCCAGGTCGATGCCGTCGAAGAGCGCCTGCATGTCGGTGGCGGTGTCGATGGCGACGCCGCAGTGGCCGACCTCGCCGAGCGCCTGCGGGTCGTCCGAGTCGCGGCCCATCAGCGTCGGCATGTCGAACGCGACCGAGAGGCCGCCGCCGCCCGCGCCGAGGATCATCTTGTAGCGCTCGTTGGTCTGCTGGGCGTTGCCGAAGCCGGCGAACTGCCGGATCGTCCAGGTCCGCCCGCGATAACCGGTCGGATACAAACCCCGGGTGTACGGATACTCGCCCGGCCAGCCGATCCGCTCGAAGCCCGGGTACGCGCTGCCCTCCGGCGGCCCGTAGACCGGGTCCACCGTCATTCCGGAGAGCGTGGTGAAGTCCGCCTCCCGCTTGCGCGCGGCGTCGTACCGGGCCTGCCAGCGTGCCCGTCCGGCGTCGATCTCGTCGGCGTCCATGAGCAGGGCTCCTCCTCGGGTCCTCGACTGCACGTCGAGTGTAGAGCCCTCACCTGAACGATCGCTAAGTAGCGCCGTACCCGTCGGTAACCAGGTCAGGGCGTTGGAGCCGCCGGCCCGCCCATCGCCACGTCGTCGACCCGGATGTTGACCTCGTCGACCCGCAGCCCGTACGCCTCGACCGCCTCGGTCACCCGCGCCCGCACCTGGCCGGTGATCTCCGGAACCGGCTGACCGGCCTGGATCACCAACACCAGGTTCACCACGGCCGCGTCCCCGGTCACGTGGGCCGAGCAACCCCGCCGGGCGTCGCCCACCTGGTCCAGCCCCACCTTGTCGAGGAACGAGTTGAAGAACCGGGCCACGTCCCCGCCCAACTCGGCCACCCCGGGCACCGCGCGGGCCGCCGCGACGGCGATCTTCTCGATCACCTCATCGGAGACCTGCGTCGTCCCGCCGGCCACCGCCGACACCGTGGTCAACTCTCGCGTCGCCTCGTCACTCATGTCCCACTCCCCGCCCTAGTCCACGCCTGCCGGCCTCCGCCGCACGGAAACTCCCGCGCGTCCGCGAGCCTACTGCCTCGTCGATCTAGGGACCGTTGTCGCTTGTGGAGATCGACTCACGACGATAGGCCCTAGATCGGCGGGGTGGGGGCGGGGGCGGGGGGCGGGGGGGTTAGCGGGCTAGTTGGGTTAGCAGGGTGTTTGCTGCTGCGTAGGGGTCCAGGGCGCCTTCGGCGACCTTGGCGGCGAGCGTGGGTAGCTCCGTACCGTCGCGTAGTGAGCCGATGCGGCCGCGGAGCACGCCGAGCGCGATGGCCTCGATCTCGGCGGCGGCCCGCGCCTCCTGGCGGCGGCGCAGCTCGCCATGCTCGACCAGCCAGCCGCGGTGCTTGTCGATCGCGGCGGCGATGTCGTCGATGCCCTCGCCGCGCGCGGCGACCGAGCGGACCACCTGCGGCCGCCACTGCCCGGGGCCGCGCTCACCGAGAGCGATCATGCCCTGGATGTCTCGGACGGTGGCGTCGGCGCCGTCCCGGTCGGCCTTGTTGACCACGAAGACGTCGGCGATCTCCAGGATGCCGGCCTTGACCGCCTGGATGGCGTCGCCCATGCCGGGGGCGAGCAGCACCAGCGTGGTGTCTGCCAGCGAGGCGACCTCCACCTCGGCCTGCCCGACGCCGACGGTCTCCACCAGCACCACGTCACAGCCGGCGCCCTCCAGCACCCGGACCGCCTGCGGCGTCGACGCGGCCAACCCGCCGAGGTGCCCCCGGCTGGACATGGACCGAATGTAGACGCCCGGATCCGTCGCGTGGTCCTGCATCCGCACCCGGTCGCCGAGGATCGCCCCACCGGTGAACGGGCTGGACGGGTCGACCGCCAGCACGCCGACCCGGTGACCGCGCGCCCGCAGCGCGCGGACCAGCTCATTCGTGGTGGTCGACTTGCCCACCCCGGGCGAGCCGGTCAGCCCGACGATCTGGGCCTGCCCGGCGTACGGCGCCAGCGCGGCCGCGATCTCCGGCAGCAGTTCGTCGCCGTTCTCCACGAGCGTGATCAGCCGGGCCACCGCGCGGGGGTCACCCGTGCGGGCCCGCTCGACCAGCAGCGGTACGTCCCGGCTGCGGCGCACCGACGTGGTGCCCGCTGCCGGGACGTGCTCGGCCGTTTCGCTCACTGGTCCGTCGCAGCCTTACCCGGAACGTGGATGATCAGCGCATCGCCCTGGCCACCGCCACCGCAGAGCGCCGCCGCGCCGGTGCCGCCGCCGCGCCGCTTCAGCTCCAGTGCGAGGGTGAGTACGAGACGCGCGCCGGACATGCCGATCGGGTGGCCCAGCGCGATCGCGCCACCGTTGACGTTCACCTTGTCCGGGCTGATGCCGAGGTCACGGGTGGACTGCACGCCGACCTGGGCGAACGCCTCGTTGATCTCGATGAGGTCGAGGTCCGCGACGCTCAGGCCGCCCTTCTTCAGGGCGTGGTTGATCGCGTTGGACGGCTGCGAGTGCAGGGAGTTGTCCGGGCCCGCCACGTTGCCGTGCGCACCGATCTCTGCCAGCCAGGTCAGCCCCAGCTCCTTGGCCTTGGCCTTGCTCATCACGAGCACCGCGGCGGCGCCGTCGGAGATCGGCGACGAACTGCCGGCGGTGATGGTGCCGTCCTTGGCGAAGGCAGGGCGCAGCTTGCCCAGCGACTCGACGGTGGTGTCCGGACGGATGCCCTCATCCTCGCTGATCACCAGCGGGTCACCCTTGCGCTGCGGAATCACCACCGGGGCGATCTCCTCGGCGAAGTGGCCGTTCTTCTGCGCGGCGGCGGCCCGCTGGTGGCTGGCCGCGGCGAAGGCGTCCTGCTCCTCGCGGGAGATGCCGTGCTTGGCGCCGACCCGCTCGGTCGACTCGCCCATCGAGCAGCAGTCCCAGGCGTCGCTGAGCCCGTCGTGCGCCATGTGGTCCTTGACCACCACGTCGCCGTACTTGTAGCCGGTGCGCTGGCCCATCAGCAGGTGCGGGGCGTTGGTCATCGACTCCATGCCGCCGGCCACCACGATGTCGAACTCACCGGCACGGATCAGCTGGTCGGCCAGGGCGATCGCGTCCAGGCCGGAGAGGCAGACCTTGTTGATGGTCAGCGCCGGCACGGACATCGGCACGCCGGCCTCGACCGCTGCCTGCCGCGCCGGGATCTGACCGGTGCCGGCCTGCAGCACCTGCCCCATGATCACGTACTGGACCTGGTCCGGGCTGACGCCGGCACGCTCCAGCGCCGCCTTGATGGCGATCCCGCCGAGCTTCGTGGCCGGGAGGTCCTTGAGGTTGCCCAGCAGGCGCCCCATCGGGGTCCGCGCGCCGCTGACGATCACCGAAGCCATGCCTGCCTCCGAGGGGGGGTGCCGAGCTGTACGCCTTAACGATTGTTCGGCCAGACTAGCGCCATGACTGACAACTCCCCCGTCGAGCCCGGTGCGGACTACGTCACAGACATCGGGCTTCGCAAGATTGACCACGTCGGCATCGCCGTGGCCGACCTGGACGCGGCGATCGACTTCTACGCGCGGACGTTCGGGATGCGCTGCGTGCACACCGAGACCAACGCCGAGCAGGGCGTCCGGGAAGCGATGCTGGCCGTCGGGCCGACCACCGAGGGCGGTTGCGTGCAGTTGCTCGCCCCGCTCACCCCGGAGTCGACGATCGCCAAGTTCCTGGACCGCAACGGGCCGGGCGTGCAGCAGGTCGCGTACACCGTGGTGGACATCGACGCGGCCTGCGCGGCGCTGCGCGCGCGGGGGATGCGGCTGCTCTACGACTCCCCGCGGCGCGGCACCGCGAACTCCCGGATCAACTTCGTGCACCCGAAGGACGCCGGCGGGGTCCTCGTCGAACTCGTCGAGCCCGCCACCACCCACTGACCGCCCGCGCGCCGTCCAGCGCCGCACGCTCGCGGGACCTCGACGTCACGATCCACCCAACGTCGGGGATGTAGTTGCCTCCGCCGCGTGTGCGGCCACTACATCCCTGACGTTGTGCCTCCCCATCCCACCGCGTCGACCGTGACGCCCGTCCGCACGCACGTCAGTGCGCGGTTGGCGGGGTGGCCGGACATCTTCACGCATCGGTCGATGCAGTTTTTCACAGAGGACTTCCCGGCCTAGCTACCGTTCAGTAACGTCCGGCCCCACAGGAGCGCGACCGGTGCCGGATGTGTCGAATGCCGACATGGCGGTCGTGCCCACCGGCACCGACGATGGCAGCACCCAGGCCCGTGCGGGTGCGGACGAACCGGAGGTCACCGTGCAGGACATCCTCGAAGCAATCATGGCGGCGGAGGAATCGAACGATCCGGACCGCGAGCTCGCCGGCGTCGCCAGGCTGCCCGTACCGAAGAGCTACCGGGGCGTGGTGGTCCGCGCCGAGGAAGCCCGGATGTTCGACGGCATGGCCACCCGGGACAAGGACCCGCGCAAGGCGCTGCACGTGCAGGAGGTGCCGACGCCGGAACTGGCGCCGGGCGAGGCGTTGGTCGCGGTGATGGCGAGCGCGATCAACTACAACACGGTGTGGACCAGCATCTTCGAGCCAATGCCCACCTTCAAGTTCCTCCAGCGCTATGGCCGGGTCTCCGAGCTGACCCGCCGGCACGACCTGCCGTACCACGTGGTCGGCTCGGACGCGGCGGGCGTGGTGCTGCGTACCGGCCCCGGGGTGACCCGGTGGGCGCCCGGCGACGAGGTGGTGGCGCACTGCCTCTCCGTCGAGTTGGAGGACGCGGCCGGGCACGACGACACCATGCTCGACCCGCAGCAGCGGATCTGGGGCTTCGAGACCAACTTCGGCGGGCTGGCCGAGATGGCTGTGGTCAAGGCCAACCAGCTGATGCCCAAGCCGCGGCACCTGAGCTGGGAGGAGGCGGCCAGCCCCGGGCTGGTCAACTCCACCGCGTACCGGCAGCTCGTCTCCCACCACGGGGCCAACATGAAGCAGGGCGACGTGGTGCTGATCTGGGGCGCCTCCGGCGGCCTCGGCGGGTACGCCACCCAGATGGCGCTGAACGGCGGCGCGATCCCGGTCTGCGTCGTCTCCTCGCCCGAGAAGGCCGAGTTGTGCCGCAAGATGGGCGCGGATCTGGTCATCGACCGGGCGGCCGAGGGTTTCCGGTTCTGGAAGGACGAGGAGACCCAGGACCCGGACGAGTGGAAGCGCCTGGGTGAGCGGATACGCGAGCTGACCGGCGGCGAGGACCCGGACATCGTCTTCGAGCACCCCGGTCGGGAGACGTTCGGCGCCAGCGTCTATGTGGCCCGGCGCGGCGGGACCATCGTCACCTGCGCGTCCACGAGCGGCTTCCAGCACCAGTACGACAACCGCTACCTGTGGATGCACCTCAAGCGGATCGTCGGCAGCCACTTCGCCAACTATCACGAGGCGTGGCAGGCCAACCGCCTGGTCGCGCTCGGCAAGGTGCACCCGACGGTGTCCCGCACCTATCCGCTTGAGCAGACCGGCCAGGCGGCGTACGAGGTGCACCGCAACGCCCACCAGGGCAAGGTCGGGGTGCGCTGCCTCGCACCCACCGACGGGCTGGGCGTACGCGACGGGGAGCTGCGGGCCCGGCACGAGGACGCGATCAACCGGTTCCGCGGGCACTGACCGGCACCGCCGGTTTCCGGGGCACCGACCGCCACCGGCCGGACGGGTCAACACCGGATGGCCAATGCGGTGATCGGTCATTGTTCTTCCGCCCCATTAGCGGAAAACCCACCCGGATCGAACAAAGGGCCTCGGGGCAACCCCGGGGCCCTTTTTCGCGTCACGCTGCGTGGCGTCCGACCCGCCCGGGACCTGCCAAGATCGCCGATTGGTCCGGCCGCACCGATCGCGGGAGTTGACCATGTAAAGAGGACACGAAAGCTTCGCACCGCTCTTGCGAAGCACCCTGGGGCGTCTGCCAGTATGTCCCAATGCCCCAGCAGCAGTCCTCCCCTCTCGCGTTCTTCGATAACGCGAACTCGCAGCCAGATTTCACCGTTGGCCTGCGCGGATACAACACTCACCAGGTCGACGACTTCCTCGGCCGGATGACCGCCGCGCTGACCCAGTCCGAACAGGCCCGCGCCGAGGCCGAGCAGCGGATGAACGACGCCCAGCGTCGGCTCCGCCAAGCCGAACAGCGCATGAGTGCGCTGGAGCAGAAGCTCACCGACACGAACAAGCAGCTCGAAGAGAACAGCCGGCCCACCCTCTCCGGGCTCGGCACCCGCGTCGAGCAGATCCTCCGGCTCGCCGAGGAGCAGGCCAACGACCACCGCAACGAGGCCAAGCGCGAGTCGGAGGGCATCCTCTCCGCCGCCCGCCTCGAGGCTCGTGAGATCACGGACAAGGCTCGCGCCGAGGCCGCCGCGATGAAGGCCAGCGCCGAGCGCGAGGCCGGCAATCTGCGCACCGCCGCCGAGCGCGAGGCCGCCGAGGTCCGGGTGCAGGCCCGCCGCGAGGCCGACACGCTGCGCGCCGACGCCGACCGCGAGACCAAGCAGCTGCGTACCGTCACCGCGCACGAGGTGGCCGAGCTGAAGTCGACCGTCGAGCGGGAGGTGGCCACCCTCCGTGCCACCGCCGAGCGGGAGATCACCCAGCACCGGTCGAAGGCCGCCCGCGAGGCCGAGGAGAAGCGCGCCGAGGCGACCAAGCTGCTCACCGACGCGCGGGACAAGCGCGACAAGGACCTCCAGGCCCTGGAGCTCCAGCTGGCCGAGCGGCGCGAAAAGGCCGAGCGCGAGGAGTCCGAGCGGCACGCCTCCCAGGTCGCGCAGACCCAGAAGATGGTCAGCGAGGCAGAGCAGCGAGCCCGCGCCGCGCAGGAGCGGGCCAAGGAGATCGAGCAGCGCGCCGAGGCCCGCCGGGTCGAGTCGGAGCGCAACGCCGCCGAGACGGTGGACAAGGCCAAGGCGCACTCCGAGAAGACGCTCAACGAGGCCAAGGCCGAGTCGCAGCGCCTGCTCACCGAGGCCCGTACCGAGGCGGAGCTGACCACGCAGGCCGCCCGCCGCGAGGTCGACGACCTCACCCGGCAGAAGGACGCGGTCACCTCGCAGCTGGGCCAGATGCTCTCCGGGCTCGCCGGCATCGTTCCGGGCATGCCGGCGCCGGCCGCACCGGCGGCCAAGCCGGAGGTCAAGAAGACCGATGGCGGTCAGGAGCGGGTGACTGCGGAGACCGCCGGCTGACGCGAGGCGTCAGGTTGGGGCATCGACGGCGCGAGGTGACACCGGGTAACCGGTGCCCCCTCGCGCCGTGTGCGTTTCCCGTCCCCGGGCGTCGCGCGCCGGAAACCGAGTGAGGTAGCTCCCACAAGGCGCGTCCGTATCGCCCCAGCAGGGCCCGTTGCGTGTGAGGATGGGGGCATGTCGCACGGCGAGGAACTGTTCGCTCTCGGCGGAGACGTGACGACGGAGCCCAGCTTCGAGTCCGCTCTGCGGGGGTACGAGAAGAAACAGGTCGACCGGTATGTTGCGCGTGCCGAGCACGAGATCGCGACCCTCGCCTCCGAACGGGAACAGGCGTACACACAGATCCACAAGCTCGCCGGCCAGGTCGAGGTGCTCCAGCGCGACCTGACGCAGGTGCGCAAGCAGATGAACGTGGTCGACCGCGCCTCGTTCCGGCACCTCGGCCCCCGGGTCGAGTCGATCCTCACGCTCGCCGAGGAGCAGGCCGAGCAGATCGTGTCCGAGGCGCACGCTGAGATCGATGCCCGTCGTGCCGCGGCCGAGCACATCGTCGAGGAGGCCCGCGAGCAGGCCGCGCGAGCACTGAAGGATTTCGAGCTCGCTCTCGCCGCGCGGCGCGCCGAGGAGGAACGACACAGCGCGGCCCGGCGGGCCGAGGCGAACGAGACCCTGCAGTCGGCGAAGAACGAGTCGGCGCAGCTGCGCAAGGCGGCGCAGGACACGCTGGCGAAGGCCCAGCAGGAGGCCACCCAGCTGCGGGACACCGCCAAGGAGATCCACAGCCGGGCCCAGCAGGAGTCGACCAAGCTGCGCGAGACGGCCCGCGAGACGTTGGCCAACGCCCGGCAGGAGGCCAGCGATCTGCGCGAGGCCGCCAAGGAGGTGCACGCCAAGGCCCTGCAGGAGGCCAAGCGGCTCACCGACACCGCGACCGAGGCCGGCCGGGCCACCCACGCCAAGGCGCAGCAGGAGGCCAAGCAGATCATCGACGACGCGTCGATGGCCGGCCGGGCCACCCGGGCCAAGGCGCAGCAGGAGGCGGAGCGGCTCACCACGCAGGCCACCGAGTCGGCCAAGCGCAGCCGCGCCGAGACCGAGTCGTACGTGCAGCGGATGCGCACCGAGACCGAGGCGTACGTGCAGCAGTCCCGGGCGCAGACGCAGCAGGAGCTGGGCGCGTGGCGGGCCGGGGTGGAGCAGGAGGTCAACTCCCGTCGGGAGGCGGCCGACCAGGAGTTGGCGCAGCGGCGGGCCACGGCCGAGCAGGAGTTCGCCAAGCGCCGCGATGAGCTGGAAAAGCAGCACAAGTCCCGCCAGCAGGAGCTGGAGACCGGGTTCACCAGCCGTCAGCAGGAGCTGGAGGCGGGTTTCACCGCCCGCCACGACGAGCTGGAAACCTCGTACTCCGGCCGCAAGAACGAGCTGGAAACCGAATACACCGCCCGCAAGAACGAGATCGAGCAGGGCGCGGCCGGGGTCCGCCAGGCGGCCGAGCAGGACGCGGCGGCGCTGCGTCAGCGGTCCGAGGCGGAGGCCGCCGAGCTGCTGAGCCGGGCCGAGACCGAGGCCGGCGACAAGCGCCGCAAGGCCGACGAGCATGTCGCGGCCTCCCGTCGGCAGTTCGAGGAGTACGCGGCCACCACCCAGCAGCACCTGGCCACCACCCAGCAACACCTGGCCGCCACCCAGCAGGAGTCGGCGGCGGGTCGGCAGCAGCTCGCCCAGGTGATGTTGGAGATCGCCCAGGCCCAACAGCAGCTCGCCGACCTGCGGCAGGAGACCTGGAAGTCCCGGCAGGAGTCCGACGAGATTCAGCGGCAGATGGCCGAGCTGCGGTTGCAGACCGTCACCGGCCCGATCGACGGGCCGACCGCGCCGACCGCCGGCGACGGCGCCAGCAAGAGCGTGGCCGGCGGCGGGGACGACGGCGCGACCGTGTCCGCCCCGGCAACCGTCGACGCCGGCACGGCAACCGACGCTGGCACGGCGCCCGCCGACGCTGGCAGGGCAACCGCCGACGCCGGCACGGCGCCCGCCGACGCTGGCAGGGCAACCGTCGACGCCGGCACGGCAACCGCCGACGCTGGCACGGCGACCGGATCGGGTGCGGCCACCGGGCTCAAGGCCGAGCCCGCCGACGCCCGGCAGCCGGTGAACGCGGGCGCGGAGGAGGCCGGCCAGTCCACGAGGCGGCCGGTGGCCGAGCCGGTGACCACCGTGGACGGCGGGACGGCCAGCGCCGGGGTGGACGGGGAGCCGACCGTGGCCGCCGTTCCGGGCGAGGGTGGCCGGGGCGCCAAGCCCACCAAGATCACCAGCACCGGCGAGAACGGCAAGCGGCCCACCAAGCCGACCACCGACGAGCGCAGCGCCAAGCCCAGCAAGGTCACCATCGAAAAGGACTGACTGCGGTCAGGCGCGGCGGCATGAACTCCGCTCGCGTCGACCACGTCGACCGCGCCGTCCACGTCGTCCGCCCCGGCTCATGATCGACACCACATCCCCGATATAGGGGTGTCCTACTGCCCGGACACCCCTATATCGGGGATGTCGAGTGGATCACGCCCAGGACGGCAAGTCGGCGGCCAACCCGCTCTCACCAGCCGCGCGTCTTGTCCGAACCGGGCTCCTGTGTCGGCGAAGCTGTACGGCGGGGTCGCCTGTGCACCAAGAGGTGGCTACGCTGCTGGCGCGTTGGGACGCGGTCCTGCCGGCAGTCGATCGAGCTGATGAAGAAAGTTGTGACGTCATGGACCTGACCGGTGCAAACTGGCGCGCGTCCACCCGTAGCGGCAACGGCGAGTGCGTCGAGGTGGCGGACAATCTTCCCGGGGCGGTGGGCGTGCGCGACAGCAAGGACCCGGTCGGCCCGGTGCTGGTGTTCGCGCCGACCGCTTGGCGGGCTTTCGTCGCCGCCGCCCGTCGTCCCACCGCCTGATCCGGGAGGTCCTGGTGCCGCAGCACGGCAGCTCCGCCGACGACCCGGACGCGACGCCGCACACCGAGACGCCGCACACCCAGGCACCGCACACCGAGACGCCGCACACCGAGGCACCGCACACCGAGGCACCGCACACCCAGGCACCGCACACCGAGGCGCCGCACACGCCGGCACCGCACACTGTGGCGCCGCACACCAAGACGCCGCACACCAATACGCCGCACAGCGAGGCACCGCACAGCGCGGCACCGCACACTGAAACGCCGCACACCGAGGCGCCACCTCCGGTGCCGGTCCCCGCCCCGGGAATCGACCCGGATGAGCCGCCGGCGGTCCCGTCCGGGAAGTTCGGCACGCCGGGGCGTCCGCTGCGGCGCAGCAGCTTCCTGATCGGCTTCACCGGTGCGCTGGGCGTGCTGCTGGCGTACACCCTTTATCTGGGCATTCGCAATGCCGGCGGCATCCTGGTGCTGGTGGTGATCGCGCTGTTCCTCGCGGTTGGCCTCAACCCGGCGGTGGTCCGGCTGCACCGCTGGGGGGTGCCGCACGGCCTGGCGGTGGCGGTGGTCGCGTTGACCGTGGTCCTGCTGCTCTGCGGCGGCGTGGTGGCGCTGGTCCCGCCGATCGTGACCCAGTCCGGGCAGTTCATCGACCAGATCCCGAGCCTGCTCGACGAGTTGCGCCGCAATCCGACGGTCAACGACCTGGTGGAGCGGTACGACGTGGTGGAGCGGGTGCAGAGCGCGGCCAACGCCCAGACCGTCGGCCGGGCGCTCGGCGGGGTGCTGGGCGGCGCCCAATTGATCTTCGGCACGGTGTTCCGGACGCTGACCGTGCTGGTGCTGACCATCTACTTCCTGGCCTACTTCAACCGGCTGCGCTCCCTGGGCTACTCGTTGGTGCCCCGGTCACGGCGGCAGCGGGTGCAGCTGATCGGCGACGAGATCCTGGCCAAGGTGGGCGCGTACATGGTCGGCGCGCTGAGCATCGCGGTGCTGGCCGGCGCGACCACCTTCGTGTTCGCGCTGATCGTCGGGCTGCCGTACCCGTTCGCACTGGCCGTGGTGGTCGCGGTGACCGACCTGATCCCGCAGATCGGCGCCACCCTGGGCGCGGTGATCGTGAGTCTGGTCGGCTTCGCCAGCGACCTACCCATCGGCATCGCCTGCGCGGTCTTCTTCCTCATCTACCAGCAGGTGGAGAACTACCTGATCTACCCGAAGGTGATGCGGCGCTCGGTGGAGGTCAACGAGGTGGCCGCCCTGCTGGGCGCGCTGCTCGGGGTGGCGTTGCTGGGCGTGGTGGGCGCGCTGATCGCCATCCCCACGGTGGCCGCGCTGCAACTGATCCTGCGCGAGGTGGTGCTGCCCCGCCAGGAGACGCGCTGACCCGCGTCCCGCAGGTCAGTCGGCCTTGCCGGCGGTCGGGCCGGGAACGGGTGTGTCGGCGAACGAGGCCACCGTCCGATCGGCGTACGCGCTGACGTCGCCGGCCTCCATCGGGCCGTCCCAGGTCGTCGGCAGCGGCACCTCGGCGGCCGGGTTGACCCGCCGGACGATCTCGTCGAGCACCGTCTCCGCGTCGCCCACCCAGAGGTGCTTGGCGCCCGGCACCCCGACGACCTCGGCCTGCGGCACCGCGGCGAACCGCTCACGCGCCTCGGCCGGGCGCAGGTAGTCGTCGAACTCCGGCACCAGCGCCACGAGCGGCCGACCGGAGCCGGCCCAGGTGGCCAGGTCCTCCGGGGCCGAGAAGCGCAGCGGCGGGGAGAGCAGGATCGCGCCGGCGATCGCCGGATCGCAGCCGTACTTCAGGGCCAGGTCGGTGCCGAACGACCAGCCGACGAGCCAGATGTTGGGCAGCTCGGCGAACTCCGCGTACTCGATGGCGGCCGCCACGTCGTACCGCTCCCCCACCGCGCCGTCGAACGCTCCCTCGCTGGTGCCGCGCAGACTGCTGGTGCCCCGGGTGTTGAACCGCAGCACGGCCACGTCGGCCAGCGCGGGCAGCCGCCAGGCCGCCTTGCGGAACACGTGGCTGTCCATCATCCCGCCGTGGGTGGGCAGCGGGTGCAGGCAGACCAGGGTGGCCACCGGCGGCCGGTCGGCCGGCAGGGCCAGCTCGCCCACCAGCCGCAGACCGTCGGCGGTGTGCAGCTCGATGTCCTCCCGGCGGCCGGGCAGGATCGACGACGCGCGGATCGCTGTGCTCACCGCCCAAGTCTGTCGCGAACTCACCGCCACCGCCCGCCCAGGCACGAACAGGGTGATCCAGGTCGCTCAGTAGCGCCGCTCAGTAGCGTGGGGCGCCCCGGCCACGCTGCACCGCCGGGCCACGCCGGTCCCGGGCGCGCCAGCAGCCGCTGTGCCAGTGCCGCCGGTCCGTCAGGTCACCCAGGCCGTCCGCCGGCCAGGCCACCAGGTGCGCCACCCCGGGTCGGATCTCCTGGTTACAGCCGGGGCAGCGGTACGTCTTGACCGACGCGCCCGCGCCGATCCCGCGGACCTGCCAGGCGCCGTCGGTCCACTGCTGCACCGAGGCGACGCCCTGCCGGACCCGATCGTCGTCCAGGTTGACGTTCTCGTCCCGGCGAGGGCGATTGCGACGAGGGCTCACAGTCACCAAGCGTACGGTCCGTCGGGCGGGACGACCTCGCGGCCGGCCCGCCCGACGGTTGAGGTCACTGCCAGCTCTGCGGCTGGGTCGGGTCCTCGGACAGTTTCACTTCCGCCAGCAGGGCCGTCGCCTCCGCCTCGGTGAAGATGTTCGCGGGTCTTTCGCCGTCCCAGGGCCAGCCGAAGTCGGCGATCACCCTCGTGTGGGGGATGCCGATCAGTTCCAACCTCGTCCCCTTCGCGGAGAGCAGCGCGGGTCGGCCGGCGATGGTCCGATCTGCCTCGGTATAGGTGCCCGCCCGGCTCGCGTACCGGTACTCCACCGACATGTTTTCCCTCGCGGCCCGTTGAAGACCGAAGCGGGCGGTGACCAGTCTCGGGTACGAGGCGACGTCGACCGTGCAGACGGTGAGCTTCGCGCCTTCGGGCAGGGCACCGAGCCGCAGCGGCGCGGCGCACCGGCGGGCCTCCTTCCAGCGCAGGGCCTCGACCGCTTGCTTCAGCACGGCCGGGTCCCCATGCAGCATGACGGCACGGGCGTACAGGCCCGGCGCGGGCTGCCACAACTTGACCAGCCCACGGGCCATGCCGCTGGCCGGACGGACCGCACCGTCGAAGTTCGGGCGTCCCAGTTCGGTCACCTCGAAGGACACGCCGTCGATGTTGACGCTGCTGAACAAGTCGGCCGACCTGCCGACGTCGATGCGCACCTCTTCGCTGCCTGCCACGCTGAGCCGTACGGTCTCGCCCTGATCCCGGATCACCTCCCAGCCGAGGTAGCGGGCTCGGGTCGGGTCGAGGCCGACGTGCAGCACCTGCGGATCGGCACCCACCAGCGTCGGGTCGGCGGCGGCACCGGGCACCCCGTCGGCGCGGGGTGGCACCGGCGGGACCACGGCGGGAGTAGCGGTGGTCCAGGGCATGCGGCCGGTCAGCCCGTCGAGGCCCGTCCCGGTCACCCCGACGACGCCGAGGGCTCCGAGCAGGGAAAGCGCGGTGCCGGCGGCGACCCGGCGGTGCACCTGTCGGCGGCGGCCCCGAGCACGGGACGCCCGCAGCAGCCGGTTGGTGTCCACGTCACCCTCGGCACGCTCCCGCAGGGTCTGGACGATCTGTTCGTCGAGGTCGATCACGGCCGGCTCCCGTTCGTGGCCGGGGCACCGCAGCGCTCCCGGAGGTTGGCGAACGCCCGCATCGCATGGGTACGGACGGTGACCGGCGAGCAGTCCAGGATCTGGGCGATGGTCGCGTCGTCGAGGTCCTCGTAGTAGCGCAGCACCAGCACCGCACGCTGACGGTCGGGCAGGCCGAGGATCAGCCGCCACATCTCGTCCCGGTCGGCCACCTCGCCGCCGAGATCGCCACGCTGCGGCCTGTCGACGACGGTGTCGACGACCAGCTCACGGTTCGACCGGCGACGCCACCAGGAGTTGTTGGCGTTGACGAGCATCCGGCGTACGTACACGTCGGGCCGGTCGGCTCGGGCGATCTTGCGCCAGTGCACGTACGCCCGGGACAGCACCTCCTGGGTGAGGTCCTCGGCCCGGTGCTCGTCACCGGTCAGCAGCCGGGCCAGCCGGACGAGGGCCGGGCCGCGGCTACCGACGTACTCCTCGAAGGTCACACCCTGCAGACGCCGCCGGGGCCGTCCGGCGTTGACCCGGTCAGCGGTGCGAGTGGTCGCGGAAGCCCCGGCGGGTCTTGCGGCCCAGGTAGCCGGCGGTGACCAGGTGCTCCAGCAGCGGCGCGGGTGCGAAGCCCGGCTCGCGCAGCTCCAGGTACAGCTCCCGCTGAATGGCCAGCGAGACGTCCAGCCCGACCACGTCGAGCAGCTCGAACGGGCCCATCGGGTAGCCGCAGCCCAGCTTCATCGCGTGGTCGATGTCGTCGGCCGTCGAGTAGCTGGCCTCCAGCATCTTCACCGCGTCGTTCAGGTACGGGAAGAGCAGCGCGTTGACGATGAACCCGGACCGGTCGCCGCAGACCACGCCGGTCTTGCCCAGTGCGGCGCAGACCGCCCGTGCGGTCGCGGTGGCCTCCGGGGAGGTGCGGATGGTGCGGATCACCTCGACCAACGGCATGACCGGCGCCGGGTTGAAGAAGTGCAGCCCCACCACGTCGGCCGGCCGGTGGGTGGCCATCGCCACGTCGATCACCGGCAGCGAGGAGGTCGTGGTGGCCAGCACCACGCCCGGCTTGCAGATCTCGTCGAGGCTCGCGAAGAGCGCCTTCTTGACGCTCAACTCCTCGACCACCGCCTCGACCACCAGGTCGACGTCGGCGAGGTGGTCGAGCGTGGCCGACCAGCTGATCCGGCCGAGCGCGGCGTCCCGGTCGGCCTCGGCGAGCTTGCCGCGTACGACGCCCTTGTTCAGCGAGGTCTTCACCGCTTCGCAGACCTTCGCGGACTTCTCCATGCCACGGGTCACCGAGATGACCTCGTAGCCGGCCTTCGCGAAGACCTCGATGATCCCGGTGGCCATCGTCCCCGAGCCGACCACGCCAACCTTGGTGATGGCTCGCGCGCCGTCGGCGAGCGCGGACTCCGTGGCCAGCGGCGTCGCCTCGTCCGGTACGACCACCGGTGAGCCGGGCCGCTCGTAGGTGTAGAAGCCCCGACCGGACTTCCGGCCGAGCAGCCCTGCCGTGACCATCTGCTTGAGCAGCGGCACCGGTGCGTGCCGGCGGTCCCGCCCGCCGCGCCGGTACATGGTGTCCAGGATCTCGTACGCGGTGTCGAGGCCGATCAGGTCCATCAGCGCCAGCGGACCCATCGGCAGGCCGCAGCCGAGCTTCATCGCGGCGTCGATGTCCTCCCGGGTCGCGTAGTGCGACTCGAACATGCCGACCGCGTGGTTGAGGTAGCCGAAGAGCAACGCGTTGGCGATGAAGCCAGCCCGGTCGTTGATGGTGACGTCGACCTTGCCGAGCCGGGAGCAGAGCGCCTCCACGTCGGCGACCACCTCGGGTGCGGTGACGACCGTGCGGACCACCTCGACCAGCTTCATCACGGGCGCCGGGTTGAAGAAGTGGATGCCGATCACCTGGTTGGGCCGGCTGGTTGCCACGGAGATCTCGGTGACGCTCAGCGACGAGGTGTTGGTGGCGAGGATGGTCTCCGGCCGGCAGATCCGGTCCAGCTCCGCGAAGATCCGCTGCTTGAGGTCCAGGTGCTCGGGCACCGCCTCGATGACCAGGTCGACGGAGTGCAGGGCCTCCAGCCCGACCGCGAAGTGCACCCGCTCGTGCAGGGCGTCCCGGTCGGCCGCGGCGAGCTTGCCCTTGGCGACCGCCCGGTCGGTGGAGCCGGTGAGGGTGACCCGGCCCCGCTCCAGCGCCGGCTCGGAGATCTCGACCGCCACCACGTCGATGCCGTTGCGGGCGAAGACCTCGACGATGCCGGCACCCATGGTGCCCAGCCCCACCACGCCTACGGTGCTGAACTCGCGCGCCACGACCGGCCTCCCCAGACACTCCGCACGGCCACTGAACGGCCGCTAAGGTTATGCGCGCGAGTCTGCCACGTGACGCTCAGTTGTCGAGGCGCCGTGGCATATTTCACCCACAACGCCGCAGGTGCCCGGACGCCTTCAGGCGGCGGGCACGGTGGTCAGGGCCAGCAGCTCCGCGACGAACTCCGCCGGGCGCTCCAGGTGCGGGCTGTGACCACAGCCGGGCAGCACGACCTCGTGGTACGCGCCACCGGCCGCCTCGTACCGCTCCAGCACCGCCCGGGTCTGGCCGATCATCGGCTGTGGCGGGCAGGTCTCCTCGCCGGGCCAGCCGGGCACGAGACCCAGCGAGCCCAGGTACGCCAGGTCGAACAGCGAGGTGTCCGAGACGATGACGTCGGCGTCCCCGCGTACCCAGGTGACCGGGGGCTTCTCGGCGACGGCCACCAGCTCGTCGGCGAGCCGGAAGAAGGTCGGCGCGAGCGCGTTGAGCACCCCCCGCTCCCCCGGTGCCGTGCCCGGCCAGTTCTCCGAGGGCACCGCCGTGCCCGGGTAGTTGTCGTCCCCGGTGGCGGTGGACAGAACGGTGTCCAACAGCAACTCCTCGTCCGCGCCCAGCGAGGCCGGATCGGCCACATAGGTCGCCCGCAGCACGGCGCGAGGGCTGGCCGGGGCGTCCGCGCTCCGGTCGCCGGCCGCGAGGCGGGCGACGAAGTCCGGGTTCGCCGTGCCGGCGCCGGTGCCGGCGAAGTCGGGGGTGGTCGGCGTGCCGGTCAGGTCGCGGGTGCCACCGAAGCCGTACGGGGAGACCGGCGCCGCGAGCAGCAACGCGCCCACCCGGTGCGGGTGATCGACCAGCAGTCGCATCGCCACTCCGCCACCGAGGGAGTGCCCGACGACCACCGGGCGGGCGTTGCTGGCGCTGAAGAGCGTCGGGTCGTCCAGCAGGGCGGCCACGTCGTCGGAGAAGTCCCGCAGACCCCGGGTGGCGTCCACCGGGGCCGTCGCGGAGTCGCCGTACCCCCGCAGGTCGGGGGCGACCACCCGCAGCGTCGGCGGCAGCCTGCGGACCAGAGGCTCCCAGAACAGCGCGGACGAGCAGTTGCCGTGGATGAGCAGCACCGGCGTGCCGTCCGGCGGGCCGGCGACCCGTACCGCCTGGGTTATGCCGTTCGCCGTCACGGTCCGCTGCTCGGTCTCCATCCGCGGCATGCTGCCATGCCCGCCCCCGCCGGTCCATATGCCGGACAGCCACCCGGCCGCACTACCCGGTGTGGCCCCCACCACCAGGAGGTCCGGCCCGCGGTCAGCGGCGCGCGCTGGGCGGCGTGGCCAACGGCAGCGGCAGTGTCGGTCGGACGTCACGCCGGGACGGGCCGAAGCTGAGCCCCACCGGATCGGTGTGCGCCACTCCGGGGTCGAACAGGCGCAGTTCGGTGCGACCGAGCCGGATCACGTCGCCGTCGGAGAGCCGTTCCACCTCGGTGATCCGGCGGTCGTTGAGCCAGGTGCCGTTGGTGGAGCCCAGGTCCCGCAGTGACGGGCCCTCCGGGGCCAGCCACACCTCGGCGTGGCGACGGCTCAGGTGCGGATCGTTGATGACCACGTCGCCGCTCGGCGCCCGGCCAATCACCTGCGGTTCGGCACGCACTCGAAAGCTCGCCCCGCGCATCGGCCCACCCGCGACCGTCAACAGCGGCATCAGTTCCGGATGTTCCTCCATGGACAGTCAGCCCTCCACCCCGCACCGTCACTCCGCGCGTCAGCCTGCCATCAGACGGTAGTCGTCAATACCGACCGGCCGGTCAGCTCCTCGTCACCTCCCGGCCATCTGCCGTTCGACGGTTCGGGCGGGCCGTATCGGACACCAGCACCCTGACCTGCACTGATCAACGATCGTTCGGGCCGGTGCGACTCCGGTCCCGCCGCCCCGATCGGAGAACTACCGGCGAGTAATCTTCGGGTCTAGACTTCCGACATGACGGCTGTGCATGTCCCGGGTACCCCGGTCATCGAGGCGGGCCGGCTGGTCTCGACCAGCCCGGCCACCGGCGCGGAGGCCGGTCGCCTCCCGGTCGCCACCGAAGCGGACGTGCGGCGGGCCGTCGACCAAGCCCGCGCCGCCAGCGAGTGGTGGGGCGGGCTCGGCTTCACCGGCCGCCGCGAACGGATGCTGCAGTGGCGCGCCCTGCTCGCCAAGCGCATCGAGCAGTTGGCCGAGCTGGTGCACGTCGAGGGCGGCAAGCCTATCCCCGACGCCATCGTCGAGATCGTCACCGCGATCGAACACATCGACTGGGCCGCCCGCAACGCCGGCCGCGTGCTCGGTCCGCGCCGGGTGCGGTCCCGGCTCATCCTCGCCGAGTTCTCCGGACATCTCGAATACCAGCCGTACGGCGTGGTCGGCGTGATCGGGCCGTGGAACTATCCGGTCTTCACGCCGATCGGCTCCGCCGCGTACGCGCTGGCCGCTGGCAACGCCGTGGTGTTCAAGCCGAGCGAATACACGCCCGCCGTCGGCCAATGGCTGGTGGACAGCTTCGCCGAGGTGGTGCCCGAGCAGCCGGTGTTCACCGCCGTGCACGGGCTGGGCGACGTGGGCGCCGCGCTGTGCCGCTCCGGGGTCAACAAGCTGGCCTTCACCGGCTCCACCGCGACCGCCCGAAAGGTGATGGCCGCCTGCGCCGAGACGCTGACCCCGGTGATCATCGAGGGCGGCGGCAAGGACGCCATGATCGTCGACAGCGACGCCGACCTGGATGCCGCCGCCGAGGCGTGCGTCTGGGGCGGCATGACGAACGCGGGCCAGACCTGCATCGGCATCGAGCGGGTGTACGCCGTCGACTCGGTCTTCGACGCCTTCCTCGACAAGGTGGTGGCCCGCGCCGGCAAGCTGACCGTCGGGCCGGAGGGCACCGACATCGGCCCGATCACCATGCCCCGCCAACTCGACGTGATCCGCCGGCACATCGACGCCGCGATCACCTCCGGCGGGCGTGCCGTGCTCGGCGGCCCGAGCGCGGTGCAGCCGCCGTACGTCCACCCGACCGTGCTCGTGGACGTCCCGGAGGACTCGGCAGCCGTCCGCGAGGAGACCTTCGGCCCCACGCTGACCATCAGCCGGGTCCGTGACGCCGACGAGGCCGTCACGCGCGCCAACGCCCTGCCGTACGGCCTTGGCGGTTCGGTCTTCGGCCGACGGCGCGCAGTGGCCATCGCCCGGCGGCTGCGCTCCGGGATGGCCTCGATCAACTCCACCCTGACCTTCGCCGGCATGTCCACCCTGCCGTTCGGCGGGGTCGGCGACTCCGGCTTCGGGCGGATCCACGGGGAGGACGGGCTGCGTGAGTTCGGCCGCGCCAAGGCGATCACCCGCCGTCGGGCCCGGTCGCTGCTGCCGTCGATGACCTTCGAACGAACCCCGACCGACATGGCCCGGCTCGTCAAGGCCATCAAGATGATGTACGGAAGGTGAGTGTCGGATAACCGATCTTCAAATAAGATCGGCGTATCCACATGTTTGTGCACCGTGGTCACGGCGGTACATTGCGTTAAATGGGCCCCAATCGATTGCGCTACCGCCTTGTCGACAGTGACCAGTCGTGGAGCGCCCGACGGCGTCGGCACCGCTCGGACTGGCTGGCACGCATCTTCCCTGACATCGGTGACATGCACGTGGTCGATCTCGGCGGCCGGCTCGGCACCTGGCACCGCGCCACTGTCCGGCCGGCCCGGGTGACCGTCGTCAACCTGGAGCAGCCGCCTGCCGTCGTCCCGGAGTGGGCACACGTCGAACAGGCCGACGCCTGCGACCTGCCGCCGCACCTCGCCAAGGGCGACTACGACATGGTCTTCTCGAACTCGGTGCTGGAGCATGTGGGCGGGCACGAACGCCGACTTCGCTTCGCCGCGGCGGCCCGCTCACTGGCCGACCGGCACTGGGTGCAGACGCCCTACCGCTACTTCCCCATCGAGCCACACTGGATCGCGCCCGGCATGCAGTTCCTGCCGGTGCGACTGCGCACCGCGTTCGCCCAACGGTGGCCCCTGGGGCACAAGCCAACCCGCAGCCATGCCGCCGCCATCCACCAGGTGCTCTGGACCGAGTTGCTGGACCGCTCGCAGATGCGCCACTACTTCCCCGACTCGAGCATGCTGGTCGAGCGGGTGTTCGGCCTACCCAAGTCGCTGATCGCGGTGCGTACCGGGAAGTAAGCCGCTCAGAAGAGAGTCAGCTCGTCCTTTTCGATGCCCCGCAGCTTGTCGTAGTTCACGACCACACACCGGATGCCCCGGTCGGTGGCGAGCACCCGGGCCTGCGGCTTGATCTCCTGCGCGGCGAAGACCCCGGCGACCGGGGTGAGCAGCGGGTCACGGTTCATCAACTCGAGGTAGCGGGTCAACTGCTCCACCCCGTCGATGTCGCCACGCCGCTTGACCTCGACGGCGACCGCACCGGCGTTGGCGTCCCGGCAGAGCAGGTCGACGGGCCCGATCGCCGTCATGTACTCGCGACGGACCAGCGTGAACCCCTCACCCAAGGTGCCCGGGTTCGCGGCCAACAACTCCTGCAGGTGCGCCTCCACGCCGTCCTTGCGCAGGCCCGGATCCACACCCAGTTCGTACGAGGTGTCCTGGAAAATCTCCTCCAGGGTGATCCGCAACTCCTCGCCAGCCTTGTTGACCACCCGCCACACGCCGGGGGCCTCCTCAAGCCGACACGGCGGGCTCATCCAGTTCAACGGCTTGTACGCCCGGTCGTCGGCGTGGATCGACACCGACCCGTCCGCCTTCACCATGAGCAACCGGGTGGCCAGCGGCAAATGAGCCGAGAGCCGTCCGACGTAATCCACCGAGCACTTCGCAATGACCAACCGCACCCGACGAGGGTAGCCGAGCACCCGCCGGTCGCCATCGAGCGGCACTGGCGCGTCGATGCGATGCTGAGAACGTGTTCGAAGTCCTCACCGGCACCGGCCTCGCCGCTTCAGCGGGGCTGAACGCCTACATACCCCTGCTCATCCTCGGTCTTCTCGGCCGCTACACCGACCTGATCGACCTCCCCAGCGGCTGGACCTGGCTTGGCAACGGCTGGGTCATCGTCATCCTGGCGGCGCTGCTCGTCGTGGAGATGGTGGCGGACAAGGTGCCCGTGGTCGACCACTTCAACGACCTGGTGCAGACCGTTGTCCGACCCACCGCCGGCGGCCTGGCCTTCGGCGCCGGGTCCTCGTCGGAGACGGTGACGGTCAGCGACCCGGGGAGCTTCTTCTCGTCCCACCAATGGGTGCCGGTCGTCACGGGCGTACTGCTGGCATTCGGCGTGCACCTGCTCAAGTCCGCGGCACGTCCCATCGTCAACGCGACCACCGCCGGGTTCGGCGCCCCGGTCGCCAGCACCGCCGAGGACGCCACCAGCGTGGTGGTCTCCCTGGTGGCGATCATCCTGCCGGTGTTGGTGCTCGTCTTCCTGCTCGGCCTGGTGGTCTTCGTCTACTGGTTCTTCCGCCGACGCTCCGAACGCCGCCGGGAACGCGAAGCGGCGCGCGCCGCCGGCTTCCGCGTCTGACGAGGTCGCATGCCACTGGCCGGCACCCCGGGTTGGGGTGCCGGCCAGCGGTCTAGGTGCTTGTGTGGAGGTCAGCTGTTCCAGTGCTGGGCGACCAGGTCGGTGGCCTGCTGCTCCCACTGGGCGTACGCGTCCGGGTAGGCCGAGACCTGCACGGTCTGCGCGGCGACGGTCAGGGGCATGTCCTGCCACCCGTCGACCTGCTTCAGGCCCTTCAGGAACGCGGCCGTCGAGTAGGCGGGGTCGGTGATCTGCTCCGGCGTGCCCCAACCGCTGGTCGGACGCTGCTGGAACAGGCCCAGCGAGTCGTGGTCGTTGGCGTCGCCGAGGTGGCCCAGGTTCTCCAGCTTCGACTCCTGCAGGCTCGTGGCAATGGAGATGACCGCGGCCCGCTCCGGCAGACCGGCCTTCTTCGTCGCCGCGATGATGGCCTTGACGTTGGTGGTCTGCTCCTCGTTCAGGGTGATCCGGGACTGGTCACCCTGCGGCTTGGCCGTCTGCACCGCGACCGCTACCGGCTTGGTGTCGACCGGGTTGGCGTGGGCGGCGATCGGGCCGGCGAAGACACCACCGGCGAACGCGAGACCAGCAACAGACAACACACTCTTACGAATGATCGTGTTCATGAGGGTTAGCTCCTTCGGGGGTAAGGACACCCACCAACCGATCAGGGGCAACGGTCACGCGGGTGTGAGCACCTCGTCCGGGCGCATCAGAAATCAGGGGGAAAAGTCTTTTGGGGTTCGGCGCCTACGGCCGGGGGTGGCTTGGGGCGCCGGGGTCGGCGGCCTACGAGCGGAAGGCTCATGGCGCCTGGATCTGCGGCCTACGGGCGGAGGGGCTCGTGGCGCCGGGTTCGGCGGCCTACGGGCGAAAGGCTCGTGGCGGCGGGTCCAGGTGTAACGACCGGGGGCCGGGAGTCATTCCGGGGGTGGCCCATCCATCGGCGCCCAATTCCATCGGCACCCACGGCGAGGCGGTGACCGGGGGTCGTTCGTGGGGACTGTAACGACCGGGCGGCGCCGAGCATTCCAAATCCTCGGGGCCAACGCTCCAGCCCGTGGGGCACCCCAAGGCGCGGGGTGGCGGGCCGGTGGTACTGCGATCGTCAGGGTATGTAACGACCCCGGGCCGGCCATGATTCCAGGCCACGGGTGCGATCGACCACAGGACGAAACTCGCATACTGGACACTCGGGCCATAAACAATCGAACGTTCCGGGCGTGGACCGACCCCAGAGGGGTTGATCGACTCCATGTCGCGGACATGGGGGCATCCCGGGGTCGGGAAACCGCAATATCGCCGATACGGGGGTACGGACGCCGCGACGAGGCACCCCGGGCGGGTCGACAGTCAGCGTTTACCTCACAGGCATATTTATGCCTGTGAGGTATCGCGCCCACCGAGCAACGTCCCCGCCACCAGACCCGGCGAGGTCGCGGCGAGCACGCGGACCGGGCAAGGTCAGGCCGAACACGCCCACCGGGCAAGGCCACGCCGAACACGCGGACCGGGCGAGGCCACGGCGAACACGCCCCGACCGGGCGGGGCCGGCCACCCATCGGCGGGATGGGCTGGCATAGCGAGGGTCACGAAGCCGACAAAAGCCTACGATCGGGCAAAAGACTAGAGGAGGTCGTCATGACCGCAGCGTTGGAGATGCCCCGAGTGCAGGAATGTGTGGTCGCTGCCTGCGCGTACAACAACGCCGGCGACTGCCACGCCTTCGCGATCACGATCGGCAGCATGGATCACGCGCACTGCCACACGTTCTTCGAGTCGTCGGTGCGGGGCGGCGTGGAGAGCCTGATCGCTCAGGTGGGCGCGTGCCAGCGGTCCGACTGCCGGCACAATGAGCAGCTCGAGTGCCACGCGTCGTCCATCAAGGTCGGCCCGGACAACGACCTGGCCGACTGCATGACCTACGACGGCCGCTGACCCTCCACCCCAGGCCGTTCAGGACAGGTCGTTGGCGCGGCGGATCACCGTCACCAGGTCGTCGATGATGCCGGTGAGGGCGAAGTCCCTCGGGGTGAAGACGCGGGCAACCCCGGCGGCCCGGAGCGTGTCCGCGTCACCGGCGGGGATGATGCCGCCCACGACCACCGGTAGGTCCGCCCGGCCGGCGGCGCGCAGCCCGTCGAGCACCGCGGGCACGGCGGCCAGGTGCGACCCGGAGAGCACGGACAGCCCGACCAGGTCGACGTCCTCCTCGACGGCGGCGGCGACGATCTGCCCTGCGGTCAGCCGGATGCCCTGGTAGACGACCTCGAAGCCGGCGTCACGGGCGCGTACCGCGATCTGCTCCGCGCCGTTGGAGTGCCCGTCCAGGCCTGGTTTGCCGACCAACAGCCGCAGCCGGCCGCTGCCCAGCTCGCGGGCGGTGGCGGTGACCCGCTCGCGGACGGCCGCGAGGCCCGGGTCGCCGCCGCTGCCGGTGCCGCCGGCCAGGCCGGTCGGTGCCCGGTACTCGCCGAAGACCTGGCGCAACGCACCGGCCCACTCGCCGGTGGTCACGCCAACTCGCACACACTCCAGGGTGGCCGGCATCAGGTTGGTGGTGGTCGCGGCGTCCGCGCGGAGCCGGGCAAGGGCCGCATCGACGGCGGCCGTGTCCCGATCGGCCCGCCACCGGTGTACGCCGTCGACGGCGGCTGCCTCGACCGAAGGGTCGACCTGCTCGACGGCTTCCGCACCGGCGGCGGTCAGCGGGGAGGGTTCGGTCTCGGCGTACCGGTTGACGCCGACCACGACGTCGGCACCGGACTCCATCCGGCGGCGGCGCTCGGCCAGTGCGGCGACCAGGGCGCTCTTGAGGTAGCCGGTTTCCACGGCGGCGACCACGCCGCCCAGCTCCAGCACCTTGTCCAGTTCGGCCCGCGCCCCAATGACGATCTCGTCGACCAGCGCGGTCATCACGTGCGAGCCGGCGAAGAGGTCGGGATATTCGAGCAGGTCCGACTCGTACGCCAGGACCTGCTGCATCCGCAGCGACCACTGCTGGTCCCAGGGGCGGGGCAGGCCGAGCGCCTCGTTCCAGGCGGGCAGCTGCACCGCGCGGGCCCGGGCATCGCGGGACATCGTCACGCCGAGCATCTCCAGCACGATGCGCTGGATGTTGTTCTCCGGCTGCGCCTCGGTGAGGCCGAGCGAGTTGACCTGCACGCCGTAGCGGAACCGGCGTTGCTTGGCGTCGGTGACCCCGTACCGGTCCCGGGTGATCTCGTCCCAGAGCACGCCGAACGCGCGCATCTTGGCTATCTCCTCGACGAAGCGCACCCCGGCGTTGACGAAGAACGAGATCCGCTGCACCACGTCGCCCATCCGCTCGGCGGGCACCTGGCCGGAGTCGCGGACCTCGTCGAGCACGGCGACCGCGGTGGCCAGCGCGAAGCCGACCTCCTGCACGGGCGTGGCACCGGCCTCCTGGAGGTGGTACGAGCAGATGTTGACCGGGTTCCACCGTGGCATCTCGCGCAGCGTGTACGCCACGACGTCGGCGGTGAGCCGCAACGACGCCGCTGGCGGGAAGATGTAGGTGCCCCGGGACAGGTACTCCTTGATGATGTCGTTCTGCGTGGTGCCGGCGCAGCGGGCCAGCTCGGCGCCCTGCTCCAGCCCCACGGTGCCGTAGAGGGCGAGCAGCCACATCGCCGGGGCGTTGATGGTCATCGAGGTGTTCATCTCGGCGAGCGGGAGACCGTCGAAGAGCGCCCGCATGTCGCCGAGGTGGGCCACTGGCACGCCGACCCGGCCGACCTCACCGGCTGCCAGCTCGTGGTCCGGGTCGTACCCGGTCTGGGTCGGCAGGTCGAAGGCGACCGAGAGGCCGGTCTGCCCCTTCGCCAGGTTGCGGCGGAAGAGGGCGTTGGTAGCGGCGGCCGACGAATGGCCAGCGTAGGTGCGCATCACCCACGGGCGGTCCCGCTCGGGCAGCCGCCCCGAAGATGCCGTCTCATCCATGGCCGGAGTTTAAGTTACCGTTCAGTAAAACGGGCTGTGGAAAACCACACAGGTCCATGTCGGGGACGTCCGGCTGCGAAGCACGCGCAATGGCGCACACCGACACACCCGGGGAACCAGGCAACCCCGGCCAGGCGCACACTGGATGCCATGGATGACGAGTTGGCGATCTCCGTACGGGGGCTGCGCAAGGCGTACGGCGACAACGTCGCGGTGGCGGGCGTGGATCTCGACGTACACCGTGGCGAGGTGTTCGCCCTGCTCGGCCCGAACGGCGCCGGCAAGACCACCACGGTGGAGATCCTGGAGGGTTACCGGGCCAGGGACGGCGGCGAGGTCTCGGTTCTCGGCGTGGACCCCGCGCATCCCGGCCCCGACTGGCGGTCCCGGGTGGGCATCGTGCTGCAGGGCACCGGCGAGTTCGACGAGCTGACCGTGGCCGAGGTGATCCGGCACTTCTCCGGCTTCTACCCCGACGCCGACGACCCGGACAAGGTGATCGAGCGGGTCGGGCTGGCCGGTAAGGCGAAGGCACGCACCCACACCCTCTCCGGTGGGCAGAAGCGCCGCCTCGACGTGGCGCTCGGCATCATCGGCCGGCCCGAGCTGCTCTTCCTCGACGAGCCGACCACCGGCTTCGACCCGGAGGCGCGCCGCGAGTTCTGGGACCTGATCCGCGATCTGGCTGCCGCCGGCACCACCATCGTGCTGACCACCCACTACCTGGACGAGGCGGAGTCGCTGGCCGATCGGGTCGGTGTGATCGCTGGCGGCCGGCTGGTCGAGGTGGCCGCCCCGAACCGGCTGGGCAACCGGCAGGAGGCCCTCGCGACGGTCTCCTGGCGTACCCCCGACGGGACGTTGGAGAGCGCGCAGAGCGCGACGCCGACGGCCCTGGTGGCCGACCTGGCCGCGCGCTACGGCGGCGAGGTCCCCGGCCTCACCGTGACCCGGCCGACCCTGGAGGACGTCTACCTCACCATGATCGGACACGCGCGATGACGACCACGACGAAGCCGGCGACGCCGGTCGCCGCGACCCGCAGCCGACGGCCGGGTGCCGGCGCTCTCGCCCTGCGGCAGGGCCGGCTGGAGATCACCCAGTTCCTGCGCAGCCGGGAGTCCGTGGTCTTCACCATGGGCTTCCCGGTCATCATGATCCTGATCTTCGCGTCGATCTTCAGCGGAGAGATCGGCGGCGGGGTCAAGTTCACCCAGTACTTCATCACCGGCATGATCGCGACCGGCCTGATGACGGTGAGCTTCCAGAACCTCGGCATCTGGATCCCGATCGAGCGGGACCGGGGCGTGCTCAAGCGCTACCGGGGCACGCCGATGCCGAAGTGGGTCTGGTTCGCCGGCAAGGTGATCATGGTGGTGGCGATCGGCATCGCCGAGACCGCGCTGCTGTTGGCCGTCGCGGTGGCGCTGTTCGACCTCGACCTGCCGGGTACGGCCGGGAAGTGGCTCACCTTCGGTTGGGTCTCCGTGCTCGGCGTGACCGCCTGCACCCTGTGCGGTATCGCGATCTCCTCGCTGGCCCGCACCGCCCGCAGTGGCTCGGCGGTGGTCACCCCGGTCGCCCTGGTGCTCCAGTTCATCTCCGGCGTCTTCTTCGTCTTCACCGACCTGCCCACCTGGATGCAGCAGGTGGCGGCACTGTTCCCGCTCAAGTGGATGTGCCAGGGGCTGCGGTCGGTCTTCCTGCCGTCCAGCTTCGGCGCCCAGGAACCGGGCGGCTCGTTCGAGCTGGGCCGGGTCGCGCTGGTGCTGGCCCTGTGGTGCGTGATCGGCGTGGTGCTCTGCCTAACCACCTTCCGCTGGACCACAAAGCGCGACGGCTAACCCACCCGCCTCCGGCCCGGCCCAGTCACCCGCCCGGCCCCCCTACCCCGCACCCCTACCCCGCCCCGCCCTACCCCGCCCGCCCCTACCCCGCCCGCCCCTACCCCGCCGATCTAGGGCTCGTTGTTGCTTGTTGATCTCAAACGACAGCGATTAGCCCTAGATCGGCGGGGCGCGGGGGCGGCGGGGCGCGGCGGGGCGGGGCGGGGCGGGCGGCGGGGCGGGGGCGCGGTGGGGGTTAGTACGTGTAGAAGCCCTTGCCGGTCTTGCGGCCCAGGTCTCCGGCGGTGACCATCCGCTGGAGCAGCTCCGGCGGGAAGAACTTCTCGTCCGCGGTGTCGGTGTAGATGTTCTTCGAGGCGTGCAGCAGCACGTCGACGCCGGTCAGGTCGGTGGTGGCCAGCGGGCCCATGGCGTGCCCGAAGCCCAGGCGGCAGGCCGTGTCCAGGTCCTCCGCGGACACCACGCCGGACTCGACCAGCTTGACCGCCTCCACCACGAGGGCGGAGATCAGCCGGGTGGTGACGAAGCCGGCGATGTCCCGGTTGACCACCACGACCGTCTTGCCGATCTCCTCGGCGAAGGCCCGCACGGTGGCCAGCGTGGCGTCGCTGGTCTTGTAGCCACGGACCAGCTCGCAGAGCTGCATCATCGGCACCGGGGAGAAGAAGTGCGTACCGACGACGGCCTCGGGCCGCTCGGTGACCGCGGCGATCTGGGTGACCGGAATGGCCGAGGTGTTGGTGGCGAGCACCGCATCGGCCTTGCAGATCTTGTCCAGGGCGCGGAACACCTCGTGCTTGATCTCCAGCCGCTCGAAGACCGCCTCGACCACGATGTCCGCGTCCGCCGCCGCCTCCAGGTCGGTGGTCGGGGTGATCCGGGCGAGCGTCGCCTCGACCTCGGACGCCTCGATCCGGCCCTTCTCGGCGAACTTCTCCAGTGACTTCCGGATGCCGCCGAGCCCCCGGGTGGTGGCCGCGTCGTCCAGATCACGCAACGTCACCTGCCAGCCGGCCTGCGCCGCCACCTGGGCGATGCCGGAGCCCATCAGCCCGGCCCCGACGACTGCGAGTCGACCCGCCATCTACTTCTCCCTCGCTGCGATTGAGTGCCTCCCTGCACCCTAGTCGGCGAGCCTGAACGATGGCTAAGCCCGGTCGGGCGTCAGATCTCCAGCGCCGGTTCCTCCGGCGTGGTGCCCCGCTCGACGGCCACCCCGAGTGCCCGCAGGTCGGCCACGAAGTCCGGGTAACCCCGGTCGACGTGGTGCACATGGGAGACCTCGGTGACCCCCTCCGCGCAGAGCCCGGCGATGATCAGCCCTGCGCCGGCGCGGATGTCGGTGGCCCGCACCGGGGCACCGGAGAGCCGGTCCCGCCCCCGGACCACCGCGTGGTGCCCGTCGGTCTTGATGTCCGCGCCCAGCCGCATCATCTCGTTCGCGAACATGAACCGGCCGTCGAAGATGTTCTCGGTGATCAGGGAGGCGCCGTCGCTGACCGCGGCCAGCCCGATCGCCATCGGCAGGAGGTCGGTGGCGAAGCCGGGGTACGGCAGCGTCACCACGTCCACCGCTCGGGGCGGGTCGTCCATGCGTACCCGGAAGCCGTCCCCCTGGGTCTCCACCAGGCCGCCGGCCGCCACCACCTTGTCCAGCGCGACCTCCAGGAACGCCGGGTCCAGCCCGGTCACCGTCACATCGCCCCGGGTCATCGCCGCCCCGAACGCCCAGGTGCCGGCGACGATGCGGTCCCCCACCGTGGCGTGCCGGACCGGTCGTAGGCCGGGCACCCCGGTGATCCGCAACATGGACGTGCCGGCACCGGAGATCCGTGCGCCCATCTGGTTGAGCATCGTGCAGATGTCGACGATCTCCGGCTCCCGGGCCGCGTTGTCGATCATCGTGGTGCCCTGGGCCAGCACCGCCGCCATCACCAGGTTCTCGGTCGCGCCGACGCTCGGGAAGTCCAGCACGATGTCCGCGCCGCGCAGCCCGTGCGGGGCGGAGGCGATGACGAAGCCGTGCTCACCGGAAATCTCCGCGCCCATCCGGGTCAGCCCGGAGATGTGCATGTCCAGCCCCCGTGACCCGATGGCGTCGCCGCCGGGATGGGCCACCCGCACGTACCCCCGGCGGGCCAGCAGCGGGCCGAGCACGCAGATCGACGCGCGCAACCGTCGGACCAGGTCGTAGTCGGCGTCCGCGCCCGGCTGCTCAGGCACGTCGATGGTCACCGAACGGGACCGGGCCACGCCACCGCGGGCGACCATCGGGTCCACCGGGTCGTCCGCGTCGAACCGGACGTCACAGCCCAGCCGACGCAGCACCTCCCCCATGATCGCGATGTCGGTGATCCGCGGGACATTCGTGATCACGCTGCGGCCCGGTGCGAGCAGCGCGGCGGCCATCAACTTCAACGCCGAGTTCTTGGCGCCGACCACGTGCACGGTGCCGGCCAGTCGGGCGTCACCGTGGACCCGGATGACGTCGACATCGCTGACCGCTGGATCGCCGGCGTCGCCGGGACCCGCCACCACCGGCCAGCCGGCAGTGTTGTCCGGCCGCGTCGGGATCGTCAGGTCGGGAATCCGTAGGCTGTGCGTCATGGCCGTCCACCTCACGCGCATCTACACCAAGGCCGGCGATGCCGGCATGACCAGGCTGAGCAACAACGAGCAGGTGCCGAAGACCGATCCACGGATCGCCGGGTACGCGGATGTCGACGAGTGCAACGCGGCGATCGGCGCCGCTATCGCCCTGGGCGATCTCGACGAGGAACTGCGGGGCGTGCTGGGGTCGGTGCAGAACGACCTTTTCGACGTGGGCGCCGACCTGGCCACCCCGGTCGAGCCGGACCCGAAGTACCCGCCGCTGCGGGTGACCGAGGAGTACGTCGAGCGCTTGGAAGGTTGGTGCGACGAGTACAACGCACGCCTGAGCAACCTCGACTCCTTCATCCTCCCCGGCGGCACCGCGGGTGCGGCGCTGCTGCACGTGGCGCGGACCATCGCCCGGCGTGCCGAACGGTCAGCGTGGGCGCTGGTGAGCCACGATCCGGAACGGACCAGCCCGCTCCCGGCAAAGTATCTCAACCGGCTCTCCGATCTGCTCTTTATCCTGTCAAGAACGGCAAATCCGGCGGGCGATGTGCTATGGGTGCCGGGCGGCAAGCGCTGAACGGGGGCACTCTGCACCACGTCGAGGTGTGGGTTCCCGATCTGGCCGCCCCCACGCGTAGCCGGGGGCGGCTCCTCGACAAGCTGGGCTGGCCGGCTGACCCGACCCCTTGATCAACTCCAGGTCGGCGATGTCGGGGCATCCAAGCCAGCCGGACACCCCGACATCGCCGATACCGTGTCGATCAAGCCGCCGGAAACCCTGACAGCGACCAACGACGGGTCAGGCGGCGGGCCAGTCCTGGGAGGCCATACGCGGCGAGACCGCCCCCGGAGGGGCGGCCTCGAGCCAAGAAAGGAAGCCGGTCACGGTCGACCGCGCCATGGCGATCTCCACCGGTGCGTGGTGACTGGTACAGCGGAGAATCACCCAGTCGGCCGGCATGGAGAGCCGCTCCTGACCCTCCGGCAAGCGACGGCGCTCCACCGCGAGGCCCTTGCGGGAGAGCACACGCTTGGGCCGCAGCGCGAAGCTGAACATCCGATACCAGCGCAGCTCGTCACCCGCGAACCGGCCGAAGCCCGGTGACCAGCCGCGACCGTCGAGCATGGTGGTGACCCGGACGCTGAGCCGGATGATGCCACCGCTGCGGGTGACCAGAGCTCGCCGGACGAAGAGGATGAGAAGCGCGCCGAGGATGACGACAACGCCGATTCCGAATCCTCCGACGATCTCCATCCCCGGTACGGCTCAGCGGCTCTGCGCGGAAACCGGGGTTGCGCTCTCGGCCAACACGATGACGCCGTTGGCGCTCACCGAGAGGAAGCCGCCGGCCACCTCGTAGGAGACCTGCTCACCGCCGGCAAGCTTGATGCGCACCTGGCCGGGCTCGGCGAGCTGACCGAGGAGCGGCGCGTGCCCTGGCAGGACACCGAGCTCGCCTTCGGTCGTCCGGGCGACGACCATTTCGGCGTCACCCGACCAGACCTTCTCCTCGACGGCGACGAGCTCGACGTGAAGCTGCTGTGCCACGCTGTCTCCTTGCTGCGGCGACGGATTGCCGAAAGTCTAGCCTGACGCTCACGCGCTCCCAACACGGGTGGGGAGAACCGCGCCACGTCTATTTGGCCTTGTTCAGGAATTCCGGGTGCTCCAGTAGGAACGGGTCGAGTTGCTCGTTGTGCAGGGCTGTGAAGAAGTCCGGTACGCCTGCCTGGAACTGCTCACCCAGGTACTTCTTGCCTTCGAAGACCCCACCACCGGGAAGCTTGATCATCTGGATCGTGTTGGGGCGGACGTCCTTCAGGGCGATCCCGAAGTCGACAACGCTGTTGCCCCGACCGTTGAAGATCAGCGACTGGCCGGCGGCGCGGAGCACCTTGTCCAGCTTGATGGGGTTGGACACCACGTCTGCGCTGAACGCCTGGCCGACCATGGCCTTGACGAACTGCTGCTGGTGGCGCTGCCGGCCGTAGTCGGAGTCCAGGACACCATTCTTCGGGTAACGCTGCCGGACGTAGTCCAGTGCCTGCCACCCGCTCAGGTGCTGGTTGCCCTTCTTGTAGATCGCCTGCGGGCCGACATAGCCCTCGCCGCGCGTATTGCCCGGCCGTGCCGTGCCGTCCGGCTGCTTGTGCTCGGACTTCACGTCCCGCTCGATGTACATGTCAACACCGCCGATGGCATCGACGATCTTCTGGAAGCCGGTGAAGTTGATGATCGCGCCAGCGTCGAACCGCTTGATGCCGGTCACGTTCTGCACGGTCGTGGCCAGCAGCTCGAAGCCCCGCGCCGCGTCCGGGTTCGCCCCGGGGACCCGGCTGCCGAACGACATGGCGGCGTTGATCTTCGTGGTCTCGCCCGGGAACTCGGCCTTCTTGAACGGCGGGATGTGCACGTAGAGGTCCCGTGGCATCGAGAACAGGTAGGCCCGGTCCATCGACGCCGGAACGTGCAGCACCATGATCGAGTCGGCCAGGGGCGCCGCCGTCGGCGTACGCGGGTCGATGCCCACGAGCAGGATGTTGAGCGGGCCCTTGATCTCACTCTTCTTCGCCTGGGCACCCGCCGCCTGGTCGCCGAACAGGTCGGCCTTGCCGACCGCCCCCTCGTAGCGGGCCAGGAGGACCTCAGTGCCGACCAGCACCGCCCCGCTGAGCACGGTCAGCACGGTGCCGAACACCGTGCAGATCCTGGCCCAGCGCGGCACACCACGCCAGACGGACGACTTGCGGCCACTCTTGCCGGCCTTACCCACGAGCATCTCCGTTCGTTACGCCCACGAAGAGGAAGACGGGCGCACGTCGTCGAAAGGTTGCAAAGATCAACGCTCGTTCAAGGTGAGCGCGGATCGACCGTATCTCGGGCGACTCGGAACCGACGACCAGGAGTAACGGACCGCGACGATGATAGGACGCGAAGATGAACAAAAGACTGCCCCGGCGTTGCCGGGGCAGTCTTTTGTTTCAGCTCTGATCGAGCTGTCAGTCCTTCATCAGTTCCTCGGCCTTGCGCTCCAGGTCCTCAAGACCGCCGCACATGAAGAACGCCTGCTCGGGGAAGTGGTCGTACTCGCCCTCGCTGATCTTGCGGAACGCCTCGATGGTCTCCTTGATCGGGACCGTCGAGCCCGCCACGCCGGTGAACTGCTCCGCCGCGTAGGTGTTCTGCGACAGAAAGCGCTCGATCCGCCGCGCGCGCTGCACGGTGATCTTGTCTTCCTCGGAGAGCTCCTCGATGCCGAGGATGGCGATGATGTCCTGCAGGTCGCGGTAGCGCTGCAGGATCCGCTTCACCTCGGTGGCGACCTGGAAGTGCTCGGCGCCGACGAACTCCGGGGCGAGGATCCGGGACGAGGACGCCAGCGGGTCCACGGCCGGGTAGATGCCCTTGTCGGAGATCGACCGCTCCAGGTTGGTGGTCGCGTCCAGGTGGGCGAACGTGGTGGCCGGGGCGGGGTCGGTGTAGTCGTCCGCCGGCACGTAGATCGCCTGCATGGAGGTGATGGCCTGGCCCCGGACGGAGGTGATCCGCTCCTGGAGCTCGCCCATCTCGTCGGCCAGGGTCGGCTGGTAACCCACCGCGCTCGGCATACGGCCGAGCAGGGTGGAGACCTCCGAACCGGCCTGGGTGAAGCGGAAGATGTTGTCGATGAAGAGCAGCACCTCCTGCTTCTTCACGTCGCGGAAGTACTCCGCCATGGTCAGCGCGGAGAGCGCCACCCGCAGCCGGGTGCCCGGCGGCTCGTCCATCTGGCCGAAGACCAGCGCGGTCTTGTCGATGACGCCGGACTCGGTCATCTCGGCGATGAGGTCGTTGCCCTCACGGGTGCGCTCACCCACGCCGGCGAAGACCGAGGTACCACCGAAGTTGCGGGCCACACGGGTGATCATCTCCTGGATGAGCACCGTCTTGCCCACACCCGCGCCGCCGAACAGACCGATCTTGCCGCCCTTGACGTACGGGGCGAGCAGGTCGATGACCTTGATGCCGGTCTCCAGCATCTCGGTCTTCGGCTCCAGGTCGGCGAAGGCCGGGGCCTTGCGGTGGATGCCCCACCGGTCGTCGGCCTGGATGGTCTCACCCTCGGTGAGGTTGAGGCATTCGCCGATCGCGTTGAACACGTGGCCCTTGACCGCGTCGCCCACCGGAACGCTGATCGGCTCGCCGCGGTCACGCACCTCCGCGCCGCGAACCAGACCGTCCGTCGGCTGCATCGAGATGGCGCGAACCAGGTTGTCACCCAGGTGCTGGGCAACCTCCAGGGTCAGCGTCTTCTCACCGCCGGACAGGTTCACGTCAACGTTCAGGGCGTTGAACAGGGCCGGCATGGCGTCGCGCGGGAACTCGGCGTCGACGACCGGGCCGATGACCCGGACCACGCGACCCGTGGCCGTCTTGGTCTCTACTGGTGCAGTCATCACACTTCACTTCCCGACGCGGCCAGCGCGTTCGCGCCGCCGACGATCTCGCTGATCTCCTGGGTGATCCCGGCCTGCCGGGCCGAGTTCATCTCACGCGTGTACTTGTCGATCATGTCTTCGGCGTTGTCGGTGGCGCTCTTCATCGCCCGCCGCCGTGCCGCCGACTCACTCGCCGCCGACTCGATCAACGCCGCGTAGATCCGCGTGTTGATGTACCTCGGCAGGAGCGCGTCGAGCAGCGCCTCCGCCTCCGGCTCGAACTCGTACGCCGGCAGCAGCCCCTCGGAGCGCGGCCGGTCCTCCACCTGCATCGGACCGATGACCTTGGTGACCGGGTTCTGCGTCATCAGCGAGTGGAACTCGGTGTAGACGATGTGCAACTCGTCGACGCCGAGCACCCCGTCCGCACCGGCACCACCGTCGACGTCGTCCGCACCGGCCGTGAACGCCTTGATCAGCGTCTCACCCACCGCGCGGGCGTCCTCGAACGACGGCTGCTCGCTGAACCCGGTCCAGTTCGCCTCGATCGGCCGATCGCGGAACCGGTAGAACCCGACGCCCTTACGCCCGATGACGTAGAGCACCGGCTCCTTGCCGTCCGCCTTGAGCCGCGCGATCAGCGACTCCGCCATCCTGATCGCGTTGGAGCTGTAACCGCCGGCCAGGCCGCGGTCGCTGGTGACCAGCAGGACGCCCGCCCGCCGCACCCGCTCGCGCGGGGTGAGCAACGGGTGGTCGATCCGCGCGTTGGACGCCAGCGCCGTGAGCACGCCGGTGATGGCCTGGGCGTACGGCAGGGACGCCTGCACCCGGGCCTGGGCCTTGGCGATCCGGCTCGTCGCCACGAGCTCCATCGCCTTGGTGATCTTCTTCATCGACTTCGCCGAGCGGATCCGTTGACGAAGAACGCGTACCTGGGCCGCCACGGGATCAGCTCTCGGCCGGGCGGTCGGTCGTGCCGTCGCGGAAGCGGGTCACCGTCTCGCGGTTCTCCTCGCCCTCCAGCGGCGCGGCCGGTGCGTCGTTGACCTGACGCTCGTCGGCCTTGCCGAGGAAGACCTGCTTGAACTCGCTGATCGCGGAGTCCAGGGAGGCGATGATGTCATCGCTCCACTGGTTGTCAGCGATCCCGGCCAGCACACCCGCGTGCTTGTGCCGCAGGTACTGGAGGAACTCCGCCTCGAAGCGCCGGATCTCACCCACGGGGATGTCGTCCAGCTTGCCCTCGGTGCCGGCCCAGACCGAGACGACCTCTTCCTGCACCGGGTACGGCGAGTAGTTCGGCTGCTTGAGCAGCTCGACCAGGCGGACGCCGCGGTCCAGCTGGGCCCGGGAGGCCCGGTCCAGGTCGGAGGCGAAGGCGGCGAACGCCTCCAGCTCGCGGTACTGGGCCAGGTTGAGCCGCAGCGAACCGGCGACCTTACGCATCGGCTTCACCTGCGCCGCGCCGCCGACCCGGGAGACCGAGGTGCCGACGTTGATCGCCGGCCGGACGCCCTGGTTGAACAGGTCGGTCTCGAGGAAGATCTGGCCGTCGGTGATCGAGATGACGTTGGTCGGGATGAAGGCCGAGATGTCGTTGGCCTTCGTCTCGATGATCGGCAGACCGGTCATCGAGCCGCCACCCAGCTCGTCGGAGAGCTTCGCGCAGCGCTCCAGCAGGCGGGAGTGCAGGTAGAAGACGTCACCCGGGTACGCCTCCCGGCCCGGCGGGCGACGCAGCAACAGCGACACTGCCCGGTACGCCTCGGCCTGCTTGCTCAGGTCGTCGAAGACGATGAGGACGTGCTTGCCGCCGTACATCCAGTGCTGCCCGATGGACGAGCCGGTGTACGGGGCGAGGTACTTGAAGCCGGCCGGGTCGGACGCCGGGGAAGCGACGATGGTGGTGTATTCCATCGCCCCGGCCTCCTCCAGCTGCCCCTTGATCGAGGCGATCGTGGAGGCCTTCTGGCCGATGCCGACGTAGATGCAGCGAACCTGCTTCTTCGGGTCGCCGGTGCGCCAGTTGTCCCGCTGGTTGAGGATGGCGTCCAGCGCGACCGTGGTCTTGCCGGTCTTCCGGTCACCGATGATCAGCTGCCGCTGGCCCCGACCGATCGGGGTCATCGCGTCGATCGCCTTGATGCCGGTCTGCAGCGGCTCGGACACCGACTGGCGGGACATCACGTTCGGAGCCTGCAGCTCCAGCTCGCGGAAGCCCTCGTTGGCGATGTCACCGAGCCCGTCGATCGGCTGGCCGAGCGCGTCGACCACGCGACCGAGGAAGGCGTCGCCGACCGGGACGGAGAGCACCCGCTCGGTGCGCTTGACGCGCTGCCCCTCCTCCAGCTTGGAGGAGTCACCGAGAACGACGACACCGATCTCCCGGACGTCGAGGTTCAACGCCACGCCGAGCGTGCCGTCCTCGAACTCCAGGAGCTCGTTGGTCATGGTCGAGGGCAGGCCCTCGACGTGGGCGATGCCGTCGCCGGTGTCGGCGACGGTGCCGACCTCCTCGCGGGAGACGTCGGACGAGTAGGAGGAGACGTAGCGCTCCAGGGCGCCGCGGATCTCTTCCGTCGAGATGGTCAGCTCGGCCATCCTCTGCTTCCTTAAAATTCAGGGGCCCGGGATACCTAGTACCGACCGGTCCGAATGGCGTCTGTCAATCCGGGCGCTGGGCGACGAAGCCGCCCCAACGCTGGGCGGCGGAGCCGCTCAGCCGTTGGACGGCGAAGCCGATCAGCGCTTCGCGAGCGCGTTGCGGGTCTCGTTGAGGCGGCGGAGGATGGTGCCGTCGTACAGGTCGGAATCGACCCGCACGCTCACGCCACCCAGGACGTGGGGGTCGACCGTCTGCTTGACGGAGACCTCTCGACCGTATATCGCGCTGAGGCTCGCACCCAGGCGGCGCTCCTCCTCGTCACTCAACGGGGCCGCCACGGTGACGTAGGCCACCTGACGGTCCCGCCGTTCGGCGGCGAGCTCGACCAGCCGGGTGAGCGATCCACTGAAGGAGCGCCCACCGAAGCCGGACAGCGCCACCTCGATGAGGCGGACGGTGGCCAGGCGAGCCTTGCCGGCGAGCAACTCGCCGACCAGGACCCCCCGCTGGTCCACTGGGGCCGCGGGGTTGGACAGCACCGCCGAGAGCGCGGGCTGGCCGGTGACGACCTGCCCGAAACGGAACAGCTCGTCCTCGACCTCGCCCAGGTCACCGGCGGCCTCGGTGCTAGCCAGCACCGCCTCCACACCGAGCCTCTCGGTGCCGTCGAGCAACTCCGACGGCGCCGACCAGCGGCCGGCGACCAGCGCGGCGAGCAGCTCGAGCGCTGCCTCGCCGATCTTGCCGCGCAGCATCCCGCTGAGTAGTTCGGCGCGGTCCTCGCCGGACCGGGCCGGGTCCGAGAGCGCCCGGCGCAGCCGGGGCTCCCGTCGCAGCAGCCCGGCGACGGCGAGCAGGTCGTTCGCGGTGTGCGCCACGTCGACCGCGTCGGTGCCGCGAACGTACGCGTCGAGGCGCTCGGCCGCGACCTTGTACGACTCCCGGCTGGCGGCCTGCATCAGCGGGCCCCCGTGCTTTCGAGACCGCTCAGGAACCGGTCGACGGTGCCCTTGCGTCGCGCCTCGTCGGCCAGCGACTCGCCAACGATCTTGCTGGCCAGGTCCACCGCGATCGTGCCGACCTCGGCACGCAGCTCACGCACGATGGTGGCCCGCTCGGCGGCGAGCGCGTCCTTACCGGACTGGATGACCCGGTCGGACTCTTCCCGCGCCTTGGCGAGGATGTCCTGCCGGATGCCCTCGGCGTCGGCCCGAGCGTCGTCACGGATCTTGGCGGCGTCGGTCCGGGCCTCAGCGAGCTGGGCACGGTACTGCTCGAGCAGCTGGTTCGCCTCGGCCTGGGCGGCCTCGGCGCGCTTGATGCCGCCCTCGATCGCGTCGACCCGAGCCTGGAACGTCTGCTCCATGCGCGGGAAGACGAACTTCATCAACACGAAGCAGAGCACGGCGAAGGCGACCGAACCAACCACGATCTCCTGCCAGAGCGGGATGATCGGGTTGTGGGTCGACTCACCACCCTCAGCGGCGAGGAAAAACATGGTTACCTCCCGGTCTAAGGGCGGAATCAGCTAGCAGTACCGGCCCAGATGAAGCCGAAGGCGATGCCCAGCAGCGCCAGCGCCTCGATGACGGCGAAGCCGATCCAGACGTAGGGCAGGGTCATCCGCGAGGATTCCGGCTGACGGGCGGTCGACTGAATGTAGGCAGCGAAGACCAGGCCAACGCCGATGCCCGGGCCGATGGCGGCGAGGCCGTAGCCGATGGCAGCGGTGCTACCGGTGACCTCGGCGAGAACGCTAGCGTCCATTGGTGTGGTTCCTCCTGGTTATCACGCGTGACTCTCACGCGGGACGACAACGGTTGGTGCGGTGGATCAGTGCTCTTCGGCGAGCGCGCCCTGCACGTAACTGGCGGTGAGGACGGTGAAGACGTATGCCTGCAGGCAGATCACCAGGAACTCCAGGAAGGTGAGCGCGATGGTCATCACCCAGGAGAGCACCGAAACCGGAGCCAGCCAGGCGTTTGCGCTCAGCATGGCGAAGCCGCCGAGCGTGAAGACCAGCAGGAGCATGTGACCGGCGAACATGTTCGCGAAGAGACGAACCGCGAGCGAGAACGGCCGGACGATGAAGGTCGAGAAGAGCTCGATCGGGATCAGCAGCGGCAGGATGTACCACGGTGCCGGCGGGATCAGCGAGTTCTTGAAGTACTTCACGAAGCCGTGGTGCCGGATGCCGATGTAGTTGAACAGCACGTAGCTGATGATCGCGAGGATCGCCGGGAAGGCGATGTGCGAGTTCGGCGAGATCTGGAAGAACGGGATGATCGCGAACGCGTTCGTCAACAGCACGAAGCAGAACAGCGTCGTGAAGTAAGGGGCGAACCGCACACCCGCGTGACCGATCATGTCGACCGCGATGTTGTTCCGCACGAAGCCGTAGATCGACTCGGCGAACCACTGCTTCTTGGTCGGCACCAGCTGCGGATTCCGGTAGGTCGCCAGGAAGAAGATGATCAGGACGCCGACCGCGATCCAGACCATCGCCGTGATCTTGGTGAACCAGTACGAGTCGTGCGCACCCCAGGGCAGGATGCTGGGCAGGTAAAAGTCCTCCACACTGGGTGGGAATGCCGCCTGGCCCGCTGCCAGAACGTTCGCCTGTCCGAACACCGCGTCCCTTCCTAAGTAGGCGTGCCGAGTCGGCGGACGACCAGGATGATTCCCCCGGCCATACCGAGCACGACGCCGATCCCGGTGGCGACGCCGCCGGTGTCGAGCCACTGGTCAACCAGCCAGCCGATGAAACCCCACACGAGCATGCCTCCGATGAGGTAGCTGAGCGCGGTCCAACCCTGACCGGCACCGGACGGAATTTCGTCTGGTTCGCCGGCGGGACGGGGGGTTTGGTCACCAGCCATGACGGGGCGAACGATATCAGCCGGGAAGACGAGGCTGTGCCTCACCCCCCGCACAACCGTGGTTGTGTGGGCTTCTCGTGGGCGCCGTCGTCTGTGGGCACGCTACTCCCCTTCCGCCCGTCGGAAAATGACCGGAGGCCGACACATTGCCGCGCGTCCGCTAGGTGGGACGACCGGCCGATCGGCAGGTCAGCTGCGCGACCGACGGGCGTGCACCGTGGTCAGCCACCAGATGTGCACCGCAGTCCACACTGCCACCCCGGCGACGATGCCGAGGCAGAGCGGGATCAACCCAGGCCAGCCGGTGGATGCCACCGCTACCATCACCACACCCAACAGGGTGAACTTCAGCACGTACAGGCCCAGCCCGAGCGGCAACAACAACTGCGGGTTGATCTGGTCTGCCCGGGCCAGCACCACCGTGGTGAGGGTGTAACTGAGCACCGTGACGCCCACCCCGGCCGCCGCGCCGAGCGCGGCCGTCGCCCCGCCGGTCACGGCACCCACCACCGCGGCGACCGCGGCCAGCGCGGCCGACGCGGTCAGGAGCACCGGCAGGTGTCGCAGCCGCCAACGCCGGTCGGTGTCGGCCTCGACCATCCCGGGCTCAGCCACGGGGGTACGCCGGGAACGCCGCGACCAGCTCGGCCACCTCGGCACCGACCCGGGTCAGCTCGTCAGCGCCGCCCGGTGCCCCGGGATCGGTGCGCACCGCACGGGCGATCAGGGAGGCGACCTGCCTTAGCTCCCCCTCCCGCATGCCCTGCGTGGTGACACTCGGCGTGCCCACCCGGATGCCGGAGGCGACCATCGGCGGCTGCGGGTCGTACGGGATGGCGTTCTTGTTCAGGGTGATCAACGCGGTGTCGCAGCGACGCTCGGCCTCGGCGCCGGTCACCCCCAGCTCCCGCAGGTCGATCAGGGCGAGGTGGGTGTCGGTGCCGCCGGACACCGGGCGCATCCCCTCGTCGGCCAGCCCGGCGGCGAGCGCCTGGGCGTTGCTGATCACCTGCCTGGCGTACGTCTGGAACTCCGGCTGGGCGGCCTCGCGCAGCGCGACCGCCTTGGCGGCGACCGCGTGCATCAGCGGGCCGCCCTGGGTGAACGGGAAGACCGCCTTGTCGATCCGCTGGGCAAGCGACTCGCGGCACAGGATCATGCCGCCACGCGGGCCGCGCAGCACCTTGTGGGTGGTGGCGCAGACGACGTCGGCGTACGGCACCGGGGACGGGATCGCCCGACCGGCGACCAGGCCGATGAAGTGCGCCGCATCCACCATCAGGTACGCGCCGACCTCGTCGGCGATCTCCCGGAACCGCGCGAAGTCGATCAGGCGGGGGTACGCGGTCGCCCCACAAATGATCAGCTTGGGTCGGTGCGCGCGCGCCAGGTCCCGTACCTCGTCGTAGTCGATCAGCTCGGTGTCCGGCCGGACCGGGTAGCCGACCGGGTGGAACCACTTGCCGGAGAAGTTCACCCGGCTGCCGTGGGTGAGGTGCCCACCGTGCGGCAGGTCCATCGCCAGCACCGTGTCCCCCGGCTGCACCAGCGCGGCGTACGCGGCCAGGTTGGCGCTCGCCCCGGAGTGCGGCTGGAGGTTGGCATGCTCGGCCCCGAAGAGCTCCTTGGCCCGCGCGATGCCGATCTCCTCGGCCCGGTCCACCTCGGCGCAGCCGCCGTAGTAACGCCGACCCGGGTAGCCCTCGGCGTACTTGTTGGTCAGCGTCGAACCAAGCGCGGCCAGCACCGCCGGCGAGGTCAGATTCTCGCTGGCGATGAGTTGCAGGCCGCCCCGCAACCGGTCCAGTTCGCCGAGGACCACCCCGGCGATCTCCGGATCAGTGGCCCTGAGCTGCGCAAAATCCGGCCCCCAGAAGGTGCTCGTCTCGGTCTCCACAGCGAACGAGTCTAGGGGGCCGCACACTGGGACTTGTGAGATGCCTCGTCACCGGAGCCACCGGTTACATCGGCGGGCGGCTGACACCACTGCTGCTCGCCGACGGGCACACCGTGCGCTGCCTGGCCCGCAAGGCGGTGCGGCTGCGCGACGTGCCCTGGGCCTCGGCGGCCGAGATCGTCGAGGGGGACCTCAGCCGGCCGGAGACACTGCCCGCCTCGTTCGCCGACGTGGACGTCGCCTACTTCCTGGTGCACTCGCTGGGCCGGCCCGACTTCGAGGAGGCTGACCGGACGGCGGCGACCAACTTCGCGGAGGCGGCCCGCGCGGCCGGCGTACGCCGAATCGTCTACCTGGGCGGCCCGGAGCCGGCGTCCGACGCGGAGGTGCCCTCCCCGCACCTGCGGTCCCGGGCCGAGGTGGGCCGGATCCTGCTGGCCAGCGGGGTGCCCACGGCGGTGCTCCGCGCCGCGGTCATCATCGGCTCCGGCTCGGCGTCGTTCGAGATGCTGCGGTACCTCACCGAGCGCCTGCCCGCCATGATCACCCCGCGCTGGGTCCGCAACCGGATCCAGCCGATCGCGGTCCGCGACGTGCTGCGCTACCTGGCCGGCTGCGGTGAGCTGCCACCGGAGGTCAACCGGGGCTTCGACATCGCCGGGCCGGACGTGCTGACCTTCAGCGAGATGATGCAGCGCTACGCCCGGGTGGCCGGGCTGCGCCGGCGGGTCATCGTGCCGGTCCGCCCGCTCACCCCGTCGCTCTCCTCGCACTGGGTCGGCCTGATCACCCCGGTGCCGAACGCGATCGCCCGCCCCCTGGTGGAGAGCCTGATCCACGAGGCGGTCGCGCACGAACACGACATCGCCCGGTACGTGCCCGACCCACCCGGCGGGCTGACCGGCTTCGACCAGGCCGTGGCGCTGGCGCTCGCCAAGGTGCGCGACGCCCAGGTGGAGACCCGCTGGTCGACCGCCAGCGGCCCGGACGCGCCCGCCGAGCCGCTGCCCAGCGACCCGGACTGGTCCGGCGGCACCACCTACATCGATGTTCGCGAGAGGGCGGTGGACGCTCCACCGGCGGCGCTCTGGCGGGTCATCGAAGGCGTCGGCGGCGAACACGGCTGGTACTCGTTCCCGCTCGCCTGGTCGATCCGCGGCTGGTTGGACCGGCTGGTCGGCGGCGTGGGGCTGCGTCGGGGCCGGCGCGACCCGCATCGCCTGCAGGTCGGTGAGGGGCTGGACTTCTGGCGGGTCGAGGAGATCATCCCGGGCGAGCTGCTGCGGCTGCGCGCCGAGATGCGGCTGCCCGGCCGGGCCTGGCTGGAGATGCGGGTGCTGCCGACCGACGATGGCCGCAGCCGCTACCAGCAACGAGCGGTCTTCCTGCCACGCGGGCTGGCCGGGCACGCCTACTGGGGATCGGTGGCCCCGTTCCACGCGGTGGTCTTCGGCGGAATGGCGCGCAACATAGGCCGCAACGCCGAACAAACCCCCTAACCCCCACCCCCCACCCCCGCCCCACCGCCCCGACCTCGACCCCGCGCCCGCGCGCCACCGCGCCACCGCGCCCGCGTCGATCATGGAGTTGTGGTGCCGCGCAGAAGGGGCGTGTATGGAGCAAACGCCCACCACAACTCCTTGATCAACTGAGTCGGGGTGGGGGGCGGGGGCGGGGGCGGGGTGGGGGTGGGGTGGGGGTGGGGTGGGTGGGGCGGGTGGGGCGGGTGGGGTGGGTCAGTTGCCGGTGCGTGCTCCGGTGACCTGGAGGGCGGTGCGTTCGCTTGGCGGGACGAAGTCGCGTACCGGTTGGTCGCGCAGGGCGACGGAGAGCACCTCGCTGACCGCGTTCACCATTCGGGTCTGCACCGCCTGACCGACCGCGTCCCGGGGATCGTCCGGGTTCGCCGCCATCGAGGCGACCACGAGCTGCGGAGTGAACGCCACCACCGTCTCCGTCTCGTACCGCTCCGAGCTGCCGGTCTTGCCCGCCACCGGACGGCCGACCTTCGCGCGCAGGTCGGGTGCGGTGGCACCGTCGCATCGCCCGTACATCGACTGGTCGCCGACCGGGCAGCGGGCCGCGTCGGTGGCCGCGCGGGCCACGTCGGCGTCGAGCACCTGTCGGCAGTCCGGCTTGGCGGCGTCGACCGGCCGTCCGCCCGCGTCGGTGATCGAGACCACCGGCAGTGGCGCGCACCAGGTTCCCTCGGCCGCCACCGCGGCGTACGCGGTGGCCAGGTCGAGTGGGGTGGTGGCGGCAACGCCCAGGGTGAACGCGCCCCAGCTCTTCGCCTCGTACCGGGCCAGGTGGGCATCGGAGTCAGCGCGCAGAACGATGCCGAGCCGCTCGGCCATCTCCACCACCCGGTCGGCGCCCACCCGCTCGGTGAGCCAGGCGAAGTAGGTGTTCACCGAGCGCCCGAACGCGCTCCACATGGTGCGCGGGCCGTCCATCGACGACGGGTCGGCGTTCTCCGGGCACCAGCGGCCGTCGCAGCTCGCCTCACCGGTCGCCGGGAAGCGGGTGAGCAACTGGGTCGGCGCCACGAAGTCGGTCGACAGCGGCAGGCCGGACTCCAGCGCCGCCAGCATGGTGAAGAGCTTGAACGTCGAGCCGCCCTGGTACCCCTCGATCGCACCGCCGCCGGCGATCAACTGGTTGACCGTGTTCGGGTGGTTCTTCTGCCCGACCGGGTTGCCCTTCACGCTGTAGGCGCGGTTCACCGACATCGCCAGCACCCGCCCGGTGCCCGGTTGCACCACGGCGGTCGGCACCGCCTTGGCATTCGTCGGTTGATAAATCTTCAGCACCTGCTCGGTGGTGGCCCGCTGCACCCCCGGGTCCAGCGACGACACGATGGAGAGCCCGCCCCGGCGCAGCGTGCGCTGCCGCTCGTCAGCGGTCGCCCCGAATGCGGACTGACTGCTCCACCAGCGGGTGAACCAGTCGCAGAAGAAGCCCCAGTCGTTGTGCCCTTCGGGCACCGCGGCGCAGTCGTTCGGGGTCTCGCTGGGCCGTAGCTGCAATGGTTCGGCCCGCGCCACCGCCGCCGCGTCCGCGGGCACCTGCCCCGACTCCACCAGCCGTTCCAACACGTACGACCGCCGCGCCAGCGCGCTGTCGGCGTCGCCGTTGATCGGGTCGTCGGTGTCCGGCGACTGGACCAGGCCGGCCAGCAGCGCCGCCTGGGCCAGGGTCAGCTCGGCCGGGGACCGGGAGAAGTAGCGCTTGCTGGCCGCCGCGATGCCGTACGCCCCGGCGCCGAAGTAGGCGATGTTGAGGTAGCGGGTGAGGATCTCCTCCTTGTCGAGTTCCCTCTCCAGCGCGAGCGCGTACCGCATCTCCTGAAGTTTGCGAACGGTGGTGAGCTCGGTGGCGGCCTGGCGCTGTTGCTCGGTCAGCCGAGGGTCGCTGCTGAGCACGTTGCGGACGTACTGCATGGTCAGCGTGGAGGCGCCCTGCCGGGTCTGGCCGTCGCGCCTGTTGATGGTGAACGCGCGTACCACGCCCCGCAGGTCCACCCCGCTGTGCTGGTAGAACCGGACGTCCTCGGCGGCCACGATCGCCTGGCGCATCACCGGGGCCACCTCGTGCAGCGGCACGTCCGTTCGGTCCTCCTGGTAGAAGGAGGTGATCAGGGTGGTGCCGTCGTTGGCGTAGAGGTTGGAGCGCTGGGCGGTGGGCGGCGCGCGGAGCGTGTTCGGCAGCTCCGAGTAGGGCGTCGACAGGGCGTTGAAGCCGATCCCGAAGACCAGGGCCACCGGTAGGGCGGCGACGGCCAGCACCAATCCGGCCAGCACACCGGCGATCACCACGGTCAGCAGTTTGTCGAGATGGGCCCGGATCATCAGCTCTCCCCGCAGGAGCCGGTCACGCTAGGACCCGTTCAGAATGACCCGGAACACACCTTTCGCCCCGGGTTTTCCCCAAACCCGGAGGAAACTCGCGCCACGCTCAGGGCAGCAGCGCGCCGGCCAGCGGGTGGACCGTCTCCTCGATCTCGTCAGCGACCCGGCTGAAACACTGGTCGCCGCGACCCCACGGGTCATCCAGATCATCGGTGGGCAGCGCCGAAGCGCCCAACCGGGCGTCGTGAGCCGCCGCCACCAGGGCCACACCCCGGGCGTACACGGCCTCCGGGTTCGCCTCGCCCGACGGCAACGCGGCGGCGTCCACCGCGGCCAGCAGCCTGCCGAACTCACCCAGCACGAACGTGCGGGCCGCCGCGTCCGGCCGCAGCGCCACCACGTACTCCTGCTGATCGGCGGTGGCGGTCAGGACCAGGTCGGCGGCGTCGATGTGATCTGAGCGCAGCTTGCGCGCGGCAAAGCCCTCCACGTCCCCACCACGGCCGGTGACCTGCCGCGCCGCCGGCGGGTTCATCTCCTCGCCCGCGTGCCAACCACCTGTGCCAGCGCTGTGGCTGTGCACCAACTCCTCGGCCCCACCCGGGTCCTGCGCACGCCGCGTCAACCGCTCCCGCACCGCGAGGGCGAGCAGCCGCTCCGCCATCGGCGAGCGGCAGATGTTGCCCATGCAGACGTGCAGAACCGTGAACGGGGGCACTCAGACCCCCCGCTCGTCGATGAGATCCGGCACGACGTCGCGCAGCTTCTCCAGGGGGATCGCACCGGCCCGCAGCAGCCGCGGCACCTCGCCGGTCAGATCCACGATCGTGCTGGGCACAGGGTCCGGGCAGGGCCCGGCCTCCAGGTATGCCCGCACCGAATAGCTGAGCTGGTCACGCGCCTCCTCGGCGGTCACCGCGGCGGGCTGGCCGGTCTTGTTGGCCGACGAGACCGCCATCGGGCCGGTCTCGCGCAGCACCTCCAGCGCCACCGGGTGCAGCGGCATCCGCACCGCGACCGTGCCCGACTTGTCGCCCAGGTCCCACTGCAGGCTCGGCGAGTGCTCGACCACGATCGTCAGCGCACCCGGCCAGAACGCCTCCACGAGGTCCCGTGCGGCCGTGGGCAGCGAGAAGACCAACCCGTCCAGCGTGTGTCGCGAGCCGATCAGCACCGGCGGCGGCATCTGCCGGCCCCGGCCCTTGGCGTCCAGCAGCGCCTTGACCGCGTACGGGGTGAACGCGTCCGCGCCGATCCCGTACACGGTGTCCGTCGGAAGGACGACCAGCTCGCCGTTCTTGACCGCCTCGATCGCCGCAGCAATGCCGCGGTCCCGATCGGCGGGCGACCGGCAGTCGTAGAGCATCACGAGGAGTCAGTCTGCCACGCCGCGCCGATCGGGGCGTGCTGGCCGTCCGCCCGTCGGGACGCGGTGGCATAGCGAGGGCGGCCGGTGAGGTCCAGATGCTCCGTGACGGCGGTGAACTGGCCGCCCTCGGCGAGCAGCCCAGGCACCGCCGCGCCGTGCGTGTCGTCGTGCTCGACGCCGACCACGCCGCCGGGGCGCAGCAGCGCCGCCGCCCGGATGACGACCGGCCGGATCACCGCCAGACCGTCCGCGCCGCCGAAGACCGCCTCCGCCGGGTCGTGCCCGGCCACCTCCGGCGGGACCACCACATCGTCCGGAACGTACGGCGGGTTGCAGAGCAGCACGTCCACCCGACCCACCAGGTCGGCGAGCAGGCTCGGCGCCGTCACGTCGGCCTCGACCACCTCGATCGGGCGGTCCCCTGCCGCGGCCCGCTCCGCCGCGTTGCGCCGCAACCAAACCAGCGCCGCCGGAGACCGCTCCACCGCGATCACCCGCGCCCGCGGCAGCTCCTGGGCCACCGCCAGCGCGATCGCGCCCGAGCCGCTGCACAGGTCGACCACCACCGGGTCGGGCCGGCCCTGGGCCTGCTCGACGCCCCAGCCGGCCAGCAGCTCGGTCTCGGGCCGGGGCACGAAGACACCCGGGCCGACCGCCAGCTCGAGGTGGCGGAACCCGGCCCGACCGGTCAGGTGCTGCAACGGCTCGCGCGCGGCACGACGACGCGTCAGGCCGTCGAGCCGCGCCAACTGGTCATCGCTGAGGTCGTCGGCGAGCGCCAGCCGACCCCGGGGCACCCCCAGCACGTACGCCGCCAGCAACTCGGCCTCCACCCGGGCCGAGCCAACCCCGGCGGCGGCGAGCGCGCGGGCCGCCCGGGCCACCGCGGCGGACGGACGGATGGGGCCTGTCCCTTCGGGGGGGTGTTGCGGCAGAGTACTCACGACATAATCATGAAGCGTCGCGGACGACGTGACGAACGGTGCGCGCGGACGCGCACGACGGGAGGTTGGCGGGTGGGCTGGCTCGACCGGGTCGATGACCAGGTTGATGCCCTCACGCACGCCCGGGCGCTGCAGGAGGCCAGCCGTTCAGCAGAGTCGTACGTTCTGCTGGAGCATGTGATCCGCACCACCACCGACCCGGCGGCGCGAGCGGACGCGATGGTGCAGCGCCTCTCCGCGCTGATCAATCTCGGCCGGACCGCGGAGTTCACCCGCGCCATCGAGGAGGCGTCCGCGGCGGTCCGCGACCTCGCCGAGCCGTACCTGCACGGGCACCTCAACGCACTGGCCGCGCTCGCCGCGCACCACCAGGGCGCACTGGACCGCTGCGTCACGCACCTCGTCAGAGCCGCCCGGGCGCTGGGCGCCGTGGAAGATCCGGACCGGGACACCGCCTGGGGCTGGCACGACCTGGCCATGGCCTACAGCTATCTCAGCTTCCACGGGTACGCGCTGGGCGCCATCGAACGGGCCCGACAGCTCGGGCTGACGGCCGGGATCCCGGAGGAGACGTTCGCCGCGCCGGGCATCCGGCTGCGCAACGCCGTGGCACTGGACCACAACGGCGACAGCGACGGTTGTCTGCGGGTGCTGCGGGACGTGGCCGCCGACCTGGCCCGCTTCGTACGCACGGGGCGGTCCGGTCGGCTGCGTCCGAGCAGCCTCGCCGCGTACGGCTACGCGGCGGCTCGGCAGGCCGCGCTCGGTGACCAGGTGGAGACCGACGGGGACGCCGAGCCGGCCCGATTGATCAGCCACGGTGGGGACAGCGCCCGCGCCCGCGACATGCGTCAACTCGGGCAGGTGTGCCTGGCCGTCGCCGACGGGCGGCCGATCGAGGCGGTCACCCGGTTGGACACGGTCCAGGTGTCCAACGAGACGCTCGGGGCAGCCGAGCCGGCCCGACTACGCAGCATCGCGCTGGCCCGAGCCGGCGATCACCTGGCAGCGCACCGCGCCGACCGGCTGGCGTTCCGACTCGCCGCCCAGCGCAACGACCGGCTGCGTGACGTCTACATCGACGGCATCGCCGCCCGCATCGACCACGAGGAGATGCGTCGCGAGGCGGCGCGTTTCGAGGGCGAGGCGTTGACCGACCCACTCACCGGGCTGCCCAACCGGCGCCGGCTGGAGCGGTACATCACCGCCGTGGTCAACCGGGGCAGGCGGGTGGTGATCGGTGTCTGCGACCTGGACGGCTTCAAGGCGGTCAACACCCGGCACGGGCACCACTCCGGCGATCTGGTGCTCCAACGCATCGCCGGAGTGATCAACCGGGTGATGCGTCGAGGCGACTTCGTGGCCCGCTACGGCGGTGACGAGTTCGTGGTGGTGCTGCCGGACACCGGCATGACCGAGGCCGCCGAGGTGGCCCGCCGGATCGAGGCGGCGGTCCGACTTGAGGATTGGGAGTCGCTGGTGCCCGGGACCCCGGTCGGGGTGAGCATCGGCTTCGCCGAGGTCTCCGGCGGCAGCGGGCTGCGCGACGCGCTCAGCGTCGCCTTCGAGCAGGCCGACCGGGAAATGCTCCGCGCCAAGTCCCGCCCCCGCGCGAGCTGATCGCCCACGCGCTGGCGTCGATCAAGGAGTTGTGGTGCCTCACAAAAGGCTCACGACGCAACAATCCACCCACCACAACTCCATGATCGACGGGGGCGCTGCGGTTAGCGGCGGGTGAGCTCGGTGTCGCCGGCTAGCCGGGCGGCGCGGTCGGCCTCAGCCAGGGCGTCCAGCACCCCGTCCAGCTCGCCGCCGAGCGCCAGGTCGAGGTTGTACGCGGTGTAGCCGATCCGGTGATCGGTGATCCGGTTCTGCGGGAAGTTGTAGGTGCGGATCCGCTCCGAGCGGTCCATCGTGCGCACCTGCGCCTTGCGGACGTCCGAGGCGGCGGCGTCGGCCTGCTCCTGGGCGGCGGCGAGCAGGCGGGCCCGCATGATCCGCATCGCCTGCTCACGGTTCTGCAACTGGGACTTCTCGTTTTGGCAGGAGACGACGATGCCGGTCGGCAGGTGGGTGATCCGCACCGCCGAGTCGGTGGTGTTCACCGACTGGCCGCCCGGGCCAGAAGAGCGGAACACGTCGATGCGCAGGTCGTTCTGGTCGATGGTGACATCGACGTCCTCGGCCTCCGGCAGCACCAGCACGCCGGCGGCGCTGGTGTGGATCCGGCCCTGCGACTCGGTGACCGGGACGCGCTGCACCCGGTGCACGCCGCCCTCCCACTTCAGTCGGGACCAGACGCCGTTGCCACCCGCCGGCACACCCTTGGTCTTGATCGCCAACGAGACGTCCTTGACCCCGCCGAGATCGGAATCCTGTGCGTCGATCACCTCGGTGATCCAGCCGTGCCGCTCGGCGTACCGCGTGTACATCCGCAGCAGATCACCGGCGAACAGCGCCGACTCCTCGCCACCCTCACCGGCCTTGATCTCGACGATCACGTCCTTGGCGTCGTGCGGGTCGCGCGGAATGAGCAGCTCGGCGAGGCGCTCCTCCAGCATCGGCAGGGACATCGCGATGGAGTCCGCCTCGCCCGCGAAGGACGGGTCCTCGGCGGCCAGCTCGCGCGCCGCGGCCAGATCGGCACGGGCCTGCTCCAGCTCATCGGCGGCCTTGTGCAGCGGCACCAGCGCGGCGTACCGCCGGCCGACCCTGCGCGCGGTGGCCTGGTCGGCGTGGATGGCCGGATCGGCCAGCCGCTTCTCCAGCTCCGCGTACTCGTCGAGGAGGCCAGCCAGACGCTCGCTGCTCATGCTGCGGATGCTCCTTCGACGGTACGGCGCCGGTCGGGCCGGCCCGGAAGGCCGGCGGCCGTGCGGAAACTGGGTGAAACGCGGACGGCGCCCGCCTCCGGCGGAAAACCGGACGCGGGCGCCGAACGAGGAGTTACTTCGCCTTCTTGGCCTGAACCTTGGCGTACTTCTGCTGGAACTTCGCGACCCGGCCGGCGGTGTCGAGAACGCGCTGCTTACCGGTGTAGAACGGGTGGCAGGCGCTGCAGGTCTCGGCGTGGATCGCCCCGCCCTTGGCGGTGCTGCGGGTCGTGAACGTGTTGCCACAGGAGCAGCTGACCTCGGTGGTCACGTACTCCGGGTGGATGTTTGCCTTCATCTCGCTTCGGTCCTCTCGTTGGTGGTCGCCGGGTCGCCGTCACCGCCCGTCGCGCCGTACGCGACGGGCTCGGGCGTGAACCGGAACCGGTGGCCGATTGACCAGTGTGCCATGGGCCTGAGCCGACCCGGTAATCGGGCCGCACACCTCGTCCGGCATCGTCAACACATGCCTCCCCATCCGCATTCCCGCCGCCCGGCGGGGCATTCGCCCACCCGGCGGGCCACCGCCGGGTACCCCCCAGGGGGTACGCCCGTCGAGCCGGGGGTGCACCGATGACCCGCCTGATCGCCACCCGAGGGCTACCCGCCTCGGGCAAGACAACGTTCGCCCGTACGCTCCAGCCGTCCGTGCTGCGGGTCAACCGGGACGATCTGCGCCGCATGCTGCACGGCGAGCGGCTCTTCACCCAGTGGGCCGAGGCGCAGGTGACCGTCGTACAGCGGGCCCAGGTCGAGGCGCTGCTGCAGGCCCGGGCGGACGTCTGCGTGGACGACACCAACCTGCGCGCGCGGACCCTACGGGGATGGGCCGACCTGGCCGCCCGCCACGGCGCGGATTTCGAGGTGCACGACTTCACCGACGTGCCACTGGCCGAGTGCCTGCGCCGCGACGCCGCTCGCCCGGCGGCCGACCAGGTCGGCGCGGACGCGATTCGCCGCCTGCACGAGCGGTACCTGGAGGGGCGGACACTGCCGTTGCCGGTGCCGCAGGCTCGCAGCGGACGCCCCGCCATCGTGCACCCACCGTCGACCGAGCCACCGGAGATCGTCCTGGTGGACATCGACGGCACCGTCGCCCTGGCCGTCTCACGCAGCCCCTACGACATGACCCGCGTGGGCGAGGACCAGCCGAACACGGCGGTGATCGCGGCGGTCCGGGCGATGCACACCGCCGGGTACGGGGTGGTCTTCTGCTCCGGGCGGGACGCCTCCGCCCGCGCGGCCACCGAGGCGTGGCTGGCCCGGCACGTACGGGTTCCCTACCTCGGCCTGCACCTGCGCGCCGTCGGCGACTCCCGCAAGGACTCGATCGTCAAGCGGGAGATCTACGACCGGGAGATCCGGGACCGTTACCGGGTGGCCGGCGTCTTCGACGACCGCGTCCAGGTGGTCCAGATGTGGCGAGCCCTCGGCCTCACCGTCTTCCAGGTGGCCGACGGCGACTTCTGAGGTGTGTGGGCCCCTCGCTCTCGGCGATAGCGAGGGGCCCACACCTCAGCGGGTGAGGGCGACGGTGGCCTCGGCTCGGACGTTGTTGACGGTGACCGTCAGGCGTATCGGTGCGCCGGGCCGCAGAGCGGTCAGCGTGCCGGTGGCCGGGTCGAAGCGGGCGGTGTGCCACGGGCGCACTCCCGCCGCCGCGCCGATGTGGACCGCCGTGGAGGCCGACCAGTCCGCGCTGACCGGTACGGTCACCGGGACCGTACGCCCGCCGGGCTGGGTCAGCGTGGCGGTGACCTCGGCAGGGGCGCCGACCGCGACGCTGGCCGGGGCGGTCACCGTGAGCCGGTCGACGTGTGCGTGGAACTCCGCGTCCACCCAGCGTGCCCCCTCGGCGAGCGGGTCACGGCGGGCCCGGTCGGCCTCGGCCGGGGTCACCGGGTCCACGCCGAACTCCGTCCATCCGGTGAAACCACCCTGGTCGGCAGGGGTGGACGGCGCCTTGCCCGAGTTGCCGTTGATCACGTACGGCACCCCGTCCACCCGGTCGGCGTGGAAGGTGCCCACGTGCCCGCCCACGAACAGCGCGCCCTTGCCGGTGCGGTGCTGGAAGTCGGCCAGCCACTGCTCCAGCAGCGCCGCTTCCTTGCGGTCGCCGAGCTGGCTGGCCTGCGCCGGGCTAGGGTCGCGCGCCGGGTGGTGGTGCAGGACGACGACCGAGCCGACGCGCCGGTCGGTGGCCGCCGCGTCCAGCGTCTCGCGCAGCATCCGTACCTGGTCGAAGCCGCCGCCGCGGAGCGTCCCGGTGGACGAGTTCAGCGTGACGAACCGGGTGCCGTTGTGGTCGAACACCCGTGAGGTGGCACCGAACGCGGCCTCGAAGTTGCTGATCGGGGCCCCCATGATCTCGTGGTTGCCGGGCACGTAGTACCAGGGCAGCGCATCGCCCAACTCCTCGTCGAGGATCCGCCGGGCCAGCGCGAAGTCCGCCGGGTAGGCGGTGTCCACGAAGTCGCCGTTGATCAGGAGGAAGTCCGGCCGGGCCGCCCGCACCTCGCGCAGTGTCCGCCGAGCCTGGGCGACCAGGTCGCTGTCCGGGTCGGCCGCGACGAACTGAGCGTCGGAGAGCACCGCGAACCGCCAGGGCGCGCCGTCCACCGTGCCGTCGCGGACCACCACCTGATCGGTACGCGGGGCCACCGCCGGCACGTCGACCGTGGGCGGCACCTTCGCTACCAGGTCATCGATGATCACCTCGCTGGTGTACTGCGCGGCGGCGTTCGTCTCGGCCACATAGAAGCGGCGCACCCGCAGCGGGTACTGCACTCCGGCCGGCACCGCGAACTCCACGTAACGCCAACCGGTCCAGGTGATCAGCGGACCGCGCAGGACGTGCTGGGTGTCCTGGGCGTCGTGCAGGTGCAGGCTGGGCCACTCCCCGGTGCCGTTGCCGTGGATCCACATCCCGAAGGCCTGCGGCTGGCCGGGCACCTCGATCCAGGCGGGCGGGTCGGCATACGCGGCCCGGGTGCCGGTGGACTGGCTGAAGTCGTACGACATCCGCAGGCCGGTGCCGGTGTGCCCCGGCGCCGGCGCGACCGATCCACTGGCCCGGGCCTGACTGAACCGCCAGGACGCGGCGTCGTCGAAGCCGGCGACCGGAACGTCGGTCAGCCCGACGGTTACCGGCAGGACGGTGCTCCGGCGTCCGACGTGAACGGTTACCAGGGCAGAGCCGGTGTCCCGCAACGCGGTGACGGTCAGGTTGCCGTCTCCGGTCGGGGTCACGCGCAGCAGGTCCCGGTCGTAGTCGAGGGTCATATCGGCCGGCTCGATCGGCGCGGTGTTGCCTTCGGCGTCGTACCCCACCACGCCGACCAGGGCGTTGCCGTCCCGGCCGGTCAGACCGACCCGCTGTGCGGTGGTGCCGATCCGGGCCAGCGGGCCGAGCACGGTGAGGCCCAGCGAGCCCGTAACCCGGCCGCGCGAGGCGGTGACCGTGCTGGGCCCCGGCGTGCCAGCGTGGAACACCCCGTCGCGATCGACCCGGCCGCGTACCGCCGGGGTGGCCCGCCAGGCGGGTTGACCGGCCGCCGGACCGTACGTCTCGTCGTAGCCGGCAGCGGTGAGGGTGCGGGTCAGCCCGGGGAACACCCGATCCGGCCGGCCACCGCGCACAGGTGAGACTCCCGGGGCGGCGGTGGGGTCGCTCGCCGTTTCGATCCAGTAGCCCTTGAGTCGGCCGCTGCCCTTCGGCGCGTAGATGGCCAGGCCGTTGGGCACGGCCCGTTCGCTCCCGTCGGAGGGGCCGTTCTCCACCTGCACGGCCGGCGCGCCCGGCTCCCGGGCCAGCAGCGTGGACGAGCCGCCGCCGTCCAGGTTGAGCGCGTGGTGGGCGCCCATCTCGGCCATCATCCGGCCCATCTCGGTCTGCGTCACGCCGCGGCTGTCGACCTGACGCCCGTCCACCGTCAGCATGATCATTTTCCGACCGTCGGCGCTGAACCCGACCGCCGTGCGCGGGGCGAGCGTCGGGTCGGCGATGCTCTGCACGACTCCGTCGCGGACCAGGACGTTGCCGCCCCCGACCGCAACGTGCAGGGTGCTGCCGTCGGACGGCTTCGGCCGCCAGGCCACCGTCACCGGGTCACCGGGGCGCAGCCCGGCCAGCGCGTCCGCGCCGGCGTCGCGGCCGAGCAGCACGGTGCTGCCGGCGACGATCGGGCCGCTGCCGGCCACACCGGTCACCGTGGCCACCCGACCGCCGGTCACGGTGACCTCGACCACGCGAGCCGCACTCTCCACGGCACGCTGCCGGGAGTACGTGCCCCACAGCTCGGTGAACGCGCCGATGCCGTCGGCCTGCACCATGTTGTTGAACTGCGTCAGCGGGACCGGCCCGGTGGGAAGGGTGGCGCTACCGTCAAAGTTCACCTCGATCACCCGGCCGAGCCCGTTCGCGGTGATCGCCACCGCGTTGCGGTGACCGCTGACCGCCGACTGGACCAGCTCGCCGTCGCGGACGCCGACGCCCTGGGCGGCCCCGGAGTTGTTGATGTCGAAGAAATCACCGTTGACGGCAGCAACCGCGCGCGAGTCGTCCACCGCTTTCCGCAGTGGCTCGGCCCGGCTGACCGCCCCAGAGTTGACGTAGTCGACGGTCGAGTCGCCGGCGAGGTCGGTGGTGAGAGCGTCGGCGCGCAGCCAGCCGTCGGCGTCGTACCGGTCGAAGGACGTGAGCTGAACGCCCGGCGCGACCGGCCGGGTGGACTTCGTGGTTTCCAGACCGCCGGCCGGCTCCAGACCACCCGCGGCGGCGGTCGAAGAGGTCGCGGCTGCGGGGTCGGCGGCCAGGCTGACCGAGCCGGCCGGCCGGGACGATGCGGGTGGCAGATCCTCAGGGATGGTGGACGAGGCCACGACGGGCGGGGCCGGAGGCGCGGCGGCGGCCGGCAACGGCGCGGCCAGGGCGAGCAGCGGCGACAGCAGCAGGACGCCGGTGCGACGGGCGGATTGTCTGCGGGTACGCATGGACCACAGTCAACCCGGCAGTGAATAGAAGTTTCAATACCTCAGGACTGAACTGAAGGAAAATTCCACCGAGGGCGGGCTCCGGCCTCCCTCACGACGAAGGGGCACGGCCGCTGTGGCCGTGCCCCTTCGTCGTCGGTCAACCGGGGACGGTTACTCCCCCGGCGTCGACTTCGCGATCTGCATCAGGAACTCGATGTTGGTGCGGGACTTCTTGAGCCGGTCCAGCAGCAGGTCCATGGCGGCCTGCGAGTCCAGCGAGTGCAGCACCTTGCGGAGCTTGTGGATGATGGCCAGCTCTTCAGGGGCGAGCAGGACCTCTTCCTTACGGGTACCGGACGGGTTGACGTCGATGGCCGGGAAGGTGCGCTTGTCAGCGATCTTCCGGTCCAGCTTCAGCTCCGCGTTACCGGTGCCCTTGAACTCCTCGAAGATGACCGTGTCCGCCATGGACCCGGTCTCCACCAGCGCGGTGGCGATGATGGTCAGCGAGCCGCCGTTCTCGATGTTGCGGGCCGCACCGAGGAAGCGCTTCGGCGGGTAGAGCGCGGTGGAGTCGATACCACCCGACATGATCCGGCCGCTGGCCGGCGCCGCCAGGTTGTACGACCGACCGAGCCGGGTCACCGAGTCGAGCAGCACGACGACGTCGTGGCCCAGCTCGACCAGGCGCTTCGCCCGCTCGATCGCGAGCTCCGCCACCGTCGTGTGGTCCTGCGGCGGCCGGTCGAACGTGGCCGCGATGACCTCGCCCTTGATCGACCGCTGCATGTCGGTGACCTCTTCGGGCCGCTCGTCCACCAGCACCACCATCAGGTGGCACTCCGGGTTGTTCCGGGTGATCGCGTTCGCGATCGCCTGGAGCACCATCGTCTTACCCGCCTTGGGCGGAGACTGGATGAGCGCCCGCTGGCCCTTGCCGATCGGCATGACCAGGTCGATCACCCGGGTGGTGAGGATGTGCGGCTCGGTCTCCAGCCGCAGACGCTCCTGCGGGTAGAGCGGGGTGAGCTTGTAGAACTCCGGCCGGCGCCGCGCCTCCTCCGGCTCCATGCCGTTGATGGTGTCCAGCCGCATCAGCGGGTTGTACTTGTCCCGTCGCTGATCGCCGGTGTTGCCACCCTCACGGGCCGACCGCACCGCACCGGTGATCGCGTCACCGCGGCGGAGGCCGTACTTCTTGATCTGGGACATCGAGACGTACACGTCGTTCGGGCCGGCCAGGTAACCGGTCGTCCGTACGAAGGCGTAGTTGTCGAGCACGTCGATGATGCCGGCCACCGGAACGAGAACGTCGTCCTCGTTGACCTGCGGCTCACGTCCACCGGTGTCGGCACCGGTCTCGGTGCGCTCGCCGCGCCCGCGGCGACGGTCCCGGAAACGGCTGCGCCGGCCGCGCCGGCCGCCACCCTCGCCGTCGTCCTCGTCGCTGTCCCGCTCCACGCGCTGACCACGGTCATTGCGGTCGTTACGGTCGTTGCGCTCAGGACGGTCGTTGCGCTCGGCACGCTCGCCCCGATCGGAACGCTCGCCCCGATCGGAACGCTCGCCCCGATCGGAACGCTCGCCCCGGTCGGCACGCTCGGTGCGCTCCGGACGCTCGCCCCGGTCCGCACGCTCGGTGCGCTCCGGACGCTCGCCCCGGTCCGCACGCTCGCCCCGCTCCGGACGCTCGGCACGCTCGCCCCGATCGGCACGCTCGCCCCGGTCCGCACGCTCGGTGCGCTCCGGACGCTCGCCCCGCTCAGCACGCTCCGGACGCTCGGCGCGCTCCCGGCGGTTCTCGCCACGGTCGGCCCGCTCGCCGGCTTCCGCCTCTTCGGTACGCGCCTCGGTGGTACGCGCCTCGGCAGGACGTTCCTCAGCCGGACGCGCCTCAGCGGGACGCTCCTCAGTCGGACGAGCCTCCGCCGCTGCGGTCCGGCTCCGCCGGGTGCGACTGCGGCCCTCTGTCGGCTCGGCGGCCGGCGCCTGCTCGGCGCTGCGCCCCTCGGCTGCCGGCCGGTCGGCGGTCTCCCGCACGTCGGCGCGTACCCCCTCACGGGTGGGTGCAGCCGCGGCCGCGACCTCGGCCCGCGGTCGAGGGGTGCCGGCGGCGTTGCCGCCCTGCCGCTCGGAGATCGCGGCGATCAGCTCGCCCTTACGCATGCGAGCCGTGCCGGAGATGCCGAGCGACGCAGCCAGGCTCTGCAGCTCTGGCAGCAGCATCGCCGACAGACCGGTGCCGCTACGCCGACGACGCGCGGGAGCGGCGGCGGTGGCATCGCCGGCGACGTTGGAGACATCCGACGTCACGTCGGTGGTGTCGCTCAATGGATTCCTTCCCTCGATAAAGGCCGGGACTGCCCGGAGTCGGAACTTAGGTGGCCGGGCGGCCTCGGTGCACCCGCCTCGCAAGGACGCGTCGCGGGAGTCTGTGACACAGCAGCCGGTCGGTATCCCGACTCACCAAAATCGGTGAGCAGGTCTCGCCGTCTGCGGCGACCTGTGGAAACTGCGGTGCGGCGTGGGCCTTTGGCAGGGGTGACGGGCTGACCGCCGATAGCTTCGGGGGTGCGCCGACCCGCAGGAGATCGCGTGCTTCGCGGCTGTGCTAGGTCTAGAGCGTAATCAACTCTTCCGACCTGCGGCAACAGGGTCCCGCTCGGCGTGTCCAAGTCTACCCCGGGCGACCCGCGCACCGCTGACGTCTATCGGTAACTGCCAGATCTGCCAGTCTGTTCCCGTCGGGAAGCTCGCCGGGGGCTCGCTGAGCGCCAGCACAGTCGGACCCGCCCCACTGACCACAGCCGCCACACCCGCCGCTCGCAACGCGCTGACCAGGGAAGATGTGCCTGACATCCCGGCTGCGCGGTATTCCTGGTGGAGCCGGTCGACGGTGGCCGGCAGCAGCAGGGCCGGGTCGGCGGTGAGAGCGTGCACCAGTAATGCGGCCCGCCCGGCGGTCAGCGCGGCGTCGCTGTGCGGCACGGTGGCCGGCAACACGGCCCGCGCGGTCGCGGTCAACCCGCGCTCCGCCGGCACGAAAACGGTGGGCCGCACCCCGTCGGCGACCGGCAGGGACACCGCCCGGGCGCCGGTCGACTCTGACCAGGCCACCGTGAAACCGCCGAGCAGGCACGGCGCGACGTTGTCGGGATGGCCCTCGATCTCGGCGGCCAGCCGGAGCACGCCTGCCTCGTCCAGCTGCTGCTCTCCGTCGGTGACCAGGGCGCGTGCCAGCAGCACCCCGGCGACGATCGCGGCTGACGAGGAGCCGAGCCCTCGCGCCTGGGGGATCCGGTTGACGCACTCCACGCGCAACCCCTCGGGGTGGGCGCCGAGCACGTCGAAGGCGGCCCGCATGGCCCGCACCACCAGGTGCCGGTCATCGTCGGGCAGCTCGCCGGCACCCTGCCCGGTCACCGTCACCCGGACCCCACCCGGCGCGACCTCGGCGGCCAGGTCGTCGTAGAGCCCGAGGGCGAGACCCAGCGCGTCGAAGCCCGGGCCAAGGTTGGCGCTGGTCGCGGGAACCCGGACACGAACCGGTCCGGCGGTGAAGTTCGTCGGCACGCGCCCATGCTAGGGCTCGGCACCGACGATCCGCTTCCGCGTCCGCAGCCTGGGACCGCCGAAGTCAGCCGGCCGGCTCCGGAACCGGCTCCGCGGCCGGGTCGGTGAGCGAGAGCCGGCGGGTGGCGATCCGCCAGCCGACCGCGTACACGAGGGTGATCAGCCCGCAGCCGGCGAGCACCACCCGTTCGTCGACCACGTCCACCACCAGGGCCACCGCCAGCTGGCTCACCGAGATCGCCAGCGTCGCGAGCATCATGTCGGTGGCGAAGACGCGCCCACGCAAGCGGTCCGGAACTTCGCCCTGCAGGGCGAAGTTCGACATCACCCAGTTGCTGCCGCCCGCGAAGTGCGCCACGAAGACCAACAGCAGCACCAACGGAAACCAACGGACCACCGATGCGCCCAGGTAGGACAGGCCGTAGAGCGACATGGACAGCGCAAGCCCGGGCAGCAGCCAGGCCCGGTTGGTCAGCACCCGGCGCATCAGGATCGGCCCCACCAACGCCCCGGCCCCGCGCACCGCGAAGAGCAGGCCAGCGCCGAGCGGGCCGACGCCGTACACGCCGGCCAGCAACGGGAACACGGTCAGCACGCCGTTGCCCAGGCCGACCGCCGACTTCACCGTGACCAGCGCGAGCACCCGGGGCCGGTGCCCGATGTAGCCGAGCGCCTCGCGGACCGCCGCCCAGGTCCGCTGGGCCGGTCGGTCGGCGTCCCGGGGCGCCTGCAACGGCCGACGGATCCGCGTGGCGATGCCCGCGGCCAGTGCCAGGCCCACCGCCGCCACCCAGAAGCAGGCGTACGGGCCGACAACGGTGCTGAGTACGCCGCCGAGCGAGGCGCCGACCACCGTCATGGTTCCCCAGGCCGAGCCGGCCACGGCGTTACCGGCGGCGAGCTCATGCGGCTCCAGCACGTTGGGCAGCGCGGCCTGGGCGGCCGGCGAGTAGAACGCCTTGGCGACCGCCACCACGCCGATCGCGACCAGCGCCAGCCACGCCGTTCCGGCGCCTCGCACGCCGAGCAGCAGCAACACGCCCGCCAGCGCGGCCACGTTCGCGGCGATCATGATCTTCCGCCGGTCGAAGCGGTCGGCGATCGTGCCGGTGTACGGCAGCAGCAGCGCCACGATGCCGGTGTCCACCGCCAACACCAGCGCACCCCAGACCCCGCTGCCGGTCAGCTGCGGCAGCAGCACCAGCAGCGGCACCATGACGAACCAGTCGGCCCCGAAGACCACCAACTCAGCGAGGAAGAGGTTGCGAAAGCTCCGATTGCCGGTGAGGACCGAGAGGGTGGACGCCACGGAGCGGCACCCTACCCGCTTGGAGTCGGGCCTACGCCTGCTCCCAGCAGCGCCGAGACGGTGACGAAGGTGTAGCCACGCCCCCGCAGCCCGTTGATCATGTCGGGCAGGCCGTGCAATGCGACCAGCCGCCGCCGCGCTCCCACATCGTGCCCGAGCACGATGGTTCCCGGTTGGACACCGGCCACGATCCGCTGGGCGTGACCGACCGGATCGCCGGGAAACTCGCGCTCCACCATCTGCAGCGTCCAGAGCACCAGCCGATAGTCCAGCAGGGCCGCCGCGTGCAGCACCGCCCCACCCAGGTGGCCGTACGGTGGGCGAAGCAGTCGGGGCGGGCTCCCGGTCAGGTCGGCGATCGCGTCGTGGCTGCGGCGCAGGTCGTCGTACGCCTCGGTGGCGTCCATCGCGGCCAGGTCCCGGTGTTCCCAACTGTGGTTGCCCACCTCGTGCCCCGCGAGCCGATCGCGGACGACGTCGGCGTGCCGCCGGACCTGCGCCCCGACCATGAAGAAGGTGGCCGGGACCCGGTGTTCGGCGAGGGTGTCCAGCACCATCGGAGTCCACTGTGGTGCCGGGCCGTCGTCGAAGGTGAGCGCCACCAGTCGCTGCCTGGTCGGTCCCGACCAGACGACCTCCACCGCGCCGGAGCCGACGCCCTGGCGCCCGTTGCCGAGGGTGGCACTGGCCGGGCCGCCGGCGAGCGGAATCCGACGATTGGTCCTCCACCACGCCTCGGACGTCCCCGCGCCGAGGGCAACACCACCGGCGACCAGCAGGCCACGGCGCAGCAGGTCGCGACGCCCCCACCCGCGCGCGCCCTCGGTCATCCGCCCGCCCTGCTCCACCCGCACCCCCATACACCTACCAGGAGTATGCAAGACATGACACAAAGTGCAGGCTCGCTCGGGTCGGAGTGTCTCGGCCGGTAAACCTGAAACGCCCCCGGCAGAACCCTGCCGAGGGCGTTTCAGTGTTGCGGTCCGACTTACTCGGTCGGCTCCGCCGGAGGCAGTGGCGAAGTGCGGCTACGGGGCAGCCGCAGCACCTCGAACTGGTCCGTTCCATCCACGAGCGCGCCCGACGGGGCGGGTCGCCCGGCCGGCTGTGAACCCTCAGCCGGCGCCGAGGTAGGCGCACCGCTCGGCACCGCGACCTGGTTCGGGCCCGCCACCTCGTCGGTCTCCGCCGGGCCGCCGGAGCGACGCCGACTGCGCCGATCCCGCAGCGACCCCTTGGTGTGCTCCACCATCGTGTACAGCGTCGGTACCAGGATCAGCGTGAGCAGCGTCGAGCTGAGCAGACCACCGATCACCACGACCGCCAGCGGCTGAGAGATGAAGCCGCCCTCTCCGGTCAACCCGAGCGCCATCGGCAGCAGCGCGAAGATGGTCGCCACCGCGGTCATCAGGATCGGGCGGAGCCGGCGCCGACCGCCCTCGACCACCGCCTCGCGGACTCCCATGCCCTGCGCCCGGTACTGGTTGATCAGGTCGAGCAACACGATCGCGTTGGTCACCACGATGCCGACCAGCATCAGCACACCGATCAACGCCGGCACGCCGAGCGGCGTCCCGGTGATCAGCAGCAGGCCGATCGCACCGGTCGACGCGAACGGGATGGAGATCAACAGGATCAGCGCCTGGGTGAGGCTGCGGAACGTGGCCACCATGATCAGGAAGACGATCGCGATCGCGGCCAGCACCGCCAGGCCCAGGTCACCGAAGGCGTCCGCCTGATCAGCGCTGACGCCACCGATGGTGAAGCTCGCACCCGGCACGTCGATGCCGTCCAGCCGCTTCTGCAGCTCCTGACTGGTCGCGCCCAGGTTCGAGCCGGTCGCCGTACCGGTCACCGACACGCTGCGCTCACCGTCGATCCGGGTGACCAGCTGCGGTCCCTCGCTCTGAGTGACGTCCGCGATGTCGTCCAGCTTGACCGAACCCACCGGCAGCGCTCGCAGCTGCTCCACCGACATCGGCGACTGCGCGCCCAGCCGCAGCACCACGTTCTGCTGCTGGCCGTCGAGCGCGACCTGACCCAGCGGCGCTCCCCGGAACGCCTGCGACACGAGCTGCCCCACGGCGGCCTCGGTGAGCCCGGCCCGACCGGCGGCGACCCGGTCGACCGTCACGTCGACTCGCGGCACCCGCTCGGCCAGGCTGGTGGAGACGTCCTCGACGTCCGGAACACCGGCCATCGCCGCCCTGGCCTGCTCGGCGGCCCGGGTCAGCACCTCCGGGTCGCTGGCCTGGACGATCACCGCCAGCTGGCTGGTGGACGCCTCCTGCCCGCCACCGAAGCTGATCTCACCCACGCCGGTGCCGAGCTTGTCGAACTCCTTGCGGAGCACCTCACGCATCTGCTTCGCGTCGGTGTCACCGTCGAGCGCCAGCGACCAGCTGGCGGCGTTGTTGCCGCCGCCGGCAAACGGGTTGTCCCCACCGCCTGCGGTCACCTGGTAGGTCTCCACGCCCTCGGTGCGGGACAGCACCGACTCGACCTGCTTGGCCGCCGCGTCGGTGGCCGCCAGGCCACTGCCAGCCGGCAGCTCCTGGCTCATGTTGAGGGTGTCCTGGCCGGAGTCGTCCAGGAAGTTGGTCTCCAGCTTCTGCGCGAGGCCGAAGGTGCCGAAGAGCACCAGCAGGCCGAGCCCGACGGTGATCCAGCGAGTCGACCGCTTGCGGGTGGCGAACCCGATCACCGGCAGGTACGCCCGCTGCAATGGGTTACGCAGCTCCTTCTCCTCCGCGCCGCGCCGCACCGCCTCGTCGTCGGCGGTGCCGCCGCGCGGCTTGAGGAACCAGTACGCGAGGACCGGGATCACGGTCAGCGACACCAGCAGCGAGGCGAGCAGGGCCACCGTCACAGTGATCGCGAACGGCGCGAAGAGCTGGCCCACGAACCCGCCGACCAACGCGATCGGCGCGAACACCGCCACCGTGGTCAGGGTGGACGCGGTCACCGCACCCGCAACCTCACGGACGCCGGTGATGATGGCGTGCCGCTTCTCCTCGCCGTACTCGAGATGTCGTTTGATGTTCTCCAACACCACGATCGAGTCGTCCACCACCCGGCCGACCGCGATGGTCAGCGCGCCGAGGGTGAGCAGGTTGAGCGAGTAGTCACCGATCCACAGGGCGATCAACGCCACCAGCACGGAGAGCGGGATGGAGACGGCGGTGACCACCGTCGAGCGCACCGACAGCAGGAAGACCAGGATGACGATGACCGCCATCACCAGGCCCAGCAGGCCCTCGGTGGTCAGCGACTCGATCGACTTCTCGACGAACGGCGCCTGGTCGAAGACCACGGTCAGCTCCGCGCCGGAACCGTCCTTCAGGTCGGCGAGCCGGTCGCGGATATCGTGCGAGATCTGCACGGCGTTGCCGTCCGGCGCGGCGGTGACCGCGATGCCGAGGCTGTCCTTGCCGTTGGTCCGGGTGATCGCGGTGGCCGGGGCGAGCTGCTGCTCGACGGTCGCCACGTCAGCGAGGCGGACGGGTGCCGCGCCCGGGGCGACCACGATGCCGCGCAGGTCGTCCAGGGTGGCGATCGGCGTGCCGACCTGCACCGGAAGGGCCAGCGCGCCGTCGGTCACCGTGCCAGCCGGAATCGCCACGCCGTTGGTCTTCAGCGCCGCGCCGATCGCCGTGGGCTGGATCTGCGCCGCGGCCAGCTTCGTCGGGTTCGGAGTGACCACCACGACGTTGTCGCGGGTGCCGGTCACCTCGACCGTGCGAACCCCCTCGATGCCCTCCAACTCCGGCACCACCGTCGCGCGCAGCTTCTCGGCGAGCGCCCGCTCGTCCGCCGCACCGGTCGCGGCCAACACCACCGCCGGCAGGTCGTCGGTGCTACCCGCGATGACCTGCGGGTCGACGCTGTCCGGCAGTTGGGAGTCGATCCGACTCAGCGCGGTCTGCATCTTGTTGACCACGTCGTCCAGGTCGATACCGAACTCGTACATGACCTGGACGGTTGCCGATCCCTCACGGGACGTGGAGGTGATTTTGTCCAGCCCCGGGATGCCCTGGAGGGCATTCTCGATCGGCTCGGTCACCTGCGACTCGACGATCTCGGGCCCGGCGCCGGGGTAGGGGGCCACGATGAACGCGGCCGGGAATTCGAGCGACGGCAGCAGTTGCTGCTTCAGCGATGGCACGGCGAACGCTCCGAACGCCGTGATCACCACCGCGATGAGGGCAACCAGCGCTCGGTTGGCGAGGCTGAATCTGGCGAGCAGCGACATCGGCCTGGCTCACTCCTGAACGAGAATGCGGGCGGGGATACCCGAAAGTGTGCCGGACTCGATCACCCCGACCCCGGCCGCCCCCACACCGGCCGCCGACCGTGTGCCCGTTGCCGGTCACCACCTGCCCGCACGGGCGGGTGGCGGCGCACTCAGGCCAGGTCGAGGGCCCGGGCCGCGGCCATCGGGTCGTTCGCGATGGTCAACGGCGCCGGCGCGGTGGAGATCGCCCACTCGGGGTCCTTCAGCCCGTGGCCGGTCACCGTGCAGACCACCGTCGAACCGGGCGGCACCGCGCCCGCCGCGGCCTGCTGAAGCAGGCCGGCCACGCTGGCCGCGCTGCCCAACTCGACGAAGACCCCCACCTCACGGGCGAGCAGCCGGTACGCGGAAAGGATCTCCCGGTCGGTCACCGCGGCGATCAGGCCACCGGAGGCGTCCCGGGCGTCCAACGCCTTGGTCCAGCTCGCCGGGTTGCCGATCCGGATCGCGGTGGCGATGGTCGACGGCTCCGGCACCATCTGGCCGGTCACGATCGGGGCCGCCCCGGCGGCCTGGAAGCCGTACATCTTGGGCGCCCGGGTGGTGGCGCCGGCGGCGTGCTCCTCTGAATATCCCATCCAGTAGGCGGAGATGTTGCCGGCGTTCCCGACCGGCAGGCAGTGGATGTCGGGCGCGTCACCGAGCGCCTCGACGATCTCGAAGGCGGCGGTCTTCTGGCCGTGCAACCGGTCGATGTTGACCGAGTTGACCAACGCGACCGGGTGGTCCTGAGCCAGCTTCGCGGCGAGCGACAGGCAGTCGTCGAAGTTGCCGCTCACCTGGAGCAGCTTCGCGCCGTGCACCAGCGCCTGGGCCAGCTTGCCCAACGCGATCTTGCCCTGCGGCACCAGCACCGCGCAGGTCAGCCCGGCCCGAGCCGCGTACGCCGCGGCGGAGGCGCTGGTGTTGCCGGTGGAGGCGCAGATGATGGCCTTGTTACCGGCCTCGACCGCCTTGGACACCGCGAGGGTCATCCCCCGGTCCTTGAAAGAGCCGGTCGGGTTGGCGCCCTCCACCTTGAGGTAGACGTCGCAACCGATCCGGGCGGACAGCACCGGCGCGGGCAACAGTGGGGTGTTCCCCTCGTGCAGCGTGACGACCGGCGTGGCCGCGGTGACCGGCAGCCGATCCCGGTACGCCTCGATCAGACCCCGCCACATGTCGTTCTCCTCGCCTCTACCGCCGTGCCGACCCGAGCACCAGGACACCCTGGACCAGCCTGCCGGAGTGCCCCGTGGCAGGCCCCGGGATACCCACCTGGCGGGACGAGCGAGCCGTCCCACCGGTACAACGACTCACGCCCCGCCCTCGACCCGCAGCACACTGGTCACTGACCGGACAATGTCCAGACCGCGCAGCTCGCCAACCGTCGCGGCGAGCGCGGCGTCCGGTGCCACGTGGGTGACGATGACCAGCTCGGCATCGCCGTCACGACCGGGCGGCCCGCTCGCCGAGCCCTGTCGTACGGTCGCGATCGACACGTCGTGCCGGGCGAACACGCTCGCCACCGAGGCCAGCACACCCGGACGATCGGCCACGTCGAGGCTGACGTGGTAGCGGGTCAACGCCTCGCCCATCGGCCGGACCGCGAGGTCCGCGTACGCGCTCTCGCTGGGGGCGCGCACCCCGGCGAGCCGGTTGCGGGACACCGCGACCACGTCACCGAGCACGGCGCTGGCCGTCGGCGCGCCTCCCGCGCCCCGGCCGTAGAACATCAGCTGCCCGGCCGCGTCCGCCTCCACGAAGACCGCGTTGAACGCGTCGCCGACGCTGGCCAGCGGGTGACTGCGCGGGATCATCGCCGGGTGCACCCGGACGCTGACCGTCTCCCGGCCGGCGGGGTCGACGCCCCGGGCCGCGATGCAGAGCAGCTTGATCGTGCAGCCCATCGCCTGGGCGCTGGCCATGTCCGCGGCGGTCACCTCGGTGATGCCCTCGCGGTGCACGTCGGCGGCGCCGACCCGGGTGTGGAACGCCAGCGAGGCGAGGATCGCCGCCTTAGCCGCCGCGTCGAAGCCCTCCACGTCGGCGGTCGGGTCGGCCTCCGCGTACCCCAGTGCGGTGGCCTCTTCGAGAGCCTCGGCGAAGCCGGCGCCGGTCGCGTCCATCGCGGAGAGGATGAAGTTGGTGGTGCCGTTGACGATGCCGGTGACCCGGTTGATCCGGTCGCCGTGCAGCGACTCGCGCAGCGGGCGCAGCAGCGGAATGGCCCCGGCCACGGACGCCTCGTAGTAGAGGTCGCCACCACCCTCGGCCGCCGCCTCGTGCAGGGCCACGCCGTCCTCGGCGAGCAGCGCCTTGTTGGCGGTGACCACGCTCTTGCCGACCCGCAGCGCCTCGACCAGCCAGCCCCGGGCCGGCTCGATGCCACCGACCACCTCGATCACGACGTCCACGTCGTCACGCTTGATCAGGCCGAGCGCGTCGGTGGTGAACAGGGCCGGGTCGACCGGCAGGTCCCCCCGGTCGCGGCCGAGCCGACGGACGGCGATGCCGGCGATCTCCAGCGGAGCGCCGATCCGCGCGGCCAGGTCGGCCGACTGCTCGTGCAGCAGCCGGACCACCTCCTGGCCGACCGTGCCGCAGCCGAGCAGCGCCAAGCGCACAGGTGACGTCATCCCACATCCAAAGCGAGCAGGTCCTCTTCGGTTTCCCGCCGGACGATCAAGCGCGCCTGGCCGTCGCGCACCGCGACCACCGGTGGCCGGGGCACATGGTTGTAGTTGCTGGCCATGCTCCGGCAGTACGCACCGGTGCCTGGCACCGCGACAAGATCTCCGGGCTGCACGTCGGCGGGCAGGAATTCATCCTTCACCACGATGTCCCCGGACTCACAGTGCTTTCCCACCACGCGGGCGAGCAACGGCTGCGCGCCCGAGGCCCGGGAGGCCAGCGTCGCCGAGTAGGACGCGTCGTACAGGGCCGTGCGGATGTTGTCGCTCATCCCGCCGTCGACGCTGACGTACGTCCGGATGCCGTCGAGGTCCTTGACCGTGCCGACCTCGTAGAGCGTGAACACGGACGGCCCGACGATGGCCCGCCCCGGCTCGATCGACAGGTGCGGCACGGCCAGGTTCTCCGCCGCGCACTCCGAGTCGACGATCTTGCGCAGTCGCTTGGCCAGGTCCTGGGGCGTGGCCGGGTCGTCCTGGGTGGTGTACGCGATACCGAAGCCGCCGCCCAGGTCCAGCTCGGGCAGCTCCACCCCGCGCGCGTCGCGGATCTGCGACTGCAGGGCGAGCACCCGACGGGCCGAGACCTCGAAGCCGCTGGCGTCGAAGATCTGTGAGCCGATGTGCGAGTGCAGGCCACGCAGCTCCAGCACACCCTCGTCGAGGATCTTGAACGCGGCAGCGGCAGCGGCCCCGCCAGCGAGCGAGAAGCCGAACTTCTGGTCCTCGTGAGCCGTGGCGATGAACTCGTGGGTGTGCGCCTCGACGCCGACGGTGACCCGGACCAGCACCCGGGGCCGGACCCCGCGCTCACGGGCCAGCGCGGTGAGCCGGTCGATCTCGGTGGACGAGTCGACGATGATCCGTCCCACCCCGGCGTCCAGCGCCCGGGTCAGCTCAGCGACCGACTTGTTGTTGCCGTGGAAGCCGATCCGCTCCGGCGGCATCCCGGCCGAGAGCGCGGTGGCCAGCTCGCCTCCGGTGCAGACGTCCAGATGCAGCCCCTCCTCGGCGATCATCCGGACCACCGCCCGGCAGAGGAACGCCTTGCCCGCGTAGAAGACGTCCTCGCCCGGGAAGGCCGCCCGAAAGTCGCGGCAGCGCGAGCGCAGATCGGCCTCGTCGAGGACGTACACCGGGGTGCCGAACTCGGCCGCGATGTCGCGGACGCTCAGGCCCGCGACGGCGACCGCGCCGTCGGCGCCGCGCGCCACGCTGCGCGGCCACAGCGCCGGCATCAGGGCGTTGACGTCCTCCGGCGTACGCAGCCACGCCGGCCCCCGGTTGCTGATGTCCGCGTGCAGCGCACCAGCCTCGTGAGCGCGCACGACGTCACATCCTCTCGGGGGCGGAGACGCCGAGCAGGCGCAGGCCGTTGGCGATCACCGTGCGGGTGGCGTTGTTGAGCCAGAGCCGGGCGCGGTGCAGGTCGGTGACCTCCTCGTCGCCCAACGGCAGCACCCGGCAGTTGTCGTAGAACCGGTGGAAGGACGCCGCGACGCTCTCCTCCAGGTAGCGGGCCACCCGGTGCGGCTCCCGCAGCTCGGCGGCCGTCGCCACCACCGCCGGGAACTCGGCGAGCGCCTTGAGCAGCTCGTTCTCCTTCTCGTGATCGAGCAGCTCGGGGCGGAAGGCGTCGGCGTCGCCCTGGACCAGCCCCACCTCGGCGGCGTTACGGGCCACGCCCGCCGTCCGGGCGGCGACGTACTGGACGTAGTAGACCGGGTTGTCGCGGGTCGCCCGCGTCCACAGCTCGATGTCGATGTCGATCGGCGAGTCGCTGGAGTAGCGGGCCAGCGCGTACCGGGAGGCGTCCACGCCGATCGCGTCGACCAGGTCCTCCAGGGTGATCACGGTGCCCGCCCGCTTGCTCATCCGCATCGGGGCGCCGTCGCGCACCAGGCTGACGAGCTGCCCGATGAGGATCTCCAGGTTGCGCTCCGGGTCGTCGCCGAAGCAGGCGGCCATCGCCTTCATCCGGCCGATGTAGCCGTGGTGGTCGGCGCCCAGCATGATCACGACCCGCTCGAAGCCGCGCTCCCGCTTGTCCAGGTAGTAGGCGCAGTCCGCGGCGAAGTACGTCCACTCGCCGTTGGACTTGCGCAGCACCCGGTCCTTGTCGTCGCCGAAGTCGGTGGTGCGCAACCAGGTGGCGCCCTCGGACTCGTAGAGGTGCCCCTGCTGACGCAGCCGGTTCAACGCCAGGTCCAACTCACCCCGGTCGTGCAGGTCCTTCTCGTTGAAGTAGGTGTCGAACTCCACCCCGAAGTCCCGCAGCGAGGAGCGGATCTCGTCGAACATCAGCGCGACGCCCTCGACCCGGAAGATCTCCTGGGCGCCGGCGTCGTCGAGGGTCAGCACCTCCGGCCGGCGGGCCTGCACCTCGGTGGCGATCTCGGCGATGTACGCGCCGCCGTAGCCGTCCTCCGGCGCCGGCTCACCCTTGGCGGCGGCGAGCAGCGACCGGGCGAACCGGTCGATCTGCGAGCCGGCGTCGTTGAAGTAGTACTCCGTGCCCACCTCGGCGCCGGTGGCCCGCAGCAGCCGGCTCAGCGCGTCGCCGACGGCCGCCCAGCGGACCCCGCCGATGTGCACCGGGCCGGTCGGGTTGGCCGAGACGAACTCCAGGTTGATCTTCTCGCCGGCGAGCCGGTCGCTGCGGCCGTACTCCGCGCCGGCCTCGACGATCACCCGGGCGAGCTGACCGGCCGCAGCCGCGTCGAGCCGGATGTTCAGGAAGCCCGGCCCGGCGATTTCCACCGATTTGACACCCGGTGCCCGGCCCAGCTCGTCGGCCAGGGCGGCGGCCAGGTCCCGGGGCGGGACCCCCACCTTCTTGCTCAGCTGCAGAGCGAGCGTCGAGGCGTAGTCGCCGTGCTCGGGGTTGCGCGGTCGCTCCACCACCGTGCGCTCCGGCAGCGCGGCGCGGTCGAGCCCACGCTCATTGAAGACGGCGTGGGCGGCGGCAAGGACGACCGAGGCGAGTTCTGCAGGAGTCACCCAACCATGTTATCGGGGGTAGACTCGGGCACTCGGTGGCTACCCTGCGCGTCATCCGGCCCGCCACTCCCCTGACCGACCGACTTGACGAGGCACGATGAGCATCAGCACCCCCGGTGGCCCTGAGCGCCGCCCGACCGTGGTCAGCACCGGCAAGAAGCCGGCCGCAGGCCGGCCGGCGTCCGGCGCCAAGGCCGGTTCCGGCAAGCCGACGGGCAAGCCGGCGGGCTCCCCGCGGGCAGGTGGCAAGGGCCCCCGCAAGCCGATCACCCCGATCAAGGTGAGCCAGGGGCGGGCCTGGGGCCCGATCGCGCTCTTCGTCGCGGTCGGCGTGCTCGCGGCAAGCATCATCGGGTACGGCGCCTGGGCGTCGTTCCAGGGCGCCAAGCCGTGGGACAAGCGGGCCAACGCCATCGACGGCATCGTCAACATCCGCAAGACGGACCCCGACAGCCTGAAGTACGAGGCGCACAAGTCCGGCCCGCTGACCTTCAAGTACTCGCCGCCGGTGGGCGGGGTGCACAACGCCGCCTGGCAGAACTGCATGGGTGAGGTGTACGACGCCCCGATCGCCAGCGAGCACGCGGTGCACAGCCTGGAGCACGGCGCTGTCTGGATCACCTACCGCCCCGGCCTGCCGCAGGACCAGATCGACAAGCTCGCCGGCAAGGTGCGCGGCGTCGAGAAGACGATGATGAGCCCGTTCGAGGGCCTGGACAAGCCGATCTCGCTCCAGGCGTGGGGCTACCAGCTCAAGGTCGACAACGCCGACGACACGCGGATCGACGAGTTCATCAAGGATCTGCGGGTGAACGCCTCCGTCGAGGGTCCGACCGCGCTGTGCAACCAGGGCGTGACCGCCACCGGCACCACGCCGCGTGACCTCGACGCCCAGATGCCCACCCAGTAAGGACGGCGATGACTGCTCCCGCCACCACCGACAGCGAGCACGACGAGGTCCCGGCCGCCCCCGAGGAGGACGGCCGGGCCCCGGCGCGGCGCTACGGGGTGCTCGCGCTGGCTGCCCTGCTGGTGGTGGGGCTGCTTCTCGGGTACGCCGGCGGTCTGCTCACCCCACGGCTCACCCAACCCGGTGACACCTCGGTCGAGGCGGGCTTCGCGCGGGACATGACCACCCACCACGCGCAGGCGGTGGAGATGAGCCTGACCGCGTACCGTTCGGCGACACTGCCCGCGGTACGACAGATGGCCGTCGACATCGCCACCGGGCAGCAGGGCGAGATCGGTGCCATGCAGACCTGGCTGCGTGAGTGGGACCTGAGCCCGACCGGGTCGCAGCCGCCGATGTCGTGGATGTCCGACGGGGCCACCGTCAAGGACGGGCTGATGCCCGGGATGGCCACCCCGCAGCAGATGACCGCCCTGCGCGACGCTCAGGGCATCGAGGTCGACCGGCAGTTCCTGGCCCTGATGTACAACCACCACCTGGGCGGCATCCACATGATCGACGCGGTGCTGGGCGAGACTGACAACGCCGAGGTGCTGCGGGTGGCACGGACCATGAAGTCCACCCAGCAGACCGAGCTGAACAACCTCCGGCAGCTCCAGGCGCAGGCCAAGGGCTGATCGACCGGACGGGCGCATCCGGCCCGCGTCACCGCCGCACACGGCGGGACGCGGGCCGCGTCATGTCCACCCACAGCAGGGCACGGCCCGCGGCTTGATCCACTCCATGTCGGCGACGTGGGGGTGTCCTCGCGAGTGGATGGCCCCACATCGGCGACATGGAGTGGATCAAGGGCTGGCGCGGGCCGGAGGCCTCGTCATGTCGGCGCACGGCGGGGCGCGGGCAGCGGGCCGCGTCATGTCGGCGCAGGGCGGGACACGGCCGCGGCCAGCGCCCGTCTCGTCATGTCGGCGCAACGCGGGACGCGGCCCGCGGCCAGCGCCCGTCTCGTCATGCCCGCGCACGACGGGCACCGGCCGCGGCTTGATCCACTCCACGTCGGCGACGTGGGGGTGTCCTGGCGAGTGGATGGCCCCACATCGGCGACATGGAGTGGATCAAGGGCTGAACCACTGCCTGCGCGGATGACTCGCTCTCGGCAGGCCGGTCTTATGGGGTCTTGCACCTTAAGGCATGGTTTGGGCGATTGGAGCGGTCCAACCGATTACGTTGCTTAGAGAGTTTTCTCCGCACATATCGTGACCAGTTGCGATTCGGGCTCGTTGCCCAAGACGTGGGGGTTGCACTCAGAGACGCACGGCGTTCGGTCACCAGTTGGTGCCGACGCCACACCATCGGTGGTGACGGGGCGGTGGCAGCCGTCCGTCGCGGACAGCGGCAGGGCGAGCCGGGAATGCTCAGCCGCGAACAGGAACTCGAACTGATCGACACACTGCGGGGCGTCCACCCCGACGAGTTCGGCTTGGACGAGGAGCTGTGGACGCGGCAGAGCCTCACCACGCTCATCCAACGGCGGTTCGACCTGCCGCTGGACGCTGGGGCGGTCGGAGCGTACCTGCGGGCCTGGGGGTTGGGTCCGCGGGAGCCGCGCGAGCGGGCCTGTGGGCTCTGCGTCAGCGCGGTCGAGCGCTGGGTCCGCAGCGAATACCCGGCGATCACCCGGGCCGCCCAGGAGCACCTCGCGGAGGTCTACTGGATCGGCCGGGTCCGGCTGCGGGGCACCATGCCGACAGCCGACGTGATCTCCGCAGTCTCGTCCCGCGGCAGGGTGCGCTTCATGATCACCACGCCGACGGTCGACCCGCCGCTCCCCCGCGACTTCGTGCTGCGGCTCAGCGGCGAGGAGCAGCGCACCGTGCACCTGATCGTGGACGGCTCCTGGCCGCGCAACGAGTGGCCACGTCGACTCCCTCGGCGAATCGTCCTGCACCCGCTGCCCAGTTGCGGGCGCGCGATCGCGGCCTGAGCACCGGGTGGGCCGGTTGCCGACACGATCGGCTCACCCGATACCGATTCGGCGTGCACGGAGGAGGTTTGCTAGTCTTCTCCAGTCGCTGAGCCCCCGTAGCTCAGGGGATAGAGCACCGCCCTCCGGAGGCGGGGGCGCAGGTTCGAATCCTGCCGGGGGCACCATCAATGACCAGCACGAAAAGGCCCTTGACCAGGGGAAACCCGGTCAAGGGCCTTACTCGTGTGTCCGGCTGTGTCCGGCCGTCAGCGGCGCGTGGCGGGCGTCTGTGCCATATCCGTGCCAAAGTTCGGCCGCTCGGTCAGTCGTGGCCGAAATGCTCGGTCGACGCGTCGCCGGAGAGCAGCCTCACCGCCGTCTAGGCACTTGGCGTAGATGCTGAGCAGCACCCCCTCCACCGACTGCCCGGCCCAGCCGGCTACCTGGGTCGGCAAGACTCCCCCGTTGAACCAGGTCAACACGGCGCATGTATCGCCGGCCGTTAAGGGGCCAGCGTGGTTCGACTCGGCATGGCCGACCGTCACCTTCCGGCACGACGGATGAACGCCTACCTCGGGCGGCTGCTCGGCGAGGTAGGCGCGGCGCTGCTCAACATCGACGGCTCGGTGTGCGGCAGCTTCGCCGAATACCCGGCGCGCCGACACTTGGGAAGGTGTACTGAGATACCCACCACGATTGCCCGCTGGCCCACCTTTAAAAGAGTGAGGCTTAGATTAACCGACAGAAGTGGACACGGGAGCGCCTTGCTACCTCCTCCCCAGTCCTTGACACATCAAAATACCGTTGATAGGATCTTGTTAACTTCCATATCTCGATATGCCGCGCTAATCAATGATGAAGGTCCAGAAGTACCGACAACTTCGCAGCATCTTCAGCTTGAGATCGCCGGAAAATCGAGTGCGGGCACAACGAACGGGGAGCGCATATGAGGATCATCCGAAAAGCCATTGCCGTTTTGGGCTTTATAGCGCTAGGCATGGCCGTCGCGCCACCCGTAGCCGCTCAAGCCGCCACCCCGCAGCCGGCAGCAGCCCTGGCAGCTTGGGATTGCCCCTCCGGAAACCTCTGCGTCTGGGACGGCACGGGTGGAACGGGCGCGCGCTGCTTTTGGAGTGACGCCGACCCCGACTGGCGCAGCGGTATCACTTGCTCCTGGTCTCTCAATTGGCCAGTGCGCTCGGTCTACAACCGCGGGACCAGCTCGGCCTACCGTGGCGTCACACTCTACCAAGGCGCGAATTATGTGACTGCTCAACATAATCTTGCGCAAGGCGTGAAAAACAGCGACGTTTACTACTACGCACGGTCACACCGTTGGCAATGATCCCTACCTGACGGCTGGCAACTCACAAGGTGGTACTGGACGACGCGTCCAACCGCGCGTCGTCCAGTCACCTCAGCAATCAGGGTGGACGGATGGACCCGCCCGAATCGAGTACCAGTAGGCGGCTCTCGGCTTGTTAGCATCGGCTATACGTCGCGCAATCGCCCGCACGCAAGCGGCCGGCCATCGCAGTCCTGAGTGCCGAAGTTCGGCACGGGTCAGCCGTGGCCGAACGCTCGTTCGACGCGTTGCCGGAGAGCAGCCTCACCGCCGTCTAGGCACTTGGCGTAGATCCTGAGCAGCACCTCCACTGACTGTCCGGCCCAGTCGGCTACCTGGGTCGGCGGCACTCCCCCGTTTAGCTGTGTCGACACGGCGGCGTGCCGCAGGTCGTACGGGGTGCGTGCCAGCGGGGAGGCGTAGACCTCGGGCGTTAACACGGCGGCGCGTGCCCACCGCCAGACGCGGTTGATCGTGCCCTTGGGTAATTCCTCCTTGTTGCGCTCTCCCACGAACAGCCGACCGTCTGGGCCGTAGCCGAATAGCGCGATGTGGGCATTAATGATTGCGGTTAGTTCGGGTGGGCAGGGAACCGTTCGTGTCTCCCCTCGGGCGCGCTGCTTGAGTTGGCGGCTGTCCCGATTCTTCCCACTGTCGGTCCATTCCCGACCCGCGTGTGGGTTAGCTCCGTCGAGCGTGAATTCTCCCCAGCCCTTCTCCGGTAGGTGAAGGTTCGGCTTTGCGAGGTGAACCGCTTCCTCCGGTCGCATAGCCGCGTAGTAGAGGCAGGCGTAGAAGGCGACCATGCGCGGACCGATGCGCCCCTGCTCTCGGACCCCGTTTAACAGAGTCCGTACCTGAACCGGGTTTGCCACTGATCGCCGGTCGATCGTCACAACGGTTTTTGGTGGCTTCCACTTCAGTTGCGGCAGCGGGTTTGCCAGCAGCGCCCGTCTTTCCACTGCGTATTCGATTGCCGTGTTGAAAATCTTCCGGCGGCGACTGATGACGCTCGGCGCGGCCGGTGCGCCGTCGAGTCGCACTGTGAGGCCATCCAGCACCGGCCGCAGCACTTCCGGGCGGCTAAGGCTTGCCACGTCTCGGGTGTTCCGCTTCACCCAACTGAGCACCTTCGCCACGTCGGCGGGCATGTCCTCAGCGCTGCGGCGGGCAGTGTTGAATGCCCACCGGCCTAGCGCGTGGCGAAGTAACTTGCCGTCCGGTCGACCCTTTCCATTGGTCAGCATGAGCACGGTAAGCGCGGTCAGTGCTTCGGCGTGAGTGCGCCTAGTCGTGGCGGCTACGTGCGGCCATTTCATGTCGGCGAAAGAACACGCCAGGTCATACCACGACATGGCGACTGTTTCACGCCGCATGGTGACCGGACGCCCCGACTCAACGTCAAACGCTTCACCCTTTCGGGAAGCCGTTACCAGTTCAGACCGGAAGCTCTCCGCGAGAGCTTTAGTCTTGAACACCTCTTTGCGTCGCTGGCCGGCAACCTGCCAGCGAACACGGTAGGTGCGACCCTTCTTCCCGTCGTACCGGCCGCCCTCGTATGCCGCGCGAGCGGATCATCCAGGCGGCGGTCGAGCTGGTCGATACCGGCGGAGTCGAAGCGTTGACGTTCCGAGCGCTGGCCGAACGTCTGGGATCAGGCACGGCCACGCTGTATCGGCACATGGCTGACCGGGCGGAACTGGTCAGCGAAGTCGTCGACCACATCCTCGGCGAGGTCGACCTCACCGCCGGGGCCGGGCACCACGAGGACTGGCAAACCGCCGTCGCGGCGTTGTGCGACGAATTGTTCGCCGTCCTGGCCCGCCACCAACGCGCCACCCCGCTGTTCGCCGAACACGTCCCCACCGGCCCGCACGCAATGGCCTTCCGGGAGGCATGCCTCGCCGTGATGCTCAAGGCCGGACTCGCCCCGACGACGGCGGCTGCCTCGGCCGCAACTCTCGGCCGCTACACCCTCGGATTCGCGATGCAGATGCACGCCACCAGCGACGACAGTCAGAACGTCAGCGCCGTGTTCGAACGCGCCGACACACGGCAGTACCCCACCATCCAGGCACTCGCCGGGCACCTACCGGTACCCCTGGAAGCCGAGTTCGCCTACGGCGTCCGCATGATGATCCGAGGAGTGGCGGCCACGAGCGAACACACAACCCCGCAACCGCAGGACGGTGCTCGACATGGCCTCAGCCTGTGAACTGATGACCTCCTGATGGGGAGACTCCGGACCAGACGGTCCAGATCCTGCCCCCTCGTCCACGCCGGGCGCCGTCGGCCTCAAGATCACCATTCGGAGGATTTCACCAGACCCTCGCCGGGCGCAGGAGCATGTTGACTCCCCGCGCCCGGTTTTGCGTTTCTGCCCGCAGGCGCCTGCGAGGGGCATCGATTTCGTGGTGGCGTCATTCTGCCGCGCTGGCGTAGCGGCGGGCGAGCCCTGCGAAGGCGGCCTTGAGCTCTGCGGGCCCGATCACCTCGATGTCGGCGTCGAACCTGCCGAGGGCGGCTGCCAGACCGGTCCAGGACCAGGAGCCCTGAACGAGTTTGCAACGGTCGGTGCCGAGTTCCTCGACGAGCCCGTCGCGGGTGTACGCGGCGACGACGCTGGCGGGAAGGTCGAGGATGACCTCGCCGACACACGGCCACTCCAAGGTGTCTGTCGAGCCTCGGAAGCGGCCGGCGACGAACGTGGCCACGTCTGCCGTGGGCAGTTGCCGTGGGGTGAAGCGGGGCCCGGTGGGCGTACGCGGGCTGATGCGGTCGACGCGGAAGGTTCGCCAGTCGTCGCGGTCGAGGTCCCAGCCGACGAGATACCAGCGTCCCTTCCAGGTGACGAGGTGGTGGGGTTCCACGCGGCGTGGCGGCGCGTCCGTGCCGGCGGTCGCCGAGGCGTAGTCGAAGCGGAGAACGTCGTGGGCGTGGACGGCCGCGCCGATGGCTGTCAGCACGGTGCTGTCGACCCGGGAGTCCGCGCGGGTGGTGGGTTGCTCGACGGCGGTGACCTGCAGGGTGTCGATGCGGTGCCGCAGCCGGCTGGGCATGACCTGCCGCATGGTGTTCAGCGCTCGCACCGCGCCCTCCTGGATGTCCGCCCCGGAGGCCGAGGCCACCTGGAGTGCGACGGCGATGGCAACCGCCTGCTCGTCGTCGAACAGCAGCGGTGGCATCTGAGCTCCGGCGTCGAGCCGGTACCCGCCGTCCGGTCCCTTGAAGGCTCTGATCGGGTAGCCGAGCTCGCGCAGCCTGTCGACGTCGCGCCGCACCGTACGCGGGCTGACGTCCAGCCTTTCGGCCAGGAGGCCGCCCGGCCAGTCGCGCCGTGCCTGAAGGAGGGAGAGCAGCGACAGCAGTCTCGCCGACGTCTTTGGCATGCATCCAGTCTTCCCCAGGTAGCGGCCACAACCTGACCGCTACCCCTGCCATTGTTCACCCCGTACCGGGGCAACAGCCACGGGCACCCGTGACACGAGGAGCAGCAATGAGCATCAACACCGTCGCGCACATCAACCTTCGGGGCAACGCGCGGGCCGCTCTCGAGTTCTACCGGTCCGTGTTCGGCGGGGACCTCGTCGCGGTGACCTACGCCGACGCTCACAACGTGCAGAACCCGGACGAGGCCGACCAGATCATGTGGGGTCAGGTCACGTCCACCGAGGGCTTCCAGATCATGGCGTACGACGTGCCGTCGGTGCGGCCGTGGAGCCAGGGTGAGAGCCCGTTCTTCGTCTCGGTCCGCGGCAGGGACGCCGACGAGGTCACCGGCTACTGGAAGAAGCTCAGCGAGGGATCGACCGTCGTGGTCGACCTCGCACCCGCCGGCTGGGCTCCCCTCTACGGCATGCTCACCGACCCGTTCGGCACCACCTGGGTGCTCGACGTCGCCGCCGACTACAACCCCTCCTGACCAACTCCGGTTTCGGCCAGCCCTCCACCCCGCGAAGGCCTGCGATCGCACGAGATCAAGAATGGAGCCATGCTGTGCCTGCTCCACCTCGGCTACGCGGTGATGCAGGCGGAGGACGGCGGCGCCGGCTCCTTCCCGATCGAACCCTGTCGGGAGGCCGGGCCGCAGCGGGCAGGCCAGGTCGACGGGTACGAGGTCAGCTATCTACCGCTCCGCTTCGAGTGCCACCTCAGCAGCGGCGGCGCGTACGTCACCTCATCCGTGCCCGGGTACGTCAATCCGACCACCGCGGTCCTCGGGCTGATCACGGCCACGTGCGGAGTCCTCGCCGCCACGACGGCACAGCGCGCACGCCGGCCGGTCGCATAGAACTCGATGGCCTTCTCGGCGGTGCCGTGACGGACCTCGTGCGGGATCAGGTTGAGAGGTCCACCGCCGATCCTGGGCGATCGGCGGTGGACCTCCTCGATGCCGCTCAGTGCGCGTCGGCCGGCACCAGCTTCAAGGGCACCTCCGGTGCCAAACCAGCGTCCGGGCCGTCGGCGCCCAAGCGGCGCTCGCGGCGTTTGAGCCACTGGTCGATCACGAGGTTCAGGACGAGTCCGGCAGCGCCCCAGATGGCGATGACCAGCAGGTTCTGTCCGACGCCGACGCCGTCGAAGTACCGCAGTGATCGGGCGATGTCGACCGCTGCGGGCAGCGGCAGCACGTCCTGGAGTGGGCGGAACACCTCGGGGACCAGGTACACCGACATGCCACCGCCGGAGGCGGGTACGCCGGCCATCATCAGCACCACCATCATCGGGATGATCCCGGCCAGGCCGACGGTGCGGGTGAGGACTCCGGTGGCCAGGGAGACCGAGAAGATGGTCAGGGCACCGTAGGCGATCATCTCCAGGGCGTTCCCACTGATCGCGCCGATGAGGACGTCGAAGAGGAACCACAGCCAGACGGACATGCCGATCGCCCAGCCGCCCAGCAGCGGCAGGAACTGGGGCAGGCGGCGCACGTGCGGGGCACCGCCGCGCAGGACGGCCAGGAACAGGAAGCCGGCCATGATCCAGGACATGCCGACGTACATGCTGTTGCTGCCGCCGGTGTCGGTCTCGCTCAGGGGTTGCACATCGGTCAGCGTGAGCGGGATGCCCTGGCTCGCAGCGATCGGCTGGAAGATCGCGCGGATCGTGGACTGCTGGCTGGCGTTGGCGGCGGACGCCGAGTACAGCGTTGCCGGGGTGTCCGGTGCCGACGGCAGGACGAAGGCGGCGACCACGTCGCGGGAGCGGATCTGCTCAGTGGCGTCATCCACGGTGTCGGCGACGGTGACGTCGAGGATGCCGTCGAGCTGGTTGTTGAGGCCGGCGGCGGTCTGCTGGGCCTGCCCGGGAGCGGCGGCGACCACGACGACCGGGATGTCGTGCGGTTGGGGTTTGTGCATGGAGAAGCCCATGGCGCCCACGACGACGACGAGGATGGACAGCGGGAAGGCGGCCGCGGCCACGTACCGGAATCGCTTGGAGCGCGGGGGCCCGCCGGCGAGGGCAGGGGCCTTCGCGTCGGGGTCGGCGATCGGCGGGACGCCGGGGATCATGTCCCCGCTCGCGCTGCGCTCCTTGAGCAGGCAGAGCGCGAGGGCGGCCACGATCCACACGGCCAGGACGATCAGGTGGGTGCCCAGACCGTTGCCGTCGAAGTACAGGACCGAGCGCAGCGCCTCACCGGCCGCCGGGAGCGGCAGCACGCCGTGCAGGAACTGGAAGAACCCGGGCATGTTGTGAACGGAGAGGGCCAGGTTCGACGCGGGCATACCGAACACGACCCAGAGCAGCATGCCGGGCAGCACTGCGAGGGGCCCGATCAGTTTGGAGAGCAGCAGCTGGGCCATGCCGACGGCGGCGGTGGCGAGCATGCCGACGCCGAGGAAGGTGAGGTAGTGACCGTCGACGGCGCCCACGATGGGCCCGAGGATGAGCCAGATGATCGAACTGGTGACCGCGGACCAGCCGGCCAGCACGGGCAGGAACCGTCGCAGCCGCAGCAGGTGGGGGACGCCCATCACCATGATGCTCAGCGGCACGTAACCGGCCAGCATCATGCCCATCGCGGCGAACAGGACCGCGATGCCGGCCGAGTCACCGGCGGGTAGCGGTGCGACGTCCTCGGTGGTGGTCTGCCAGCTGTTCTGGATGGCCACGGGCGCGAGCAACTGCTGAACGGTGGCGTTCTGCGAGGCTCCCGCCGCCGAGGCGGTGAGGATGGTCGCGCTGGCGCTGCCGTCGGTGGGCAGGACGAGCGCGCCGGTGGCTTCCTGGTCGTGCAGCAGGTCAACCGCGTCGTCGCGGGTGGCCACCAGCGTGGCCTCGGTGGTGTCACCCGGCGCGGCGTTGAGCCCGTCGACGACGGCCTGCGCCGTGGCACCGCTGCCGACGACCGCGACCGGCATGTCCCGGGGGTGCGGTGAGTGCATGGTCGACATGTAGGTCGCGAACATCATCGTGACCATGAGGAACGGCATCACGAACAGGGCAACCATGCGGATGATCTGTTCCTTGCGGTCCGTGCCGGGCGGGCGGCCGTCGATGACGTCGGCAGCCTCGATCGCGGCTTCGGTGTCCATGCATGCTCCAGGCCATGTTTGTACGCCAAGTGACTTACAAACTGTAGGGGGTGCTGGTCGGAATCGGGAATCCAGCTAGGTTGAGCTGAGTCACATCCGGGCGGAGACACGAGGGGGCCGGTCATGAGGCGGTCCGAGGCGGCACGCACCGCGCTGCTGGACGCGGCGGAGCGGCTGTTCGCCGAGTCGGGAGTCGCGGAGATCTCCGACCGCAGGGTGGCCGAGGCAGCCGGGAACACCAACCACTCAGCGGTGCGCTACTACTTCGGTGGGCGGGAGGGTCTGTTGAAGGCACTCATAGCCCGCCACGTGCACGACGTGGCCCAACAACGCGAGGTAATGCCCCCACCGGAGGACTCCGTCCTCGGCGACATCCGGGGTCTCGTGGCACCAAGCATGCAGGTCCTCGACAAGCTGCCGCGCCCGAGCTGGCGGGCCCGGTTCCTCGATCACGTGCTCCACAACCCCGCCACACGGCCGATCGTCTGGGAAGCCCAGGACACCACGCCGCAGGCGCTGGAACTGCGCGCATCACTGGCCTCGCGGCTACGGCACCTCGACCCGGACGTGGTCGCCGGCCGGGCGCTCCTGATCACCCGCATCGTCAGCACCGCAACCGCCCAGGTCGAGGCAAGTGCCGAACGCGACGGCGACGACCCCCGCTGGCCCGAGGTCGGCGACTTCCTCGTCGACACCATCACCGGCATGCTCACCGCCCCCATCAGCCGACCAAGCCGCGCGCAGGGCTGACCCCCACCACTGCCCACGCGGGCTCAGGTGCGGACGTAGGCCGCCAGGTGCTCGCCGGTGAGCGTCGAGCGGGCGGCGACGAGGTCCGCCGGCGTGCCCTCGAAGACGATCCGGCCACCGTCGTGCCCGGCCCCGGGGCCGAGGTCGATGATCCAGTCGGCATGCGCCATGACCGCCTGGTGATGCTCGATGACGATCACCGACTTGCCGGCGTCGACGAGGCGGTCGAGCAGACCGAGCAGCTGCTCGACGTCGGCGAGGTGCAGGCCGGTCGTCGGCTCGTCCAGGACGTAGACGCCGCCCTTCTCGGCCATGTGGGTGGCCAGCTTGAGTCGCTGCCGCTCGCCGCCGGACAGGGTCGTGAGCGGCTGACCCAGGCTGAGGTAGCCGAGCCCGACGTCGGCGAGCCGGTCGAGGATGGCGTGCGCGGCCGGCGTACGTGCCTCGCCGGTGCCGAAGAACTTCTCGGCCTCCGTCACCGACATCGCGAGCACCTCGCTGATGTCGCGACCGCCGAGGCGGTATTCCAGCACCGATGCCTGGAACCGCTTTCCCTCGCAGTCTTCACAGGGAGCGGCGACACCGGCCATCATCCCCAGGTCGGTGTAGATGACGCCAGCGCCGTTGCAGCTCGGGCAGGCGCCCTCGGAGTTGGCGCTGAACAGTGCCGGCTTCACACCGTTGGCCTTCGCGAACGCCTTGCGAATCGGGTCGAGCAGCCCGGTGTACGTGGCCGGGTTACTCCGTCGCGAGCCGCGGATGCCGCCCTGGTCGATCGACACCACACCCGCGCCGCCGGGGATCGACCCGTGCACCAGGGAGCTCTTGCCGGAGCCGGCGACACCGGTCACGACGACGAGCACCCCGAGCGGTACGTCGACATCGACGTCGTGCAGGTTGTTGGCCGTCGCGCCACGGATCTCCAGCTTGCCGGTGGGTGTACGCACGGTCTCCTTGAGGGCCGCCCGGTCGTCGAGGTGGCGGCCGGTGATGGTGCCGCTGGCCCGCAGGCCCTCCACGGTGCCCTCGTAGCAGACGGCGCCGCCCTCCGTGCCGGCGCCGGGGCCCAGATCGACGACATGGTCGGCGATGGCGATGGCCTCCGGCTTGTGCTCCACGACCAGCACGGTGTTGCCCTTGTCGCGCAGCTGCAGCAGCAGCTCGTTCATCCGCGCGATGTCGTGCGGGTGCAGCCCGATCGTCGGCTCGTCGAAGACGTAGGTGACGTCGGTCAGCGACGAGCCGAGGTGGCGGATCATCTTGGTGCGCTGCGCCTCCCCGCCCGAGAGGGTGCCCGACGGCCGGTCGAGCGAGAGGTAGCCCAACCCGATGTCCTCGAACGAGTCGAGGAGGTGTTGCAGCCCCGCCAGCAGCGGGGTCACCGATGGCTCCTCGATGTCCCGCACCCAGGCGGCCAGGTCGCTGATCTGCATCGCGCAGACGTCGGCGATGTTCCTGCCGTTGATCTTCGAGGACCGAGCCTCCTTGCTGAGCCGGGTGCCGTCGCACTCGGGGCAGGTCGTGAAGGTCACCGCCCGGTCCACGAAGGCGCGGATGTGCGGCTGGAGCGCGTCGACGTCCTTGGAGAGGAAGGACTTCTGGATCTGCGGGATCAGGCCGACGTACGTCAGGTTGATGCCCTCGACCTTGATCTTGGTCGGCTCCCTGTGGAGCAGGTCCTGCAGCTCCCGCTTGGTGTACTTGCTGATCGGCTTGTCCGGATCGAAGTATCCGCAGCCGCGGAAGATCCGGCCGTACCAGCCCTCCATGCTGTAGCCGGGGATCGTGATCGCGCCCTCGTTGAGCGACTTGCTGTCGTCGTAGAGCGCCGACAGGTCGATGTCGGTGACCGCGCCCATGCCCTCGCAGCGCGGGCACATGCCGCCGAGACGCGTGAAGGTCGCCTTCTCGGTCTTCGTCCTGCCGGCGCCGCGCTCGACGGTGATCGCACCTGTGGCCTTCACCGAGGGGACATTGAACGAGTACGCGTTGGGCGAGCCGATGTGCGGCTGCCCGAGCCGGCTGAACAGGATGCGCAGCATCGCGTTGGCGTCGGTGGCGGTGCCGACGGTGGATCGGGAGTTGGCCCCCATCCGCTCCTGGTCCACGATGATCGCCGTCGTCAGGCCATCCAGCAGGTCGACCTCGGGCCGCGCCAACGTCGGCATGAAACCCTGCACGAAGGCGCTGTAGGTCTCGTTGATCATCCGCTGCGACTCGGCGGCGATGGTGCCGAACACCAGCGAGCTCTTGCCGGAGCCGGAGACGCCCGTGAACACCGTCAGCCGGCGCTTCGGGATCTCGACGCTGACGTCCTTGAGGTTGTTCACGCGTGCGCCCTGCACGCGGATCAGGTCGTGGCTGTCAGCAAGGTGCGGCGCGGACGGCTGGGTGGCCGTGCTCATCGTCTCTCCATCTGTCGGGTCGGACGGGTCAGCGCACTTCCTGGATGCGGATCATGTTGCCCGCGGGGTCCCGGAACGCGCAGTCACGTACGCCGTACGGCTGCTCGGTGGGCTCCTGGACGACCTCGGCGTCGCTGGCCTCCAGCTTGGCGAAGGTGGCGTCGAGGTCGGAGGTGGCCAGGTTGACGCCGAAGTAGCTGCCCTTGGCCATCAGCTCAAGGATGGTCTGCCGCTCGTCGTCGGTGATGCCCGGGTTGGCGGCCGGTGGGTGCAGGACGATGGCGGTGCTGGGCTGACCGACCGGCCCGACCGTGATCCATCGCATCCCCTCATACCCGACGTCGAGGCGGACCTCGAAGCCGAGGATGTCGCGGTAGAAGACCAGCGAGGCCTCCGGGTCGGTGTGCGGAAGGAAACTGGAGTGAATGGTGATGTCCATGCTGGTCACGCTAGTTGCGGCTCGGTCACCCGCGCTTCTCGATTCCTGACCGGTCTGGTCACCTGCTTGGCCACGCACGACGGCATCCCCGCCGTCGCCTGCGCCGCCTGACGCCGGTAGACGCTGGGCGGCACGCCGACCAGCTCGGTGAAGCGGGTGCTGAAGGTGCCCAGCGACGAGCAGCCGACCGCGAAACAGACGTCGGTGACACTCAGGTCGCCACGACGCAGCAGTGCCATCGCGCGCTCGATGCGGCGCGTCATGAGGTAGCTGTACGGCGACTCGCCATAGGCGAGCCGGAACTCGCGGCTGAGGTGCCCGGCCGACATGTGCGCGCCACGGGCGAGCGCCTCGACGTCCAGCGGAGACGCGTACTCCCGGTCGATCCGGTCGCGGACCCGGCGCAGCCGCGCCAGGTCGCTCAGTCGCTGGCTCGCGTCGGGTTTGCTGGTCACCTGGGAAATCGTGCCACAACCCCCCGTCAATCGGCCTGCCGCCGAGCGCGGGCCCGGCGCTTTCCCTCGTGCATGGCCTGCACCCGGGCTACCGGGATGGTCCGGCCCTCGGCCACCAGGTCGGCGGGGAGCGGTTGCGGGGCCGGCATCAGGGTGGCCCACGGGTCACCGTCGGCGACCAGCGTCGGCGCGGTCCGGATGGTGAAGTCGGCGGGGGTCACCTCGGTCAGGTCGGCCCAGTCGACCGGGAAGGAGACCGGCATCCCGGGGCGCAGCCGAGGGCTGTACGCCGCCGCCACGGTCGCCCCGCCGGCCCGGGTGGCGTCCACGAAGACCCGGCCACCCCGGTCTTCCTTGATGTACGCCGTGGTGGCCAGCGCCGGGTCGAGCCGCTCGGTGCGGACGGCGAGCGCCCGGGTGGCGGCGGCCAACTCCTCCGCCGTGGGGTCATCGGCCACCGGGACGAACACGTGCACGCCCTTGGCGCCGCTGGTCTTGACCGCACCGGCCAGGCCGGCGGCGGCGAGCGCCTGGCGGACCAGCAGGGCCGCGGCCACCGCGGCGCGGAACCCGTCGCCCTCCGGCGGGTCCAGGTCGAGCACCAGGTGGGTCGGGCGGTGCAGATCCGCGGCGGTGGCCAACGTCGGGTGGTACTCCACGGCCCGCTGGTTGGCGAACCACAGCAGGGTGCGGCGGTCGTCGCAGAGGGCGTACGAGATTTCCCGGTGCGACGCCTCCGCCCAGACCGGGACCCGGCGGACCCAGTCCGGGGTGTAGCGGGGCAGGTTCTTCTGCATGAACGGCGGCTGGCCGGGGCGGACCCGGATCACCGACAGCGGCCGCCCCCGCAGCTGCCGGAGGATCTGGTCCCGGACCGCGTCGAGGTAGTCGACCAGGTCACGCTTGGTCGCGTCGTCGCGGTCGGACAGCGGCTGGTCCAGGTTGGTCAGGGCCACGCCGTCACGGGTCTCGTCAGCCTCGGTCACCCGACCACCCTCCCGGCCCTGGTGTCGTCGGTCAACTGGACGCGACGCTTCGGTGCGGGATGGTTCTGACGATCCGCGTCTCGGGGCAGTGTCGTCAGCGCGACCAGCAGCGCGGCGACCACCAGGGCGGCGGCCACGGCGAACGCGGTCCGGTAGCCGCCGGCCAGAGCGGCCGTCTCGGCCCAGCCGTCGGCCCGCAGGCCGTCGGCGCGCGCGGCGGCCAGCGTGCTCAGCGCGGCCAGGCCGACCGCACCGCCGACCTGCTGGGTGGTGTTGGCCAGGCCGGATGCGAGCCCCGCGTCCACGTCGGTCGCGCCGGCCATGGCCAGCGTGGTGACCGCCGGCAGGGTCAGGCCACCGGCCATCCCGAAGATGAGCATCGCGGGAAGCACGTCGGCGACGTAACCACCGTCGGCGGGCAGGCGGGCGAGCAGCAGGAAACCGACGGTTGCCAGGCCGAGCCCGACCAGCAGCACGGTCCGGGCCCCCCAGCGGGCGATCACCCGCCCGGCCAGGCCGAGTGAGACCACCGCGATCACCACGGGGGTGGGTAGGAAGGCCCAGCCGGTCGCCGCCGCGTCCAGCCCGAGCACCAGTTGCAGTTCAACGGCGAGCAGGAACTGGAAGCCGAAGAACGCGGCAATCGTGAGGAACTGCACGGTGTTCGCCGCGACCAGGCCCGGTACGCGCAGCACCCGGCCCGGCAGCAGCGGGGTCGCGGTCATGCGTTGGCGGACGGCGAACCCGCCGAGCAGCAGCGCCGCGAGAGCCGCCGCGCCGAGGGTTCGCGGGCTGGTCCAGCCGTGCTCGCCGGTCCCCACGATGCCCAGCACGGCGGCCATCAGGCCGGCGGTGGCGAGCAGTGCGCCGGGCAGGTCGAGGCCGGCCCGCAGACCGATCCCCGGTTCGGCGGGGAGCCGGCGGACGGCGGCGAGCAGGATGACGGCCCCGATCGGCAGGTTGACCAGGAAGATCGACCGCCAGCCGGCCAGGTCGGTGAGCACCCCACCGGCCACCGTGCCGACCGACGCGCCGGCCGCCCCGGTGAAGCTGAACACGGCGATCGCGCGCGCCCGCTCGGCTGGCTCGGGATAGAGCCGGACGATCATGCCGAGGCTGACCGCCATGGCGAGCGCGCCGCCGACGCCCTGACCGAAGCGCGCGGCGACCAGCAGGGCCGGCCCGGTGGCGACCGCGCAGGCCAGCGAGGCCAGGGTGAACAGCGCGACGCCGGCCAGGAAGACCCGCCGCCGGCCGAGCAGGTCGCCGAGGCGACCGGCGAGCAGCAGCAGCCCGCCGAACGCGACCAGGTAGGCGTTGACCACCCACGCGAGGCCTACGGCGGTGAAGCCCAGGTCCCGCTGTACGGCGGGCAACGCCACCGAGACCACGCTGCCGTCCAGAATGATCATCAGGCTGCCGGCGCAGAGCACGAGCAGCGCCGGCCAGCGGGACGGGACGACGGGATCCATGGAAGCCTCCTTGGTGCACGGTTTGTTACCGACGTCATCGTCTGTGACCATGAGCGAGAGCGGAAGGAGGCACTGTGATGTCCCAGAGGAACAGCGATGTGTCCGCGCTGGTCGAGGCCGAGCTGACCTGCACGGCCGAAAACGTGCCGTTCACCCCGGGGCAGGCCCGGGCGTGCACCGTCCGTGAGGTGCTCGACCGGGTCGGCGGCAAGTGGAGCATCAGCATCCTGGTGGCCGCCTCGCACGGCCCGGTGCGCTTCACCGAGCTGGAGCGGAACATCGAGGGGATCAGCCGGCGGATGCTCACGCTGACCCTGCGCAACCTGGAACGTGACGGCCTGCTGCACCGCACGGTCTATCCGACCGTTCCGCCCAAGGTCGAGTACAGGGCCACCCCGATGGCGTTGGAGCTGTACGAGTCACTGGTGGCGCTGACCAGCTGGGCCGAGCGGCACCGCCGGGCCATCGCCGAGGCGCGGACCAGGTACGACCAGGAGCACGCCGGTTAAACCAGACCGGGGTGTGGGGAACGCCACCGCGCCAATCTGACCGATCGGTCAGGGTCTGACCGATCGGTCAGGCATGCTGGTCTGCGGGAGGTGGACCGGCCATGGTCAGAGCGGTGTCCGAAACGCACGGCGAGATCCTCGCCGCGGCGGCGCGACGGTTCGCGGGGACCGGTTACCGGGGCACCTCCCTGCAGGACATCGCCCGCGAGGTCGGCTGCTCCAAGGCCACCGTTCTCTACCACTTCGCCAACAAGGAAGCCCTGCTCGCCGAGCTGATGGCCCCGGCGATCGCGGTGCTGCAGGACCTCGACGACCAGCTCACCGGCCTGACCGGAGCGGTCGCCCAGGAGGTCGCCGCGACCGGCTTCGTCGACCTCGCCGTCCGGTTCCGGCGGGAGATCGCCGTACTGCGCGGCGAGTTCCCGGAGCTGCTGTGCCAGCCGGCCTTCGCGCACATCCAGCAGATCTCCGAGCGGCTGCGGGACGCGTTGGGTGGGCATTCCGACCGGCCGGGCGCCCGGATTGCCGCGCTGGTGCTGCTCGCCGGCATCTCCGAGGCGTGCGGCGAGTTCATCGACATCCCCGACGACGAGTTGCGCCCCGCCCTGCTCACTCTCGTCCGGCGGGCCATCGAACCCGTCGACGCACCTCTGCCCCAACAACCCACGACCAAGGACAAGGACTCCTGATGGCCACCCTGCTCTACCGGCTCGGCCGGGGCGCGTTGCGCCGGCGACGGCTCGTCGTCGCGCTCTGGCTCGTCGTACTCGTCGCCGCCGGACTGGCGGCGGCGACCCTGCGCGGCCCGACCGCGAGCAACTTCACCATGCCCGGCACCGAGAGCCAGCAGGCGCTCGACCTGCTCGCCGAGCAGTTCCCCGCGGCCAGCGGTGCCACCGGCACCATCGCGGTCAAGGCACCGGGGGACGGCCAACTGGCCACCCCGCAGGGCCAGGCCGTGGTGCAGGAACTCGTCCAGCAGGCCTCCACGCTGCCCGGCGTGGTCGGCGCGGTCGACCCGTTCCAGGTCGGCGCGGTCTCGCCCGACGGGCAGTACGCACTGGTCCAGGTCCAGTTCGCCACCGGCAGCGACGGGGTGACCGATGAGCAGCGCACCGCGTACGAGGAGGTTGGCGCCGCCGCCGAGGCGAAGGGTTGGCAGGTCGCCCCGGGTGGTGAGGTGCTGGGTGGTGAGCCGGAGATCGGCTCAACCGAGGCGCTCGGCGTCCTGGTCGCCGCGATCGTTCTGATCATCACCTTCGGCTCACTGGTGGCCGCTGGGATGACCATGCTCAACGCCCTGATCGGCGTGGGCGCCGGCATGGCCGGCCTGTTCGCGCTGAGCGGCGTCATCGAGTTGACCAGCACCGCGCCGATCCTGGCGCTGATGCTCGGCCTGGCGGTCGGCATCGACTACTCGCTGTTCATCACCTCCCGGCACCGACAGAACCTGCTCGACGGCCTGTCCCCGGAGGAGGCGGTCGGCCGTGCCGTGGGTACCGCCGGCTCCGCCGTTGTCTTCGCGGGCGCCACCGTGGTCATCGCCCTGGCCGGGCTGGCCGTGGTGAACATCCCGTTCCTCACCGTGATGGGTCTCGCCGCCGCCGGCACGGTCACCGTCGCGGTGCTCGTCGCGATCACCCTCCAGCCCGCACTGCTCGGCTTCGCCGGCCGCCGGGTGCTCCCCCGCCGACTGCGCGGGGTCGCCACCGACGGCACGGCTGCCGACACCAGCGCGCCGACGGACGACACGGACGTCGCCAACCGGCCGGCCGCCGAGGCGGCACCGAGCGAGAACCAGTCCGGGTTCGGCTTCCGCTGGGCGCGGCTGGTCACCCGTTTCCGGGTACCGGTCATCCTGCTCAGCCTGCTCGGCCTGGGGCTGCTCGCGCTGCCCACGCCGGACATGCGGCTGGCTCTGCCGGACCCCTCGACGGCGGCCGTCGGCTCGCCTGCCCGAGTGTCGAGCGACCTGACCACCGAGGGCTTCGGCCCGGGCTTCACCGGCCGGCTCGCGGTGGTGGTCGCGGGTGACACGCCTCAGGCCACCTCGGCCGCCGTGCCGCAGGTCACGGCGCTGCTCCAGCGCACGGAGAACGTGCTCGCGGTGGCGCCAGCGCAGGTCAGCCCGGACGGCCGTACCGCGCTGCTCGGTGTGGTGCCGAAGACCGGCCCGACCGACGAGGCCACCGAGACCCTGGTGCACGAGGTCCGTGACTCGATGGGCGGGATCCGCGACGTGGACGTGCTGCTCACCGGTGCCACCGCCGTCGGTATCGACGTCTCCGAGAAGCTCTCCGACGCGCTGCCGACCTACCTGCTGCTGGTGGTCGGGCTCTCGGTTCTGCTGCTGATGCTGGTCTTCCGCTCACTGCTGGTGCCGCTCAAGGCCGCGCTGGGCTTCCTGCTCACCGTCGCCGCCACGTTCGGCATCACGGTGGCGGTCTTCCAGCAGGGGCACCTCGCCAATCTGGTCGGCCTGGACAGTCCGGCCCCGCTGATCAGCTTCCTGCCGATCCTGCTCATCGGCATCCTGTTCGGGCTCGCGATGGACTACGAGGTGTTCCTGGTGTCCCGGATGCGGGAGGACTTCGTCCACGGTGAGTCCGCCCGGCAGGCCACCATCAGCGGCATGGGGCACGGCGCGCGGGTGGTCACCGCCGCCGCGCTGATCATGATCTCGGTCTTCGGGGGCTTCGTCTTCCTGGAGGACCCGGTGATCAAGTCGATGGGCTTCGCGCTCGCCATCGGCGTCGCCATCGACGCGTTCGTGGTCCGGATGACCATCGTCCCGGCGGTCATGTCACTACTCGGTGACCGCGCCTGGTGGCTTCCCCGCTGGCTCTCCCGCATTCTGCCGAACGTCGACATCGAAGGCGAAGGCCTGCGCGCCCAGATCGAGGACCGCACCCCAACCCGGGTCTAACCACCCCTCCACCCTCCACCCTCCACCCTCCACCCCTCCACCCCTCCACTCAGTCGATCATGGAGTTGTGGTGCCTGTTGTGCCCCGATCCGGGGCCTTCGTCGAGCACCACAACTCCATGATCGGCGACGGGCCTGGGTCAGACGCCGGCCGGATAGGTCTCCATCTCGCCGGGGACCGCCGGAACCGGCAGCGGGTGCAGGGCTGTGGTCTCGTCGCACCAGATGAAGGCGTCGTATCGGTCGCCGAGCCGCGTCGGCACGTAGTTGCCCCAGGACTCGAAGGACGGGTCGTAGACCACCCCGATCGCCCGGTGGTCCGCGGTGCCGGTCACCCAACCCGGCTGGTCGTCGCCGCCGAAGATCAGCACCGCCCGCTCCGGCATCAGCTCGTGCATCCGCCGCTCGACCGACCCCTCCCGAGCCGGTGGCACCACCATCGGCTCCGGAGGCGAACCCCACCGGGGAGCGGCGATCACCGTGCCCCGGTAGCTGCCGAAGCCGACCAGCGCCACCGCGTCGTCGCCGTGCCGCTCCCGAGCCAACTGGCCAATGTTGATCATCCCGTCCGCGGCCATGTCGGTGGCCCGGGCATCCCCGACGTGCGTGTTGTGCGCCCAGACGATGCCCCGGGCATCCGGGCCGTACCGTTCCAGCAGCCGATCCAGTGTGTCCTGCATGTGGGTGTCGCGGATGTTCCACGAGTCCGGCCCGCCGGCCACCATCGCCCGGTAGTAGCGTTCCGCGCCGGCCACCACCTCCGCGTTCTGCCAGGCCGAGAAGCGGTCCGGGCCGTCGGAGAGCGCATGCTCGCGGGTCCGGGCCAGCAGCCGGACAACCTCCTCCTCGCAACGGGCGGAGACGAAGCGGCTCGCCGCGCCGTACTCCTCAACCCTCTTGCCGTACGGCTCGAAGCACCGGTACGCGTCCTGCGCCGCCTCCAGCGACGTCGGGTCCTCCTCCCCCAGATAGTCGAAGATCGCCTGCATCGACTCCCAGAGGCTGTACACGTCGAGCCCGTGGAACCCGGCGCGCTGCCCCTCCGGCCGCTCCAGGTTCCAGACCCGCAGCCAGCTGGCGAACCGGGCCACCTCGGCGTTGGCCCACATCCAGGTCGGCCACCGCTCGAACCGTTCGAGCGCGAGCTGCGGCTCGAGTGCCCCACCCGGCGCGCCAGTCACCGAGCGGTGCACCCGGTCGCAGTCCGGCCAGTCGCCCTCCACGGCCACGAAGGAGAAGCCGCACTCCGCGATCAACCGGCGGGTGAGCTGCTCACGCAGCCGGTAGTAGTCGTAACTGCCGTGGGTGGACTCGCCGATCATCACCACCCGGGCGTCCCGAACGCGCTCCAGCAACGGGTCGAAATCGCTCGGCGTGCCGAGCCGCTGAACCAGCATGGCAGCGGCTACCCGGCCGCCGCTGCGACAAACCGTCGGCGCGTCGTGGGCCGACACGCCGGTCGCCGGGCCACCGTGCAGGCCAACCGAGACGGTGTACGGGCACAGCGAGCGGGTAGCCGGCCGGCATGACCGTCACCGGGGTTCAGTTGCAGGAGTATCTGGCCGGGCTCGACTACCCGGTCTCCCGGGAGGATCTGATCCGCTGGGGGCAGGAGAACGGGGCCAGCACGGCGATGTTGCAGATGTTGCAGGCGTTGCCGGCGGAGCAGTTCGACTCACCAGACGAGCTAAACGCCGCCCTAACCACCCTTTCCTAACCCGCCCGGCCAGCGTGTCCCCCTCCTGCGCGCGGTGATCAAGAGGTTTGCGTCACGACACGCCGTGCCGCATGACGCAAACCTCTTGATCACCGCAGTAAAGGGTGGGGGTGGGGGTTACGGGAGGAGGGGGATGGTGCGGGATTCGGTGCGGGCGGTTTCGGCGGCGGCGATGATGCCGACGACCTCGCGGCCGAAACGGACGTCGCAGCGGTGATCCCGGGTACCGGCCTGCACCTGCTCGACGAGTTGGTCGATCGCGACGCCGAACGCCGTGGCGGCGTCGTTCTCGCCGAGCGGGACGGTTTCGATGCCGTTCTCGCCGTAGAACACGAACTCCCGGGTCATCGACTCGGTCGGCGCATCCAGGGAGAGTGAGGCGCTGCTGGTGGCACCGCCCTCGTGGGTGAGCAGCAGGTGCACCATCCCGCTCGGTCCGTCCATCGCCGCCACCTGGGTCACCCGGCCCAGCACCGGCAGGAGGATGGAGAGCGCGTGCGGGGCGATGTCCCAGAGCGCGCCGTGCTCCCGGCGCCACAACGAGCCGCCGTACGGGCTGCCCTCCTGAAAGATCGAGGCGAACGCGGTGGTCCGCCCGTGCTGCCAACCCCCGGCGGCGGCGGTCGCGGCGAGGAAAGCGGTCACGTTCGGCTGGAACCGCTGGGTGAAGAAGACGACCGAGGCCACCCCGGACTCCTCGGTGGCGGCCACCACCCGGTCCGCGTCGGCCACACTGAGCGCCAGCGGCTTGTCCAGGAGCAGGTGCCGGCCGGCGGCGGCCGCCCGGACCGCGATGTCGGCCTGGATGTTCGGCGGCAGCGCGACGGCGATCGCGTCGCACTGCTCGATCAGCGCGTCGATGTCGGCGAAGGCGGGCACCCCGTACAGCTCGGCCAGATTGGAGGCCCGCTCCGGGTTACGGCCCCACACCCCGACCAGCTCCGCGTCCGGATGTGCGTGCAACGCCTTCCCGTGCGTCTCAATCGCCCAGTGACCGGTGCCGAACAAGCCGAACCGCAGCACGTGTACCTCCGCTTTTTCCCCCCGCCGCGGCAACGCCACGGACGTGATCCACGCTAGTCGCCCCGCCGGTCGTACCGGTGGCGGGTCGACCAACCGGAGCCGCCCAGCCTTCGTTTCCGGGGCCACGCGGTCGGGCTGCCCGCCCCGGATAAGGGCAGCGTGGCGGTGGCCGAGGTGGCCCGAGCAGAGCCTGTCGACACCTCGACGGACGCGCGCCGAGGCAGGTTCACCCGATTACTACGACGGTTAGTAGGCTGTGCCGGTGACCGAGGCAACGACCGGGTGGAGCCGATGACCAGTGTGGCGGCGACCAACTCGCCGGTGGACGGGATCCTGGCGACGGCATCGATCGTGCTGTCGCTGCTCGTCGCGGCGTGGGCGCTGGTGGTGACGCTGCGCCACCGACCACCAGACCGGGTGCAGTTCATCGGCCTGGCCGTCCTCGAACTGGCGCTTATCGCGTTGAGCGTGCTGGCCCTGGTCGCGGTGGGCGGCGGGGACCGGCCTGGTGAGCCGGGCGCCTTCTTCGGCTACCTGGTCACGTTGGTGTGCCTGCCTCCGCTGGCCTGGGTGCTGGCCCGGATGGAGCCGACCCGTTGGGGTTCGGCGATCGTCTGCGCGGTCTGCCTGGTGGCCCCGGTGGTGGTGATCCGGTTGCAGCAGACCTGGGAGGTGCTTGGTGGTTGAGACACGACCGGCCGGACGCGCCACGAACGCCGGCCCGGGCCGGCTGCTGATCGCGGTCTACCTGCTCTTCGCCATCGCGGCGACCAGCCGGGCCGGCCTGCAGATCGCCACCAAGTTCGACGAGGCACCGGTGGCGTACCTGCTGTCCGCGGTGGCCGCGCTCATCTACATCGTGGCGGCGGTGGGGTTGGCCCGCGCCGGGCACACCGGCCGACGGGTCGCGCTGGCCTGCTGCTCCGTGGAGTTGGTCGGGGTGCTCGCGGTCGGCGTCCTGAGCCTGGTCGACAAGGAGCTCTTCCCGGACGAGACGGTCTGGTCGCAGTTCGGCAGCGGGTACGGCTACATCCCGCTGGTGCTGCCGGTGCTCGGCCTGATCTGGCTCTGGCGCACCCGCCGCGACCCCGCCTGACCCAGCGACGAGGGCGTTCCCTCAGCGACCCGCAAGGCCCAGCGACGAGGGCGTTCCCTCAGCGACCCGCAAGGCCCAGCGACGAGGGCGTTCCCTCCGCGCGGGAAGCGCCCTCGTCGGGAGTACGGGTCAGTTCCGTGGGCCGCCGGCGACATAGATGACCTGGCCGGAGACGAAGCCGGCACCCTCGCTCGTCAGGAACGAGATGGTGTGCGCGACGTCCTCGGGCCGCCCCGGGCGACGCACCGGGATCTCGGCTGCGGCGTGCTTCTGGAAGTCGTCGAAGTCGACCTTCATCCGGGCGGCGGTGGCCGCGGTCATGTCGGTGACGATGAAGCCGGGCGCGACCGCGTTGACGGTCACCCCGAACGGCCCCAGCTCGATGGCGAGCGTCTTGGTGAAGCCCTGCAGGCCAGCCTTGGCGGCGGCGTAGTTCGCCTGGCCCCGGTTGCCCAGGGCGGAGGTGCTGGAGAGGTTGACGATCCGCCCCCACTTACGGTCCACCATGTGCTTCTGGGCGGCCTGACTGAACAGGAACGCGCCGCGCAGGTGCACGCCCATCACCGTGTCCCAGTCGGCGTTGGTCATCTTGAACAGCAGGTTGTCGCGGAGCACACCGGCGTTGTTGACCAGCACGGTGGGCGCGCCCAACTCGGCGGCGATGCGGTCCACCGCCGCCTCGACCTGGGTCCGGTCGGACACGTCGGCACCCACACCGAGCGCCCGGCCGCCGAGGCCGGCGATGGCGTCCACCGTCTCCTTGGTGGCCGCCTCCTCGATGTCGACCACGGCGACGGCCATTCCGTCGGCGGCCAGCCGCCGGGCGGTGGCCGCACCGATACCGCGTGCGGCTCCGGTGACGATGGCGACGCGGGGCTCCTCCGACATGATTACCTCCCGGTAACTTGGGGTCGATCGAAGGAGCTTAACCCCGCAGCCCTCCCGTTGAGGTCAGCAGGCGGGGCCCCGGCAGAGCCGGATCCAGCGGTAGCCGTGGCCGGAGACCTTCACCGCACCGAGCTTGCCCAGCTCGCCGTAGCCCTGGTCGGTGAGCACGTCGATCGGCAGGTCGGCCTCCGGTTCGAGGCTGCTCAGGTCCACCTCGACGTCGTCGGTGCCCAGGTTGTGCACGAAGACCATGGTCCCGGTCGGCCCGTCCGCCCGGTGCGCGAGCACTCCGGCCGGCATCGCCACGTCGATGTGGGTGGTGGAGCCGGAGCCGATCTCGGGGGCCTCGCGCAGCGTGCGAATCATGCGCTCGAACCAGGCGAGCAGCGACTTGGAGTCGCCACGCTGGGCGGTGACGTTGACCGTCTGATAGCCGAACTCACCCTTGTCGATCACCGGGCGGACCAGCTTCTCCGGGTCCGCCGTGGAGAAGCCGGCGTTCGGCTGGTACGACCACTGCATCGGGGTACGGATAGCCTCCCGACCGGGCAGCGACAGGTCCTCGCCCATCCCGATCTCCTCGCCGTAGCGCAGCACCGGCGTGCCGCGCATCGAGAACTGCAGGGCGTACGCCAGCTCGATGCGCCGCCGGTCGTTGCCGAGCATCGGGGCGAGCCGGCGGCGGATGCCCCGGTCGTAGATGCGCATGTTCTCGTCCGGGCCGAACTCCGCGTACACCTGGTTGCGCTGTTCGGTGGTGAGCCGGGACAGATCGATCTCGTCGTGGTTACGCAGGAAGGTGGCCCACTGGCCGCCGACGGGCAACTTCGGAGTGTCCCGCAGCGCCTCGATCAGCGCCTCCGGGTCCTGCCGGGCCAGGGCCAGCACGAGCCGCCCGTTGAGCATGAAGTCGAAGAGCATGTGGATGCGGTTGCCGGAGCCGCCGGCGTCGCCGAAGAACGTCGGCAGCTGGTCCGGCTCGACGTTCGCCTCGGCCAGCAGGACGGCGTCGGCGCGGCGCCACTGCACGTGCTGGCGCATCTCGGTGAGGAACTCGAAGTCCTTCGGGGAGTTCGGGTTGCCCGGCTCGGTCAGCTCGATGATGAACGGCACCGCGTCCATCCGGAAGCCGGCGACACCGAGCTGGAGCCAGAACGACATGATCTTCTTGACCTCCGCCCGGACCTCCGGATTGGCGAAGTTGAGGTCCGGTTGGAACTTGTAGAACCGGTGGTAGAACCACGCCTTGGCCGTCCGGTCGTAGCTCCAGGTCTCCTTCTGCTCACCGGGGAAGACCATGCCCTGGTGCCGGTCGTCCGGCTCGGTGTCGGACCAGAGGAACCAGTCACGGTACGGCGAGTCCGGCGAGGAGCGGGCGGACTGGAACCACGGGTGCTCGTCGGAGGTGTGGTTGACCACCAGGTCGATGATCACCCGGATGCCCCGGTTCTGCGCCTGGTGCAGCAGCTCGGCGAAGTCGCCGAGGGTGCCGAAGCGCGGGTCCACGTTGTAGAAGTCGGTGACGTCGTAGCCGTCGTCGCGGTTGGGCGACGGGTGGATCGGGTGCAGCCACAGACAGGTCACCCCGAGCCGGGCCAGGTAGTCCAGTCTCCCGATCAAGCCACGAATGTCACCGACCCCGTCGCCGTCCGAGTCGGCGTACGTGTCGATGTCGAGGCAGTAGACGACGGCTTCGGAATACCAACGGTCACCCATGCCGGAGGAACATCTCCTGTTGATCACCGCGGCAAACCCGTCCGGCGGTCGTCGAAGGCGGTTGGTTACCGTGCCGGTCATGGAGATCGACGTCGTACCGCCGAGCGAACCGCTGGACTGGGCCCGGGGCAGCTGGCTGCACCCGCCGGTCCGCGTCGAGGAGGGCCCGACCGGTGAGCTGGTCGTCGAGCCTGCGGCGGAGAGCGACCTGTGGCGGCGGACGAGCTACGGCTTCGTACACGACAACGGTCCGGCCCTGCTGGCCCCGCTGCCGGTCGGCAGCGCCATGGAGGTGAGCTTCCGGCTCGATTTCTCGGCGCAGTTCGACCAGGCCGGCGCGCTCGTCCGCGTCGACGAACGGGTCTGGACCAAGGCCGGCGTCGAGATGAGCGACGGCGAGTCACAGCTCGGCGCGGTGGTGACCCGGGAGTTCTCCGACTGGTCGGTTGCCCCGGTGCCGGAGTGGGCGGGCCGGGAGGTGACCGTCCGGGTCAGCCGGGCCGGCGACGCGCTGACCGTCCGGGCCCGGGCCGACGGCGAGCCGTGGCGACTGGTTCGGCTCGCCCCCCTGGACCCGGCGGCCGAGGCCATGGCCGGCCCGTTCTGCTGCGCGCCGTCCCGCGCCGGCCTGACCGTGGTGTTCACCGGCTGGCGGCAGGGGCCGGCGGACACCGCGCTGCACCCGCAGGTGTAGGTGGTCGGCTGTCGGGTATCACCACCTGATCCCCGACAGCCGACCACGGAAGGACGACCATGGCGTACGCCCAGACTGGCGACCCGTCCGAGTTCACCGGGTTGACCGGTTGGGTGGCCTCCGTGATCGAGGCGATGGGCCCGGTGGGCGTGGCGTTGCTGGTGGCGCTGGAGAGCATCGTCCCGCCGATCCCCAGTGAGATCGTGCTGGCGCTCGCTGGCTACCTGGCCCATGAGGGCCAGTTCAACGTCGTACTCGTGGTGCTGGCCGCGACGGTCGGCTCGCTGGTCGGCGCGTTGGTGCTCTACTGGCTCGGCGCGGCACTCGGCGAGGAGCGGCTCAAGAGCTGGCTGGATCGCATCCCGCTGGTGGACCGCGACGACCTGGAGAAGGCCGACCGCTGGTTCGAGCGGCACGGCCGGTGGGCGGTGCTGATCGGCCGGGTGGTGCCGGTGGTCCGCAGCCTGGTCTCCATCCCGGCCGGCGCCAACCGGATGCCGCTGGGCGAGTTCATCCTGCTCACCACCATCGGCAGCGGGGTGTGGAACGGTCTCATCGTCGGGGCCGGCTACGCGCTCGGCAGCCGTTGGCAGAACGTCGAGCGCTACAGCGACTGGTTCAACTACGCGATCGTCGCGGTCTTCGTCGTCATGGTGGTCGGCTGGGTTATCCGCAAGATCCGTCGACGTCGGGAGCGCGACGACCGGCGGTCGGTGACCGCCGGTCGCTGATCCGCGTTACCGGTTTGACGCTGGCGCCCTGAACGACGCCAACCGGGCTGTCAGGGCAGGGTGTCCAGGTGCGGGGCCACCGTGCGGGCGAAGCCGTTGCCGTTGCTGACGTCCCAGTTCACCGACCAGGTCATCGCGCCACGAATGCCGGGGTAGGTGCGCGGCGGGCGGAAGCTGCCGCAGTTGGTGCCCCGGGCCAGGCAGTCCAACGCGGCGTTGACCACGCTGGGCGCGACGATGCCGCCACCGGCCGCGCCCGGCCCGGCGGGCAGACCGAGGCCGACCTGATCGGGGCGGAGCCCAGCCTCCAACTGGATGCAGGCCAGCGCGACGATGAAGTTCACCGTGCCCTGGCCGTACGCGGCGTTCTGGTCGCAGCCGAGCATCGCCCCGGAGTTGTAGAACTGGGTGTTGACGACGGTGAGGATGTCCTTGATGTCCAACGCCAGCTTGAAGTAGCCGCCGGCCGGGGACTGCATGTCGATGGTCTGCGGCGCCATCGCGATGATCAGACCAGCACCGACCTTGGCCCGGAGCGAGCGCAGCGCCTGCGCCATGTACGTCGGGTTGAGCCCGTTCTCCAGGTCGATGTCGATCCCGTCGAAGCCGTAACGGGCGATCAGCGCGGCGGCCGTGTCGGCGAAGACGGTGGCCGAGGCGACGTCGTTCACGGTGACCCGGCCGGCCTCACCGCCGACCGAGAGGATCACCCGCTGGCCGCGTGCGTGCAGGGTGCGTACGTCTGCGGTGAAGTCCGCGTCGGTGTAGCCGCCGAGCGACGCGGCGAGCCCGGGGTCGATGCCGAAGGTGAGCGCACCGGGCGTCGCGGTGGCCTCGGCGAAGGCGACCGCCACCAGGTCGTAGTCGGCGGGGACGTCGCGTAGCCGCAGCTCCACGGCGGGGTTGTCGAAGTTGTGCCAGTAGCCGGTGAGCAGGTGCTTGGGCAGCCCACCGGTGGGCGGCGGGGTCGTCGGGGGTGGCGTCGTGGGGGGTGGCGTCGTGGGGGGTGGCGTCGTGGGCGGCGGGGTCGTGGGGGGTGGGGTCGTGGGCGGCGGGGTGGTGGGCGGGGTACCGCCGCCGCAGGGCGCACCGTTGAGCTGGCAGCCGCTCGGCGATCCGGAACCGCTGGCCAGGAAGCCGAAGGAGACCGAGGCGCCCGGGGCGATGCTGCCGTTCCAGGACCGGTTGGTGAAGGTGTGCCGCTGACCCGCGGAGCTCAGCAACGCGTCCCAGTAGCTGCCGAGCGTGGTGCCGGACGGCAGGTCGAAGGCGAGGCTCCAGCCGTTGATTGTCGAGCTGCCGCCGTTGGTGATGGTGTACTTCCCCTCCCAGCCGGCACCCCACTCGGCGGTCTTGACGAAGCTGGCGGTCGGTCCGGCGGCGAACGCGGGCAGCGCCACCCAGGCCGCGCCGATCGTCGCCGCGAGTGCGGTGACCAGGGACAGAACAAGGGATCTGGCAGGTTTCATGCGACCCTCCACGCCCGGGCGGGCATCCATGGACGTCAACGTTGGCGCTAATTATTAAGACAGTTAACTGTTTCTGTCCAGGGGTGGACGCGGAAGATTGGGCCTCCCGCCGCGCGACTACGCGACGGGAGGCCCGGAAGTGGCCCGCCTCAGCGGCGGAAGGTGAACCAGTTGACGTTGACGAAGTCGTTCGGTTGGCCGCTGGTGAAGGTGAGGTAGACGGCGTGGCGGCCGGTCACCGCGCCGACGTTGCCGGGCACCGAGCTCCAGCTCTGCCAGCCGCCGGTGTTGCCGATCGCGAAGCTGCCGATGGGAGCCGCTGTCGGGCTGTCCAGCCGCACCTCGACCAGGCCACTCACCCCGCTACCCGCGCCGGAGGCCACCCGGGCCACGAAGTCCCGCGCCGGCGTGGAGCCGAACTCGACGTTGTCGTAGCGCACCCAGTCCCCGTTACGCAGCGCGCCGATGTTCTGCCCGCCCTCGGCGCACGCCTCGACGATCACGCCGTTCTGCGCGCTGAACGCCTCGGCCTGGATCTGCCCGTACGCGTCCCTCGTGCCGCCGGGCGGCGGCGTGGTGGGAGGCGGAGTGGTGGGCGGGGTGGTCCCGCCGCCTCGCCGGTACACCGCCACGTAGTCGACCAGCATCGGCCGACCCGGGACGGTCGCCGCGGTCGGCGTGCCGCTGCCGGCCACCCCGTTCGGGAACGCCCCGCCCATCGCCACGTTGAGCAGCAGGAAGTAGCCCGCGTGCGAGGTCATCTGGGACCAGGCCGAATCACCGACCCGACTCTGGGTGACGGTGTGGAAGAGCTGCCCGTCGACGTACCAGCGCAGTTGCTGGGGGCTGATCGAGGCGTCCCACTCGAACCGGTAGGTGTGGAACGCCGACTGGCAGCTGGCACCCGGGCAGGCCCGGGAGGCGCCGATGCCGTTGAACTCGTCGCACGGCCCGCCGGGGGCGACGCCGCAGTGCAGCACACCCCAGACCGAGTTGATCCCGTTGACGTTCTCCATCACGTCGAACTCGCCGATGCCCGGCCAGTTCTGGTAGTTGCCGCGGTAGGGCGCGCCGAGCGCCCAGAACGCCGGCCAGTAGCCGGCCGCCGCCGCACCGGTGACGTTCGGCATCTGGATCCGACCCTCGATGGCCAGCACGCCGCCGGCCGGGGCCTTGAAGTCGCTGCGCACGGTCTCGATCCTGGCGGAGGTCCAGCCACCCCCGCCGTCGCGCAGTGGCGTGATCCGCAGGTTGCCGCCGCCGTCGTGGCTGACGTTGGCGGTGCTGGCGGTGTAGTTCTGGATCTCGCCGGTGCCCCAGTTGGCCGGGCCGCCCGGGTAGTTGTGCCCGGTGTCGATGATCCAGTTGGCGGCCGACGGCAGGGTGCCGGCCGCGCCGGTGAAGTCGTCACTCCAGACCGTGCTCCAGCCTGCGGCGGGGGGCGGAACGGCGGCCTGCGCGGTCACGGTGATGCCGGCCAGGGCGGTGGTGGTGGCGACGAGCAGGACGGACGCCAGCAGGCGGCGTCGGGCGGGTGGGGCGGCGGTGGCCGCCGAAGGAGGTGGCATGGACATGCCTCTCTGCGGGGACGGGTCGAGAGAGCGCTCTCTCAGAGTTGTACGTCCCACCGGGACAGTTGTCAACGTCGATCTACGTCGACGTTTGCCGGAGCCGCCTGCGGGCGCCGGAGCACCGCCTGCTCCAGAGCCGACCAGGCGGTCGTGGTCACCAGGTAGATCACCGCCGCGAGCGGCAGCACCAGCGCCACCAGCACCGTCGTGAACGGCAGCAGGGGCAGCAGCCGGGCGAGCGTGGCGGCACCCGGGCCCTCGGTGGGCGTACCGGCCACCGTGCCGACCGCCGCCGACGCCCGGCGGGCCCGCCGCGACGACCACCAGGCCAACAGCAGCAGTACGACCAGCAGGATCGCGAAGAGCGGACCGGCCGCGCCGGCCAACCCGTCGCCGAGATGGTGGCCCAGCGGCACCCCGGCCAACCGCTCGTCGAGCAGCCCGGTGCCGCCCTCGGAGCTGCTGAACAGCCGGTAGAGGACCAGCAGGAACGGTGCCTGGAGCAGCAACGGCAGGCAGCCGGCGATCGGGTTGGCGCCGGCCGAGCGGTACAGGGCGAACACCTCGCCCTGGAGCTTCGCCGGGTCGTCCGCGTACCGCCGCTGTAGATCGCGCACCTGCGGGGCGAGCGCCGCGCGGCGCCGCTCGCCGCGGACCTGCGCGACGGTGAGCGGCGAGATGAGCAACCGGACGGCGATGGTGAACAGCACGATGGCGGCGGCGGTGGCCATACCGCCGGTCAACGGTTCGAGCAGGTCGGTGAGCCAGGACAGTGCGGTGCCTGCGGCGGCGACCGCGCCGTGCACTGGTGCGAAGGCGAGCATGGGAAACCCCTCGGTCCGATTCCGGTGGGGTCCTCCCCCGACGGCGTTGCACGGCGGGAGGACCGGTGACGGCGGGATCGGCCGCGCGGCGGCGTGGCGCTACGCGGCCGAGGGGTGACCGGGTGCGCGGGGGCGGGGCCGACCGGCGGCGTCGGGGTCGATCTGCCGGGGCACCGGGCGGCCACGGGAGCGGGCGCGCAGTGCGACCCAGCGCCGCCCGGTGCCCGGCGCACTCATGCGGCCGAGCACCCGCGCCGCGAGCAGCGCGGCGAGCAGCGTCAGGGTGGTCAACGCGGCGCTGGCGAGCAGGTCGGCCGGCCGGTCCGCAAGCAGGGTGACCTGGGCGAACGCGGACAACCACGCGACCCCGAAGAACCCCAGCGACACCGGCACAGGATCAGCCTAGGACCCGGTGTCACGTCGACGGGCCGGATCGCGGCCTCCCCGGTGTGGGCCGAGACGCGCCGCCGCCACGTTTCCCGGCATCACCACGTTGGGTAACCAAACAACGGACCGACGCGGACGGACCGCGACCGGTAGGAACGGACGGTGGTGTCGATGACGGGCCAGGTGGCTGAGGCGCCCAACGAGATCGCTGCGGCGACCGGATTGCTCACCGTGGGTGTCGAGGAGGAGTTCCTGCTCGTCGACCCACACACCGGGGCCGCGGTCCCCGCCGTCGACCTGGTCATGGAGCAGGTGCCGGCGGAGCTGCGCGGGCAGGTGGAGCGGGAGTTCCAGACCAGTCAGATCGAGATCGGCAGCCCGCCCGGCCTGGAGCTCTCGTCGATCCGGCACTCCCTGGGCGTGCTGCGTCGGGCGCTCTCCGACGCCGCCGAGCGGGCCGGCGTACGTCTGCTCGCCATCGGCACCGGCCCGGTGGACGGCCCGGTGCCGCCGGTGGTGGACAAGCCCCGCTTCGACCGGATGATCGAGCGGTTCCAGCTGCTCGTCCCCGGCCCCGGCAACAACGGCATGCACGTGCACGTGGGTGTGCCCGATCCGGAGACCGGCGTGCAGGTGCTCAACCACGTGCGGCCGTGGCTGCCGATGCTGCACGCCGTGACCACCAACTCCCCGTTCGCCCGGGGTAGGGACACCGGCTATGCCAGCTGGCGCTCGGTCGAGTGGGAGCGCTGGCCGTCGGTGGCGCCGACGCCGTGGCTGGAGTCGCACGAGCACTACCAGCGGCTGATCCGCCAGTTGATCGCCAGCGGGGTGATGCTCGACGAGGGGATGCTCTACTGGTACGCCCGTCTGTCGGCGAAGTACCCGACCGTGGAGCTGCGGATCGGCGACGTCTGCCCGTCGGTGGACGACGCGGTGCTGGTCGCCGCGCTGGTCCGGGCCCTGGTGGCCACCGCCATGGCGGACGTCGAGGCCGACCGGCCGGCGTTGCAGACCGACCATCACCTCCTCGTCGGCGCGCACTGGCGAGCCGCCCACGACGGCCTGGAAGGCGACGCCGTCGACGTCACCACCGGCGAGCTGCGCCCGGCCTGGGAGCTGCTGGACCGGTTCGTGGAACGGATGCGACCGGCGCTGGAGCAGCACGACGACTGGGCCGAGGTGACCGATCTGCTGGGTGGGTTGCGCCGGCACGGCAGCGGCGCGGCACGACAGCGCGCGGTGTACGCGCGCACCGGGAATCTCACCGACGTGGTGCAGGACGTCGCGCGGCAGACCCGTGGCTGAGCAGCGTGACAGGATGAACCCGTGGCGCAACGCCTGATCGTCATCGGCGGGGACGCCGCCGGAATGTCGGCGGCGTCCCAGGCCCGACGCCGCCGCGACCGTGACGACCTGGAGATCGTGGTCTTCGAGCGAGGCCACTTCACCTCCTACTCGGCGTGCGGCATCCCATACTGGATCAGCGGGCTGGTGCCCGGCCCGGACGCGTTGATCGCCCGGGATCCGGAGACGTTCCGCACGACGTACGCCATGGACGTCCGGATGCGCCACGAGGTCACGGCCATCGACGTGGAACGCCGCGAGGTCGTGGCCCGGGACCTGGAGGGCGGCGGCGAGGTCCGCGAGCGCTTCGACGACCTGATGTACGCCGCCGGCGCGGTGCCGGTGAAGCCGCCGTGGGCGAACACCGACGCGGGTGGCGTGTTCGGCATGCAGACCCTCGATGACGGTGCGGCCCTGCGCGACTGGCTGGACGGCGAACCGCAGCCGCGCCGGGCCGTGGTGGTCGGCGGCGGGTACATCGGCGTCGAGATGGCCGAGTCCCTGATCCAACGTGGTCTCTCCGTCACCCTGGTCGAAGCGTCCGACCAGGCCATGTCGACGGTGGACGGCGACATGGCCGAGCTGGTCGTCGACGCGATGCGCGGCCTGGGCGTCACGATCCGCACCGGTCTGAAGGTGACCGGCCTGGAGCAGCGGGACGGCCGGGTGTCCGCGGTGGTCACGGCCGAGGGGCCGATTCCGACCGACGTCGTGGTCCTGGGCCTCGGCGTACGCCCGAACGCCGCGCTCGCCGAGGCTGCCGGGCTGCCCATCGGGCCGACCGGCGGGATCCGGGTGGACCGTCGGATGCGGGTGGCCGGCCTGTTCAACGTGTGGGCTGCCGGTGACTGCGTGGAGACGCTGCACCGGGTCAGTGGGATGCCGGTGCACGTGCCGCTGGGCACCCACGCCAACAAGCAGGGCCGGGTCGCTGGGATCAACATCGGCGGCGGGTACGCCACGTTCACCGGCGTGATCGGCACGGCGGTGACCAAGGTCTGTGACCTGGAGGTCGGCCGGACGGGCCTGCGCGAGCGGGAGGCCACGGAGGCTGGCTTCGACTTCGTCTCGGTGGTCGCCGAGTCGACCAACCGGGCCGGCTACTACCCCGGTGCCCGCCCGATGACCGTGAAGCTGATCGCCGAGCGACCCAGCGGCCGGTTGCTCGGCGCGCAGATCGTCGGTTGGTCCGAGGCGGCCAAACGGATCGACACCCTGGCCGTGGCGCTCTGGAACGGTATGACGGTGGACGATATGACGGCACTGGACCTGGGCTACGCTCCGCCGTACGCGCCGGTGTGGGACCCGGTGCTCATCGCCGCCCGAAAAGCGGTCGACGCGCTCGCCGCCCTCGACCGCTGACCCGCGCCCGCCGTGGAGGACCACCCCGTGACGCAGACCCCGACCCGGCCGACCGTGCGTCGGCGCCCGACGATGGTCGACGTGGCTCGGCGTGCCGACGTCAGCCTGAAGACGGTCTCCCGGGTGGTCAACGACGAGCCGGTGGGGCAGGAGCTGGTCAGCCGGGTGCTGGCCGCCATCGCCGAGCTGGGCTTCCGGCGCAACGACATCGCCCGCAACCTGCGCTCCCGGCAGCTCAACGCCACGGTCGGGCTGCTCATCGAGGAGATCGCCAACCCGTTCTACGCGACCATCGCCAGCGTCGCCGCCGAGATCGCCGCCGCCCACGGCACCATGCTGATCACCGCCTCGTCGGAGGAGGACCCGGAGCGGGAACGCGCCCTGTTGCAGGATTTCACCCAGCGCCGGGTCGACGGGCTGCTGGTGGTGCCGGCGGGCCCCGACCACTCGTTCCTGCGTCGCGAGGTCGAGCTGGGGATGCCGGTGGTGTTCCTGGACCGGCCGCCGCAGGGGCTGCAGGCCGACGCGGTGCTGTTGGACAACCGGGGCGGCAGCCACGCCGGGGTCGGCGCGCTGCTCGATGAGGGGCACCGACGGGTGGGCCTCCTGCTCGGCGCGCCGAGCGTGCCCACCATGCGCGAGCGGCTGGCCGGGGCGCGGGCGGCTCTGGCCGCGGCCGGGGTCGAGCCGGACGAGTCGCTGGTCCGCGAGAGGCTCATCGCTCCCGAGGAGGCTGGCCGGGCGGTCGCTGGGCTGCTCGACCTGCCGGACCCGCCCACCGCCTTTTTCTGCGCCAACAACCGGCTCACCGTCGGCGCGCTCCAGGAGCTGCACCGGCGGGGCAGTGACGCCGCGCTGGTCGGCTTCGACGACTTCGAACTGGCCCACCTGATGCCTCGGCCGTTGACCGTCGTCGGGTACGACACCCGGGAGCTGGCCCGGGTCGCCACCCAGCGGCTGTTCGGCCGGATCGCCGGTGACGACTCCCCACCCGCAACCACGGTGCTCCCCACAAGGTTGCTCCCCCGAGGCCTACCAACCCCGAGCTGACCCCGCAACCCGCAACCCCGGCCTCGGGCTCGGGCCTCGGGTCGATCATGGAGTTGTGGTGCCGCACGTATGCCGCGAAGTGCAGTCAAACGCCCACCACAAGTCCATGATCGACGGGGCGAGGGTGCGGGTCAGAGCAGGGCTTCGACCTCGGTGCGGGTTGGTGGGTCGGCGCCTTGGCGGTTACAGGTCAGGGCGGCCACCGTTGCGGCCTGTCGGAGCACCGCATTCCACTGCGGCTCGGTCACCGCGGCGAGCCGATCGGCGGGGCGGACGCCGAGCGCGTCGAGATCGGCCAACGCGGCCAGCAGGCCACCGGTGAACGAGTCGCCGGCACCGACGGTGTCGACCACGACGGTGCGTACCGCCGGTTCCTCGTGCAGTGATCCGTCCGGGGCGAGCAGCCAGGCACCGTCGCCGCCCCGGGTCACCACCGCACAGGACACCCCGGCCTCGCGCCATTCGGCCATCACGTCGGCCACCGACCGGTCCGGGTAGAGCCAGGCCAGATCCTCGTCGCTGGCCTTCACCAGGTGTGCGAGACGCACCTGCCGGCGTACCCGCTCCTGCTCCGCCGCCCGGTCCGTGACGATGCTCGGCCGCAGGTTGAGGTCGATCGAGATGGTGAGCCCGTCCCGGCGGCGTTCCCGGGCCAGCAGGTCCTCCAGCACCTGCGCGCCGGGTGCCAGCGCGAGCGCGAGCGACCCGGTGTGCAGCGCGGTCGCCGACGACCCGGCCAGCTCGGGCAGCTCCTGCGGCGTCCACTGCCAGTCCGCCGTGCCGGCCAGCCGGAAGTCGTAGCTGGCCTGCCCGGTGGCGTTCAGCGTGGCCACCGCCACCGAGGTGGGTTCCTCGGCGCGGACCGCCCACGCCAGGTCCACCCTGTTGACGCTCAGGTGCTCGGCGAGTTGCCGACCGTACTCGTCGGTGCCGAGCCGGGCCAGCAGTCGTACCGGCTGGTCGAGCCGGGCCAGCGTGACCGCCACGTTCGCCGGGGAGCCACCCGGCACGGCGCGCTGCCCTTCGGCGGTGACGACCAGGTCGATCAGTGCCTCACCCGCTACCACGATCACGCGGTCACCTCGCCCGGTGCGAGCGGGCCGGGGCCGCCGAGCCCGTCGGCCGAGCGGGACAGCAGCACCGCCTGGTACGCGTGGTAGACGTCCGGCCGGCCGTGCCAGACCGTGTCGGCCGGCAAATTCTGCGGGTCCAGCTCGTGTCGCCAGCCGGTGTCGTCGATCAGGTAGCGGCGGGCGTACGCCCAGAAGACCCGGTACCAGTCGGCATAGACCGCGTCCCCGGTGCGGCGGTGCAGGGTGACCGCCGCACCGATGGCCTCGGCGAGCACCCAGTGCATCCGGGAGCGCACCACCGGCCGGTCGTCCCAGTCGATCGTGTAGACGAAGCCGTCGGCGCCGTCGACCGCCCAGCCGCGACGAACGGAGGCGGCGAACAGAGCACGGACGTCGGTGAGCAGCCAGCGGGGTGGCTGCGGCAGGACCGCCTCCAACTCCAGCAGCAGCCGGGCCCACTCCAGCCAATGGCCGATGGTGGAGCCGTACGGCCGGAAGGGGTCGGCGGGCCGGTCCCGGTTGTAGTCGGGCAGTGGCGTCCAGTCGGCGGTGAAGTGCTCGGGCAGCCGCCAGTCGTGCCGGGCGGCCTCCCCGTGCACCAGGTGGGTGCCGATCTGCAGGGCGCGGTCGGCCCAGCTCGCGTCGCCGGTGGCGGCGGTGGCGGCGAGGAACGCCTCGACCATGTGCATGCTGCTGTTGGCGCCGCGGTAGTCCTCGGTGACCGTCCAGTCCCGGTTCCACGATTCGCGGACCGCTCCGGCGTCGGCGTCCCAGAACCGGTCCCGCACGACGGTCAGCGCGTCGGCGAGCAGTTGGTCCGCGCCGGGCCGTCCGGCGCGCGCGGCGCCGGACGCGGCGAGCAGCACGAACGCGTGGTCGTAGCCGGCCTTGCGATCGTTGACGGGCGCTCCGTGCTGGTCCACCGCGCTGAACCAGCCGCCGTACCGGTCGTCGCGCAGCAGCGTGTTCAGCGCGGCGATCCCGTGGTCGACCAGGGCGGCGGCATCCGGGTCGCCGTTGCGGTGGGCGAGGGCGGCCACGTGGGTCATCCGGCAGGTGATCCAGGTGAATACCGGTTCGCTCCGGTCCGGGGTGCGGTCGTCGGTCAGCCACCAGAAGCCGCCCTCGGGCCGGACCGCGCGGCGGGCCGTGTCGAGCAGCGTGCGGGTCTGGTCGGCGAGGAAATCGTCCAGGTCGGGCAGGTCGGGTGACCCGGCAGGAGCGGGGGTCGTTGCGGCGTCGGATCGGGGCACGTCGGTCATCTCAGCTGGTCACCGCCGGGTAGGGAAGGGACATACGGCCAGGATCGGTGGGCGGACCGGGTCCGCGCCGGGGAACCGCCAACGGGACGCCGCGAACCGGCTGCCCGCGCCGGGTGCGCTGCGGGAAGGATCATGTGTACGATTCCTCCCCTTTGCCCGTTGACATCGTTGTCACCGCTCAACCCTGCTCCGGCAGCCGGCCGACTGTCAATTCCGGTTGCGTCACACCGCCCCTCCGCTGTGGTTAGTAATAGTTGTCGATCGGCTGGCGCGCCTCATCGAACAGCGCCGGCCCCTCGTACCGGACCGGGGGCAGCGGCGGGGTGGCCGGCTTGACCTCCTCGAACTGCTCGCCGGACAGGGCGTACACCACCCGTCCGAGGCCGGACCGGTCGATCGCGGTCGCGCACATCGGGCAGGGCTGGCAACTGGTGAACATGGTGGTGCCGGCGGCCACGTCGGGGGCGAGTTCCCTCGCGGCCCAGCGGGCCAGCTTCAGTTCCGGGTGTGCGGTGATGTCCGAGTCAGAGACCACGGTGTTGTGGTCCTCGATCAGGACGGTGCCGTCCGCACCGACCAGCAACGAGCCGAAGGGCCGTTCGCCGGAGGCCCCTGCCTCGCTGGCGAGTTCCACGGCGCGGCGGAGAAACTCTTCGTCGTCGGGGGTCATCGGTCCTCCTGGGATGTGTGGTGGGCGGCCACGGCCGCAAGTGTCCGCCAGGCGCGTTCGGGCTGGCGGATCTCGGTCAGGTCGCCGTTGAACGGGTCGAGCACGACCGTCTCCGCGCCGAGCAGACGGATCTGGTCGAGGTCGGCGATGATCTGGTCGATGGTGCCGACACCGGCGAGCCGGTCCGGGGCGGTGATCGGTTCAGGGACCTCCCGCAGTGCGATGCGCGGCATCAACGCGGGCACCGGGCGACCCAGTTCGTCGGCGATGATCTTCAGCCGCACCGCTGCCTCGGCCAGCCATCCGGGCGTGACCCGCAGCGGGTGCCAGGCGTCACCGAGAAGTACCGCGCGACGCATGCCGGCTTCGCTGTTGCCGCCGACCCAGATCGGGATCGCATCCGTGTCGTAGTCGTCGGTGTTCTGCCAGGCATCGCGCATGGTGCGCAGGTACTCGTCGGTCAGCGCGCCGCGCCGCCGGTACGGCACGCCGAGCGCCTCGAACTCCTGCTGGGCCCAGCCGACGCCGACGCCGAGGACGAGCCGGCCGCCGCTGAGCCGGTTGAGGTTCGCCGCCATCCGGGCGGTGAGCAGCGGGTGCCGGTACGGGACGATGAGCACCGTGGTGCCCAGCCGGACCCGGGAGGTCACCCCGGCCAGCCAGGACAGCGTGGTGAACGGCTCATAGAACGGCGCCGGATACTGCTTGGCGACGTCCGGTGTCACCGCTATGTGGTCGGAGACCATCAGCAGGTCGAAGCCGAGACCCTCGACCGTCTGCGCCCACTGTCGCAGCACGTCGGGGTCGGTACCCGGGGCAAAGTTCGGTACGTTCACGCCAATTTGCACGGGTTATACGCTAGCCAGCGTGGAGCGGCGCGGGAACACCGTGATCCCTGCCTTCGCTGGCCTTTGCCGTGAATCCGCCGGTAGATTGGCCGGATGGCCGAGAATCTTGATGATCTCGATTGGTCGATCCTGATCGAGTTGCAGGGCGACGGCCGCTTGCCGATCACCGAGCTCAGCCGCCGGGTCAAGCTGAGCGCGTCGGCCACCACCGAGCGGGTGAGGCGGCTGGAGGCGACCGGTGTGATCAGCGGCTACCGCGCCGAGGTCGACCTGTCCAAGGCGGGCTTCGCCGTGCTCGCGGTGATCCGACTGAAGTACCCCGGCAGTCGGCACGAACCGCTGCACCGGCTACTGGATCAACGGTCGGAGATTCTGGAGTGCCTGCGCACGACCGGGGACGACTGTTACGTGCTGAAGGTGGCCGCGACGTCGATGGCGCACCTCGAACAGGTCGTCAACGATCTCGCCGGGTTCGGCAGCACCACCACCAATGTGGTCTACAGCGCCACCCTGCCCTATCGCGGCCCGCGCCTGACGCCGCCCCGCTCCTGACCCACCAAAGCGCGGTGGATGCTCCAGGATGGCCGGATGGATCTACCCGAGGGACTTGACTGGGTACGTGCGTCACCGGCGGGCCGGGCCTGGCTAGCCACACTCCCGACGTGGCTGGCGGAGTGCACCGAGCGGTGGTCGCTACGACTCGGCCCGCCCTTCCGGTACGCCTACGCCTCCCTGGCGCTCCCGGCGGATCTGCCCGACGGCACGGCTGCGGTGCTCAAGCTTCAGTATCCCGACGAGGAGAGCCGGCGCGAGGCCGACGCGCTGGCCCACTGGGACGGCGACGGGGCGATCCGGCTGCTCGCACACGACCCGGAACGGCGCGCCCTGCTGGTGGAACGCTGCCAGCCCGGCACTCCGCTGCACGAGCTGCCCATGGACCGCGCGCTGGACGCGGTGACCGTGCTGCTGCCCCGACTCTGGCGGCCGGCGGGCGCGCCGTTCACCCCGCTGGCCGAGGAGGCCGCCGGCTGGATCGACCGGATGCCCCGCACATGGGAACGAGCCGGCCGGCCGTGCGAGCGGCGACTGCTCGACGCGGCGCTCACCCTGCTCACCGATCTGGCGTCGAGCCAGGGCGAGCAGGTGCTGGTCAACCAGGACCTGCACGCCGGCAACGTGCTCGCCGCCGACCGGGACCCGTGGTTGGCGATCGATCCGAAGCCGCTGACCGGCGAGCGGGAGTTCTCGATCGTGCCGATGGTGCGCGGCCGGGAGCTCGGCCACTCGCCGGCCGCCGTCCGGCACCGGCTGGACCGGCTCAGCACCGAACTGGGGCTGGACCGGGAGCGGGCCCGGGGTTGGACGATCGGGCACACGCTGGCCTGGAGCATCGCCGACAAGGTCGTCTTTCCGCACCAGATCGAGGTCGTCCGCTGGTTACTCGACGAGGGCTGACGCCCTGCAGGGGGCTCAGCCGGGCTGGCAGGTACGGCACCAGTAGAGGTTGCGACCGGCCAGCTCACCGCGGCTGACCTCGGTGCCGCAGACGTGGCAGGGCACGCCGGGGCGGCGGTAGACGTACACCTCGCCACCGTGCCGGTCCACCCGGGCCGGCCGGCCCATCGCCTCCGGCAGGTGCGCGTCGCGCACCGTGTCGATCCGGCCGTGCTCGACCGCGAGCCGCATCAACCCGACCAGGTCGGCCCAGAGTGCGTCCCAGCCCGCCCTGCTCAGCAGCCGGCCGGGCATCGTCGGCGACAGCCCGGCCCGGAACAGCGCCTCGGTCACGAAGATCAAGCCGGTGCCGGCCACCACCGACTGGTCGAGAAGCAGCGCGGCCAGCGTCGTGGGGCTGCGCGAAATCCTGCGGTACGCCCGCTCCGGGTCGGCGTCGACGCGCAGCGGATCCGGCCCAAGGCGGCCTCGCAGTGCGGCCACCTCGGGTGGGGTGAGCAGCTCACAGGCGGTGGGCCCGCGCAGGTCCAGCCAGTGCCGGTCGCTGGCCAGCCGCAGCCGCACCTGACCGACCGGGTCCGGCGGCTCCCCCGACCCATCGGTGAACTTCCCGTACAGCCCGAGGTGTACGTGCAGCGTCAGCTCACCGGCGTAGTGATGCAGGAGGTGCTTGCCGTACGCCTCGGTGCTCTCCAGCACGGTCCCGGAGAGCCGCGCGGCGCCCTCGGCGAAGCGGCCCTGCGGGCTGTGGGCGTGCAGCTTGTCCCCGGCGAACAGCTCGGCGTGCCGGGCCGCCAGGCGATGGATCGTGTGTCCCTCTGGCACGGGTGCCAAGGATAGCCAGTCTCGCTCAGCAGGGCCGACTGAGCTGGGCGGTGCCGTCAGCCCTGGCGCTGCCCCTTGATGCCGGCAACGAACGCGGTCCAGGCGGCCGGGGCGAAGGCCAGCGCCGGGCCGATCGGGTCCTTGCTGTCCCGCACACCCACGACACCGGGAAGGTTGTCGGCCACCTCGACGCAGTCACCGCCGCTCCCGCCGCTGCGGGTGCTCTTGCGCCAGATGGCACCGGCAAGGTCAGTCATGATGCTCCTCGAGGATCGAAGTGATCATTTTTTCTGATTCTGCCTCACCCGAGGCGAGCGCTTTTAGGTCCGACCAGACGTGTTCGTAGGCTGCCACCTCGGCTGGCTTGTCCAGATACAGCGCTCCGGTGATGTTTTCGAGGTAGACGGTAGTTGGCTCGGTCGATGCCCTCCCGAACGCCTGCGGGAAATCCAGCAGGACGAAGGTCCCCGTCTCACTGGCCAGGGGCGGGCCAGCGGCAAGCGGGAGCACCCGCAGACTCACGTTCGGCAGCGCCGCCACATCGAGCAGGTGCCGCAACTGCTGGGCCATCGCGAGCCGGTCGGGAATGGTGCGGTGCAGCACGGCTTCGCTCAGGACGACTCTCAAGGCCGGCGCGGTGGGCAGCCGACGAACGAGGATGCCCTGCCGTTGCAACCGCACCTCCACCAGCTTCTCCCGATCCTCCCCGCTCATCGTCGGATTCTTCCGGCGAAACAGTTCGCTGGCGTACTCGCGAGTTTGCAGGAGCCCAGGGATCAGCTCCGAGTCATATCGGCGAATCAGAGTCGCGGACGATTCCAGGCCGACGTAAAGCGAGAACCACGACGGAACGATATCGCCGTACGAGTGCCACCAACCCTTGGCGCGAGTCTCCTTCGCAAGCCCGGCGACGATCTCCTTCATAGGCTCGGGCACCCGGTAGAGAGCGCACATCGCACGGGCGTCCACCACGCGCACCGGGACCAACCCCTTCTCGATGCGCCACACCTTCTGCCGCGAGCAGTCCAGTGCGTCGGCGGCGGCGTCCAGCGTCACCGAGGCGTCCTCGCGGAGCTGCGTGAGCAGCCGTCCGAGCTGCCGCCGAGGGACCGTGGACCCGCTTGTTTCATCCGTCATGCAACATCACCGCACCCCTCCTGCAACACCGAATGTTTCGCCCCGCACGCATTTGTCGTCCATTCCTCGTGCGTCAATATGGCCTGAGAGTAGGACGGCCGTGCGCGTTGCACAAGGGGGCCAGCATGGAACATGCTGGCACGCGTCGGAGGCCTCTGGAAAAGCGTCGGGAATGGCGTCGACAAAAGCGCTCCGCCTCGCCCATGCGCATTAGCCGGGGCGGCGCTATTCCTCGGGAAGGACGCCGCCGTGCGCGTGTCGTACAACGAATACCTCTTGGTCACCGCGCTGACCCTCGCCCGCCGGCATCGACCCGTCTGGAGTTGGGGGCGCTGGCGCACGGTGTGCCGCTGCGGCGCGGAGTTGCCCTGCCGAGCCCGCCACCGCATCCCGATCAGCCGTGGGCACTGGCCGACGTGATCGACCTGAGGCCCGGTGACCTGCTGTTGATCGGCGAGGCGTGCTCGGTGCAGTTCGCCGGCGATCGGGCGCTCCGCCTACGGCTGGTCAGTGTGGACCCCCGCCCGACGTACCACGGGTGGGTCTGGCTGACGGGCTACGTCCTCAATAAGAAGGGCGTGGCCGTCGACAAGCGAGAGGTGTACGTGCGGCAGGCCGGGGTGCGAGTGCGCCGGGCTGTTGCATTGCACGCCAACCCGGTCGGCCGCTGATCGCCTCTTGGCCGGGATGTCGGATGAGGTGTGCTCGCGCGCTGTGGAGCTGATGTCACAGACGAGTCATCCGCCGATGTCGTAAACGATTCAGCTCCATAGGCACCCCGACCCATGCCCCCTGCTGGTCAGCCCACGATCGTGTGATCGAGACGGCGACCGTCCACGGCCGTACCCGGAATTGGTGTCAGGAAACGCCCAGGTGGGTAGTTCAGGGCGGTACCGCGTGGGCGCCATCCCGATCCGTCGGCCACCACGCATTTATCAGGAGGTGTGTAGTGGTCAAGATTCCTTCGCTGTCCCGCCGGTCCGAGCCGGCACCGACGCGGGACGAGAACCTCGACGGCCGTATCGACGGCCGCGACACCCCGGCCGTCGACGGCCGGGACGACTCGGAGGCCCGCGTGAGTCGAGCGGACGACGAGACCGCTGGCCGCCCGGTGGTCACCGACCGGGACGCCGACCAGACGACGTACCGCAGCGCTGCCGCGCCCACCGAGCAGGCCGGCGAGGCCGAGCAGGCCGGCGAGGCCGAGCAGGCCGGCGAGGCCGAGCAGGCCGGCGAGGCCGAGCGGCGGGCCGCCAAGCGGGCCGCGGTAGCCCGGGCCGCCACCGGCCGACCGGTGGAGAAAGAGTCCCCGCCCGCGACCGCCCGGCCCGTGGAGACCACCACCGCCCGGCCCGTGGAGACCGAGCCGCGGCCCGGCACCGACCCGACCACGGGACGTACCACCGAGCGGGACGCGGACCTCGCCAGCACGACCCGGCGACCCGACACGACGGACCGGGTCACGACCGACCGCCCGGTCGACCCGACCCCGGGCACGACCGCGCCCGAGCCGCCGGTGACGCGCGGCCCGAAGCCCCGGGCCAGCCTGCTCGCCACCCTCGGTCTGATCGTCTCCGTCGCCGGTGCGCTCTTCGTGCTGACCGGCACCCTGGCCGGGTACGGCATCGGGCTCGGCGCGTTCGGCGCGGTGCTCTCGGTGCTCGGCCTGATGGCCACCCGCCGCCGGCACGTCGCCGGCAAGACCGACGCGCTGTTCGGTGTGCTGATCGGGCTGGCCGCAGTGGTGGTCGGGGTGCTCGCGATGACCGGCCAGTTCGACTGGCCGACCACCGACGGCGACTGGGTGCAGCGCTTCCGCGAGTGGCTCGACTCACAGTTTGTCGATCGTTTCTAGCGGGCACTGTTCCGCTCGCCGGTGATGCACCGGCAAAAGCCGGCGGTTCGCCGGCAGCCCGAACAATCCGGTGGTTCACCGGCCGGGCGACACCCTTTCAGGGGCGGCGGTTCGCCGCCCCTGAAGTGTTTCCGGGGCCCGGCGAGTGCCGGGCCCCGACGCATTTCCACGGCAGCCGACCATCAACGCAACGAATCGCGGCCGCACACCCGTCACACGCAACGAATATCCGGTCTGCGCAACTCTCGGTGGTGGATTCTGCCGCTGACGCCGCATAACGTTGAGCAACGGCGCCAGCCCGTGGGCCACGGTGGCCGGGCGCGCCCGACCCTGGGAGCAGGACAATGACGATGGACGCCACCAGCCAGCGCCTGTTGATGTGCCGGCCGACGTACTTCGCCGTCGACTACGCGATCAACCCCTGGATGGACCCGAGCGCGCCAGTCGACGCCGCGCTGGCCATCCGGCAGTGGGAGCAGCTGCGCCAGACGTACCGCGACCTGGGCCACACCGTCGAGGAGATCACTCCGGTGCCGGGCCTGCCCGACATGGTCTTCGCCGCCAACGGTGGCACCGTGATCGACGGCAAGGCGATGGCCGTGCAGTTCCGCGACCCGCAGCGCGCCGACGAGGCGCCAGCCTATCGGGCCTGGTTCGAGGCCGCCGGCTTCGAGATGTACGACCCGAAGCACGTCAACGAGGGCGAGGGCGACGTCCTGCTGGCCGGCGACCACCTGCTGGCCGGCACCGGCTTCCGCACCGCACACGCCTCGCACGCCCAGTTGCAGGAGGTCTTCGGCTACCCGGTGATCACCATGCAACTGGTCGACCCGCGCTTCTACCACCTGGACACCGCGCTCACCGTGCTCGACGAGCGGACCGTGGCGTACCTGCCCGAGGCGTTCTCCCCCGGCAGCCAGGCCGTGCTGCGCCGGCTCTTCCCCGACGCGGTGCACGCCACCATGGCCGACGCCGAGGTGCTGGGGCTGAACGCGGTCAGCGACGGGCGGCACGTGGTGCTGCCCGCGCAGGCCACCGACCTGGCCGCCAAACTGCGCGACCGGGGCTACGAGACCATCGGTGTCGACCTGTCCGAGCTGCGTAAGGCCGGCGGCGGACCGAAGTGCTGCACGCTACGACTCCGTCAGGGAAAGGCAAGCAAGTGATCGTGGATGACATCCTGCGGACGCCGGGAGCGGTCCGGGACGCCGAGCGTTGGACAGCGCACAACTACCACCCGCTGCCGGTGGTGATCTCGTCCGCGGAGGGTGCCTGGCTCACCGACGTGGACGGTCGCCGCTACCTGGACTGCCTGGCCGGCTACTCCGCGCTGAACTTCGGCCACCGGCACCCGCAGCTCATCGCCGCCGCGCACGCACAGCTGGACCGGCTGACGCTGACCAGCCGGGCGTTCATCCACGACCAGTTCGCCGACTTCTGCCGGGAGCTGGCCGAGCTGTGCGGCAAGGACCTGGTGCTGCCGATGAACACCGGCGCCGAGGCGGTGGAGACCGGGATCAAGGTCGCCCGCAAGTGGGGCTACCAGGTCAAGGGCGTGGCCGCCGGGCAGGCCAACATCGTGGTCGCCGAAGGCAACTTCCACGGCCGGACCACCACCATCGTGAGCTTCTCCACCGACGAGGACGCCCGCGCCGACTTCGGGCCGTACACCCCGGGGTTCACGGTCGTGCCGTACGGCGACCTGGACGCGCTGACCGCCGCGATCGACGAGAACACCGTGGCCGTGCTGCTGGAGCCGATCCAGGGTGAGCAGGGCGTGGTGGTGCCGCCGGAGGGCTACCTGCCGGGCGTCCGCCAGGTCTGCACCGAGCGCAACGTGCTCTTCATCGCCGACGAGATCCAGTCCGGTCTGGGGCGTACCGGCGCGACCTTCGCCTGTGACCACGAGGGCGTCGTGCCGGACATGTACCTGCTCGGCAAGGCCCTCGGCGGCGGCATCGTGCCGGTCTCCGCGGTGGCCGCGAACGCCGACGTGCTCGGCGTACTCAAGCCGGGCCAGCACGGCTCCACCTTCGGCGGCAACCCGCTCGCCTGCGCGGTGGCGATCGAGGTGGTCCGGCTGCTGGCCACCGGCGAGTTCCAGCGCCGCTCGGCCGAGCTGGGTGAGCGGCTGCGGGCCGGCCTGGAAGGGCTGGTCGGCAAGGGGCTTGTCGGGGTGCGTGTCCGCGGTCTGTGGGCCGGTCTGGACATCGACCCGGCGCTGATGAGCGGGCGCGAGGCATGTGAGCGCCTGATGGAGCGTGGCGTCCTCGCCAAGGACACCCACGGCTCCACCATCCGCCTCGCCCCACCCCTGGTCATCACCGAAGACGAGATCGACCAGGCGGTAGCCCGGCTAGCCGAGGTGCTAGCCGCCTAACCCGCCGCCCTCCCCCTCCCTCCCCCGCCCCGCCGCACCCCGCCCTCGCCCACCCCGCCCTCGCCCGCCGTGCCCCCCGCCCCTCGCCCCCGTTGATCTAGGGCAAATCGTCGCTTGATGATCTCGAATCACGACGATATGCCCTAGATCGACGGGGCGGGGGGCGCGGGGGGCACGCGGGGGGGCGCGGGGCAGGCGGGTGGCGGGGCCGGGGCGTTAGGGGCGGGGTAGGCGCATGGCCATCGTTGGGGCTTCGGCCATTACCGAGGTGGGGGTGAACGGGGCGCCGGTGGGCAACTCCTCGGCGCGACCGATCTGCACCCCGGGGTAGAGCTCCACCATGTCGTTCTCGCCCAACACCCGGGACTGCTGGGGGGCCAGGGGAACCCGGTCCGATTCAGCCATCGAGCCGCCCGGGCGGATGCCGGAGCCATTGGTGCTGACGTCGGTCACGATGACCTCGCCGACGCGCAGCTCGAAGCGGACGTGGCCACGGCTGATCCACCGCCGGGCCTCATCGTTGAGCCACTGCCCGAGCATGATCCCGCCGTCCTGCTCCGGGGCCCGGCCAGCCACGACCGGCTGCTCCTCGCTCACCACGAACCGCCGCCGGACCAGGCCGCCGACGCGCACCGCGAGCACCTCCGTACGCGGCCGAGGGCCCGCGTCACCGAGCCGTACGCCGTGCCGGGGGCAGGTCGGTACGCCATTTCGCAGCGCGGGCGGCGGCTGCCCTGCCGGGCTGCGTTCCGCCGCCGGGGCCAGGTCGGCGAACGCGCCGCCCCCACCACCGCTGCCGAACAGCGCGCAACCCGACTCCGGGCAGTGCCACTGGCGGGCCAGCAGCTTTGCCCCGGTCTGCGAGCGCTTGCCGGCCACCGGTGAGTGCCCGCCACCGACGTGCGCGATGAACACCGGCCCACCGGCGCCCGGCACCGGGGCGAGCACCCGACCCGGCTGCTCGACCAGCCACGGGAACCGGCCACGCAACCCGTCGAAGCGGACCCGGCTGAGCACCGGCAACCCGAGCAGGTCGGCGACCTCCAACATCCGGTCGCCCGGGTTGTCGAGCACCTCGACGAGCCCGTCGTCGGCCCAGCGCCGGACCACCATCCGCTCGTTGGAGGTGAGGTCGGCGTCGGAGAGCAGCGCCCGGTGCACCACCGCGTAGACCTGGACGCTGTCCTCCTCCAGCTCGCGGGAGAGCGCGTCGATGACCATGCCGAGGCGCAGCAGGCTGGCTGGCCGGCCGCCGTCGAGGTCCTGGTAGCGGATCACCTCGGCCAGGTCGAGCACGGCCCGAGCCAGTAACGGGTCCGTGCAGACCCGGCCCTCGATGGCGTCCAGCACCTTGCTGATCTCGAATCTCATCGGGCGCTCCAGATGACTTCGTCGATCCGCCGGGCCGGGGACCAGCCCATCAGCCCGCCCAACTCGTCTCGCACCGCTTCCGCGGTGAGCAGGTCTGCCATGCGCCGACCCTACCGGGGGCGGCCGTCGGCATCGAGCCAGCGGTAGCGGGGTGTCGGTGGGAGCCCACACGCCGAAGCGAGGGCGGTGCCATCCCGGCACCGCCCCCACCCACGTAGTTTGCTCAGCCGCGCAGCGGCCCGCGTGCTCAGCCGCGCAGCGGCCGTGCCTGCTCAGCCGCGCAGCGGCTGACCAACCGCGTGCAGGTGGCCGAGCGCCTGCCGGTACGACTCGACAAGCCCGGTCTCGGCGTACGGGATGCCCTGCTCGACGCAGTAGGCGCGCACGATCGGCTGGGCCCGGCGCAGGTTGGCGCGCGGCATGTTCGGGAACAGGTGGTGCTCGATCTGGTAGTTGAGCCCGCCCAACGCGGTGTCCACCATCCGGCCGCCCCGCACGTTGCGGGAGGTCAGCACCTGCTTACGCAGGAAGTCCAGGTCGTCCTCGGCGGTCGGCATCGGCATGCCCTTGTGGTTCGGCGCGAACGCGCAGCCCATGTAGAGACCCCACAGCGCCTGGTGTACGGCGGCGAAGAGCAGCGCCTTGACCGGCGACATGACCGCGAGCAGCAGCGCCACATAGCCGGCGGTGTGTGCGACGAGCAGCACCCCCTCGACCGCCCGGCGCCGCATCGGGGTGGTGTACCGGCCGTCCGGTTCGCGGCCGATGATCGCCCGGATGCTGTGCACGTGCAGGCTCAGACCCTCCAGCAGGAGCATCGGAAAGAAGAGGTACGCCTGCCGCTTGGCCAGCCAGCGATTGACGCCGCGGGTCTCCAGCGCCTGCTCGGGCGTCCACACCAGGGCGCCCGCGCCGACGTCCGGGTCCTCGTCCTCGTGGTTCGGGTTGGCGTGGTGCCGGTTGTGCTTGTCGACCCACCAGCCGTAGCTGATGCCCACCGCCACGTTGCCGGCGAACAGCCCCACCAGCTCGCTGGGACCGCGCCGACGGAACATCTGGCGGTGCCCCGCGTCGTGTCCGAGGAACGCGACCTGGGTGGTGGCCACCGCCATCAGAGCCGCGAGCGGCAGCTGCCACCAGGAGTCGCCGAGCAGGAACACGGCCACCCAGCCGGCCACGAAGGCCCCGAGGGTGAGCACGATGCGGGCGACGTACCAGCCGGGGCGTCGCTCCAGCAGGCCAGCCTGGCTGATCCGTCGGGACAACTGTGCGTAGTCGCTACCTCGCCGTTGTACCGGCGGTTCCGCCACCGCTCCGAGCGCCATCGCTGCTCCCGTTCCGCTTGCGCCCGTACCGGGGTGGTTCGGGCTTATTGTCAAGTCTCCCGCCAGCAGTAGCGGTGAGTAACCCTGGCAACCCCCGGACCGGGGGTAGGGCGAGCCCTACCCCCGGTCGTACGGCTCAGCCCAGCCGGCCCACCACGGCGCGCAACCGCGCCAGGTCACGCCGCCGCCGCTCGTAGGTGGCGGCGAGCCCGACCAGCGCCAGCCCGCCGGCACCCAGGTAGATCCACCGGGGCAGCAGGTCCCAGCCTCGGGCCAGCTCGTGGAGCGCCAACAGCGCCAGCACCCCGCCGCCGAGCAGCACCGGCGCCTGCCAACGGCGGGTCGCGCCGGCCAGCACCGCGCCCAGCGCCGCCGCACCGAGCAGCAGTCGCCGCCACGGCTGCGGGTCCGGCCCGGCCAGCACCGACATCAGGCTCGGCAGCAGCGCCGCGACCAGCCCCGGGCCGAGGGCCGGCCAGCTCGTCAGCCCGGGCCGGGTCCGCAGCGCCAGCAGACCCGCGCCGAGGGCGAGCCCGGCGGCCGGCAGGGTGTACGCCTCCAGCACGGTCACCCCGCCAGCGGCCAGCAGCACCCACGCCCCGAGCAACTCGCTGCCGGCGGCGATGCCGGCGAACACCCACCGCCGGCTGGCCGGCTCACCCCGGCGCAGCAGCCGCAGCGCGACGGCGGCACCCCAGAGCACGCAGACGGTCGCGAGATGCCGCGCCACCTCGACGGCGAGCACCGCCGCCACCAGCGCCACCGCCTGCGCGGCAGCGTCCAGCACCCGCCCGACCCGGGCCCCCGGCGGAGTGTTCACGACCGCCCGCGACGGAGTCGCCGCGTCGGCCAGCGACGGAGCGGTCGCGACCGCCCGCGACGGGGTGGTCGCGGCGGCGACGGCCAGGACCAGCGCGGCCACCGCGAGCAACGGGTACGCCGCAGCCCGCAACGGCAGCCCTCCGGCGAGCGGGGCGGTCACCGCCAGCGCGGACGCCGCACCCACCGCGGCGAGGCAACCGGCGACACGCACCTCGACCGCGCGTGCCCCGACGGCGACGACCACCGCCGCCACCAACAGCACCCCCTCGGCAGCGAGCGTGCCGGCCCGGGTGGCCAACAGCCCCACCACACCGGAGGCGACCAGCACCGTCCCCATCGGTACGGCGATCGGCGCGAGCGCCGGGCGAGGCGCGGCCAGGGCGGCGAACAGGAGCGCCGCCACCCCGGCGAGCAGGACAGCAGCCGGCAGCACCGGCCACGGCGCGCCGACCGCGACGAGCAGCACCGGCAGCGCGGCCCCGACGAACGGCAACGCCGGCAGCGCCGGTGGGAGAACCCGCCGACCGGCCAGCACAGCGGTCACCGCCAGCACGACCAGCGCCAGCCCGACGGGGAGCGCCGCCGGGTCGGCGACGACCGTGGGCACCCCCGACCAGACCCACCCCCCGCCGCCGTACGGCGGCACGAGCGCGGTCAGCACCGTCGGCAGGGCCGCCAGGGCAGCGACCGCCGCCAGCACGCCGCCCGCCACCACGAGGCCCGACCGGCCGATCGCCGACGGCCCCCCGACCGACGACCCTCCGACCAACGGCCCCCCAGCCGCAGACCCCCCAGCCGCAGGCCCCCCAGCCGGCGACCCCCCGACCGCAGGCCCCCCGACCGCCAGCCCCCCAGCCGGCGACCCCCCGACCGCCGACTCCCGAGCCGCCGACACCCCAGCCGGCGACCCCCCGACCGCAGGCCCCCCGACCGCCAGCCCTCCAGCCGCCAGCCCCCCAGCCGGCGATCCCCCGATCGGCGACCCAGCGTCCCCCGGCTCGCCCGACCGGGCCGGCTCGTGGGCCACGGCCTCCGGTCGATCCCACAGGGCGATGAGCGCGACGCCCAGCGACGCCAGCGCGGCGTACAGCGCGAACGGCTCGTCCCCCGCCACGACCAGCGGCGCGAGTCCGGGCCCGGTCACGGCGACCACGGCGCCGGTCACCGCGTACCCGGTCAGCTCCACCCGGTGGCGACGCGCCGCGAGCACCGCGACCAGCGGCAGCCCGGCGGCGACCAGCGCGAGCCGGGCCTGCCACCAGGGCGGCGCGCCCGCGGCGAACAGCGCCACCACCGCGATCCCGGGCAGCGCGAGCTGCGCGACCAGCAGGCCCGTTCCGGCGACGTGCCGGTACGGTCCGATGCCCCGTCGTACGGCCAGTGCCAACCCGACCACGGCGATGGTGCCGAGCGCCACCAGGACACCCGCCGGGGCGGCCAGGGCGACCAGCAGCCCGTGCCCGAGCAGGACGGCACCGCCGAGCGCGCGGGCGAGCAGGGAGACCGGGCGGGTCGCCGGGCGGGCCAGCACGGCGAGCAGCAGCGCGACCCCGCCGACCAGGTCGACGGCGAGCACCGCCGGCCAGGCGGCCGTCCAGCCGGCGGGCAGGGCGAGCAGCACCGCCACCGTGCCGGTCGTGGCGAGCACCGCCCGCGCGCCCCGGGGCATCAGCAGCACCGTCGCGCCGATCGCCAACGCCACGGCGGGTGCCAGCTGCCAGCCCCAGTTCAGATCCGGCCCCGTCGCGGCCCCGCCCCACGGCGGCATCGACCGGACGAAGGCGGCGACGGCGAGCGCGGCGGTGATCAGCACGGCCACCTGCGCAGTGACCGCCGCGACCAGCAGCGCCCCGACGCGCGGACCGGTCCACCCACCACCGGCACCAGCCGCCTTCGCTCGGGTCGCGTCCGGCAGCAGCCGCACCGCGGCGGCCAGCCCGACGGCCACCATCGCCGCCGCGAGCAGCAGCAGTGACGGCCGTAGTTCGGCCACCGGGCGCAGCAGTGCGGCGGCGAGCACCGGCACCAGCAGACCGGCGGCCACCGTCCGCAGCGCCCGCCCCCCGACCAGCCAGGCCGCACCGAGCCCGGTCAGCGCGACCAGCAGCAGCGGCAACCCGGCCAGCAGTGGCGAACCCGCCGCCCGCCCGAGGATCAGCGGCACCAGAGCGCAGCTGGCGGCAGCAACGAGCGCGCCGCCGTGCCCGATCCCGGCCAGCACCCGGCCGACGAGCTGCGCCGCCCCTTCCCGGCCACGCAGCGTGGCCAGCACAGCCAGGTTCAGCAGCGCCACCCCGAGCAGGACCAACGCCCAACCGGCCGCGCCCGGTTCCGCCTCGGCAGCGAGCAACGGCAACACCGGCTGGACGACCAGCAGGGCGGCGAACCAGGGCCCGGTCAACCTGCTCCACCGGCCGTACGCCACGGCGACCGCCGCGCTGGCCCCCCCGACCAGCGCGGCGTACCGGCTGCCCGGCCAGCCGGCCACGCCGGCCAGGTCCACCGACCAGGCCGCGTAACCGTCCAGCACCACCAGCAGCAACCCCACCGCGGCGAACGTCTCCGCCGTGCCGCGCAGCCCGCGACGGACCGCCAGCAGGGGTACGGCCAGAGCGAGCGCCGTGAACGCCGCCAGGATCAACGCCCGCCCGCCGACCCCCACCGCCGCCCAGGCCACCGCCGTGAACACCACCGCCGCAGTGCCCAACAGGAGTCCACCGAGGACGAAGAGCAGACCCTGGACGGTCCGGGTCGACGTCTCCGCCGCACCCGGCGCCGAAACTGCCGGAGCGACCGGTCCCGGAGCGATCGGCAGCACCGGGCCGACGAGAGGGGCCGGGCGCGCCACGGCGGGAGCAGCCATCCCGGCGCGGACGACCGCCGCCAGCTCCGCCCGCCGCCGCGACATGGCCGACAGACGGCCGGCCAACTCGGTGTACGTACGGCGGGCCCGCTCCACCTCCGGCTCAAGCTGGGCGACCTCCCTGCCCAACCGGACCACCTCAGCGGCGATCGGGTCGGGCGCGCGGCGGCAGCCGGTGCAACCGGTGCTCAGGTCGGCCGGTGCACCGCAGGCGGGGCAGGGATAGCGGGTGTGATCCACCCGGTCATCATCCGGAACCGCCCTGGGCGTGGCAAAGAGTGCGCGTACTCAGGGTCGGGTGTGCTCGTACACCCAGGTGGCATACGCCGGATCGCCACTCTCCACCCTGGACACCAGGATCTCCGGCACCTCGTACGGGTGACTGACCCGAATCTGGTCCACCAGCGCGGCGAGCCGGTCCGGTGAGGTCTTGAACTGCACGGACCACTCGGTGCTGGTCTCCATTCCGGACCGCCACCAGTAGGTGCTGTCCACCTGACCGCCCACCTGGGCGCAGGCGGCGAGGCGCCCAGCGACGGTCGCGGCCGCCAGCACGTCGGCGACCGAACGCGCATCCACCACCGTCGTCACCACGCAGATCTGGTCCACGACCGCACCCTACGCGGCATTGTCCGACTGAGCCCGTTTTTCGTTCGCGACTGCGGGGCTCCGCTTCGCTGCACTCCTCGCGCTCACCGGGCCCGTTTTTCGTTCGCGACTGCGGGGCTCCGCTTCGCTGCACTCCTCGCGCTCACCGATTGGCCGCGATCCAGGTATCGATCTGCGCCCACCAATCGAAGAGCCAGTCGATGCGTTCCTGCCGTCCGACCGGTACGTCCTCCGGTGGCACCGACCAGAACCGCATCACGATCCGCTTGTCCATCGGCAGTTCCCGCCACACGTCGGCGACGGTGACCATCCGGTCCAGCCCGGTGTGGGCGACGAAGATGACCCCGGCGTCCGGGGCGGCGTCCAACGCGGCGAGCATCCCGCCGGGCTGCGGGGCGAGCACGTGGCGCATCCGCTCGGCGCGCAGGGCCATCCGTTCCAGGCCGAGGGAACGCAGCCGGGCAATGGCGCGCAGTCGCCGTTTGGGGGTGAAGTTGCCGCCCTCCGGGAAGATCACGAACGCGTCGTTGTCGTCCAGGCCGGAGGCCAGGTGCCCGACCTGGCGTACCGTCTCCTCGCCGCGCTCCGGCGTCGGTGCGATGAACCGGTTGGGCAGCCGGTTGAGCAGCACGTCAATCGCCGGGTCCCACTGGAGGCTGTCCTTGAGAACGATCCGTGGCTCCCGGTTGAACCAGTTGACCAGCCCGTGGATCAGGATGAAGGAGTCGCCCGGCCCGGCGTGCCGGCAGAGCACCAACTCGGGTCGGCCGGGCAGCGCAGTGTCCGGGTCGGTGCCCACCACGTCGATTTTCAACCGCAGTGTCCAGCGGGCCTGCCAGAACAGCACCCGCAGGAACCAGCCGGCCAGCACATAGTGTGCGCGCTGGAAGGCCGGGGACCGGGCCCGCCAGCCGAAGCCGGAGGCGACCCAGAGCACGAAGAGCGCGAGTAGCGCGGCGGCATCCCAGACGAGGTAGACGCACCCGATCCAGAGCAGTCGCAGCGGGCGTAACCGGCCCGGGACCAGCGGGGAGGCCGCCGCGGCGAGCAGCGCCCAGACCGGCAACGTGGTGACCACGAAGAACGCGAGCACCACCACGGCGGGGGCGATCAGCAGCCGGCGCAGCCACCTGGGGGGCAGCGGCATCACCGCACCACGTGGGTGGCGAGGTAGCGCCGGGAGGCGGTGTACGCCCGGCTGATCCGCCGGCCCACCGCCGCCATGTCCCGGTACGCCCATGGGGTGTCGTCGCGTGGGTTCAGCCCTCCGGTTGGCAGGACGTGCACCTCCACCCCCTCGGGCAGCGCCGCCATCTCCCGGAAGAAGCGGTGCCGGCGGGATATCTCGAACGCGACCTGTGCGATCTCCCACGGCCGTCGGGGCGGCGTCAGCTCCCGTTCGATCCGACCCACCTGGAGGACGAAGATCTGGCGAGCGCCGACGGCCACCGCCTCGCCGATCGGAATGGAGTTGACGATGCCGCCGTCCACGTAGTGCGCGCCGTTGATCTGCATGGGCGGGAGCAGGCCCGGCACTGAGGCCGACGCCAGCACCGCCGGCACCACCGGGCCACTGTCGAACCAGTGCTCGGCGGCCCGCTCGATGTTCGCGGCGCAGCAGCGGAACGGCACCCGCAGGTCGGCGAACGTGGTGTCCACCCCCAGCTCGCTCTCCAGCAGGCGGCGCAGCGGCCGGGGTGAGTGCAGGTGGGTGCGGGCGGCGAAGCGGCGCAGCTGCCGGGCGACCGAGTCGCCGTACACCTCGCTCGCCTCCGGCGAGGCCCAGAGCCGGACGAGCCGGTCGGTCACCGCCTCCGACGGGTCGGCGGCGACGAGCGCGCCGTTCACCGCGCCGATCGAGGTGCCGAGCACCATGTCGGGTTGGATGCCGGCGCGGAACAGCGCTCGCAACATGCCCACCTCGACCGCGCCGAGCACTCCCCCGCCGCCGAGTACGAACGCCACCGGTCCCCCCGCCATGCCCCTCATCCTGGCACGGGCCCGCAGCAGACCGCTCGGCCACCGTCGCCGGATGGTCGGCGAACGCCAGACTCCGACCATCGGTCGAGTCGGCAACGGCGTTGACAGGCAGGACACATTCGCGCAACCTGATACCGCTCCCACCCCCGAGGCAGGTGCGATCCGTGAAGGCAGCACTGCATCCAGGCCGACTGCTGGCCCGCAGATACCGGCTTCTCGACCAGATCGGCGCCGGCGGCATGTCGGTGATCTGGCGTGCCCGGGACGAGGTGCTGGACCGGGTCGTCGCGCTCAAGGTGCTCGCCCCGTCGCTGGCCGCCGACGCGCGGTTCCGAGGCATGGTGCGCGAGGAGGCCAGGGCCGCCGCCCAGTTGGTGCACCCACACGTGACCTCGGTGCACGACTACGGCGAGACGGTCGCCCCGGACGGCTCGATCACGTCGTTCGTGGTGATGGAGCTGCTCAGCGGTGAGGAGTTGGAGCTGAGACTCACCGAGGGGCCGCTGCCGTGGACCGAGGCGGTCGAGGTGGGTGCGCAGGTCGCGGACGCGCTGGCCGCCGCGCACCGGCTCGGCATCGTGCACCGGGACATCACCCCGGCCAACGTGATGATGACCGGGACGGGTGTCAAGGTGCTCGACTTCGGCATCGCCACCCGGATCGGCGCTCCCGACGAGGACGAGGACGGCGAGACCTTCGGCACCCCGGCGTACGTCGCCCCGGAACGGCTCGACGGCGCGCCGGCCCAGCCGTCCACCGACGTGTACTCGCTCGGCGTCCTGCTGCACGAGGCGCTGACCGGCCGGGTTCCGTACCCGGCGGACACTTGGGAGCAGCTCAGCGCCGCGCTGGCCAGCGGCCCGCCGCCGACGCTCGCCGAGCTGCCGGAGCTGCCCCCACCGGTGGTCCAGATCTGCCTGCGCAGCCTCGCCCGGAACCCGGCTGACCGACCGACCGCCCGGCAGGTCGCCACCGCGCTACGCGACCAACTGCTGCCGGTCGATCCCCCGGAGGTGACCGTCCGGGTGCCCACCCGGCCCCTGCCGCCGCACCCGGTCGGCGTCCCGACGGCGGCCGGAGAGACGGCGGCCGTGCCGGCCGGGGCGGGCTGGTCGCGACGGCGGCTGGCGTTGTTCCTGGTCCCCGTGATCCTGGCGGTCGGAGGGACGCTGGCCGGCGTGGCCCTCCTGCCCGATCAGGAGCCGGAACACCGGACGCAGCCCACGGTCGGCCCGGGGACGACCCGCCCCGCCGACCCGCCGGCCTCCGTGCCGTCCGAGCCGACCGCCACGCCGTCGGCGAAGCCGAGCACCAGCTCGCCCGCCAGGGATCCGGGCACCCTGGTCGAGGCCGCCAACCGGGTCGACGAGCTGATCGGCACCGGGTTGAGCGCCGGGGAGATCCGCGTTGACGTCGGCCTCGACCTCCGCAACGAGCTGCGAAACCTGACCGCCGCGGTCAGCTCCGGCCGCGACGAGCTGGCACCGCCGGTCGCCCGGCTGCGCGAGAAGGTCACGGTCCGCCTCGGCGAGGGCGGCATCAGTCCGGCGTACGCGCAGCAGCTCGACGCCGCCATCGCCGAGCTGGGTGCGGCCCAGGTCTGACCGCACCTGGACGCCCGGGTCAGCGGGCCGACACCGGGGTCGATTCGCGGATGTCGTGCCGGCCTGCGGCCAAACGCCGGTAGACCTCCGCGTAGCCGTACGCCATCCGCTCGGCTGAGAAGTTCTCCGCGACGTGCGCCACACAGTCCTCCGGGTCGAGTCGCTCTGCTGCCAGCAACGCTCCGGGCAGCTCCTCCGGCCGCTCACAGACCAACCCGGTCAGCCCGGGCCGGACCAGCTCCGGCACCGCACCCCGGTTGAGCGCGACCACCGGTGTGCCGGTCGCCATCGCCTCCAGCATCACCATGCCGAACGGCTCATCCCACTGGATCGGCATGATCAGGCAGCGGGCGTCGACCAGCATCCGGAGCGTCTCCGCGCGGTTGGCGTTGAGCACGACGGTCACGTCGTCGTCGACCAGTGGCGCGACGACCTGCTCGTAGTAGCGGCGCTCGGCCGGCTCGTTGCACTTGCCGGCCAGCAGCAGCGGCAACCCGGCCGCCCGGCACGCCCCGATGGCGATGTCCGGGCCCTTGTCCGGGCTGAACCGGGCCAGCCACAGCACCGGCCCCGGGCCGGGCTCGGTCTTGCGCGGAAAACCACGGATGTCCAACGCGTTGTGCACCGTGCCCGCCCAGGGCAGGTCGGGGTTCAGCCGGCGCTGGGCGTGCGAGATCGCCACCAGGGCGACATCCGCATCGATGTCGCCGAGCACGTCCCCGTACTCCCCCACCGGGTTGCCATGCACGGTCGCGACCGTCGGCACGGCCCGGCGGCCGGCGAGCAGCGGGCCGATCGTGGTGTGGTCGTGGATCACGTCGAAGTCGGCCGCCGTGATCAGCCGATTCACCCGGGCCAGGTGGGCCAGCTCCGGCAGTGACTCGCCGAGCCGCTCGTACTGGACCTCGGGAACGGTGGAGACGAAGCCATCGGCGGCGGTGCCGTGGTGATCACCAGCACCGAACAGGGTCACCGCGTGTCCCTGCCTCGTCAGCGCGTCCACCAGGGCGGCGACGACCTGCTCAAGACCGCCGTAGCCGGGCGGCGGAACGGACAACCAGGGAGGAACCACCATCGCGATGCGCAACGACCGCTCATCAGGACGGCCCGCAGGCGGGTGGGTCACGGCCACGAGTCCTCCCCGTTGATCCCCGGTGCGGCGTCAACGCCGGTCGGCATGGTCGGCGGCGATTTCCCTGTGGTGTCCCCGGTAAACCGGACAGAGCGGACGGTCACCCGCCCACCAGGAGTTGGTCGTGGATCACCCGCACCCCGGGCGCGGACCAGGCCACCCGCTCGACCTGGTCGCGTTCCCACCACGAACGGACCACCCCGGCGAGGACCAGCGTGTCGCCGTCCACCTCGACGGTCACCCGCTCGGCACCGACCGTGCGCAGCAGCGCCCGCTGGACGTCCCGACGCAGCCGATCAGCGGCCAGGGGCACCGGAGGTCGTACCTCGATCAGGTTGGCGATCCCCCGTACGCCGTCGAGCCGGCGCACTTCCCCCTCGGCGGCGCGCCGCTGCCACCCGAATTCGACCTCCCCGCGCAACATCACCCAGCCGTTGGCCACGGTCACGTCCAGCCGCTCGGCGGGCACGAAGCTGTCCCACTCCAGCGCGCGGGAGACGGCGATGGCCACCTCGCCGTCGGTACGCCCCGGCGTGCCCGGCAGCCGCACCTCGATCTCGTCGGTCACCGCCCGTACGCCGCGGACCCGCTGGGCGCACCGGGTCGCGGCCCAACTGCGGGCGACACCGTCCACGAATCCGGTCAGGGTGACCACGCCCTCGTCGACGGTCACGCCGATCTCGTTCGGTTGCAGCCGGGCGTCCCAGGCCAACTCTGCCAGGACGTCGCGTTGGATCCGCTGGTCGTCCCGGACATCCACCACCTCGGTCATGGCGCCCACCCCCGGTTCCGGTTGCCGAGACTCGTCCAGTGAACCTGCCGGCAATACGGGTGACGGCGGTTCACCCGATCCGGGTGAACCGCCGTCCGGGCGGAAAAGAGCGGCGGGTGACGGAGCCAACCCCCTTGGCCCCGCCACCCGCCGCCGAAGGGAGGAGGCAGGTTCAGATGTTGGTTAGGACGTCTCGGCGAGCGTCACGGTTGCCGACTTCTCGACGCCGTTGCGCTTGAACTTCACCTCGACCCGGTCGCCGACCTTGCCGGCCTGCACCGCGCCGACCAGGTCGTCCGAATCGTTGACCGGCTTGTCGCCGAACCGGGTGACGACGTCGCCACGTTGCAGGCCGGCCTTCTCGGCAGGGCTGCCCGCGGTGATCGACGCGACGAGTGCGCCGCCGCCCTCGGCCTGGTTGACGCCCACCCCGAGCGACGGGTGGCTGACCTTCTCGCCGCGCTGGAGCTTGCCCGCGACGTCCTTGGCCTTGTTGCTGGGGATGGCGAAACCGACGCCGATGTTGCCGGTGCTCTGCCCGGAGGTCGCGATGGCGGTGTTGATGCCGATCACCTCGCCCCGGGTGTTGACCAGCGCTCCGCCGGAGTTACCCGGGTTGATCGGGGCGTCGGTCTGGAGCAGGCCGGAGATCGAGCTGACGGGCTGGCTCTGCTGGGTCGGGTCCTGCTGCTGGCCCTCGCCGGCCCGGATGGTGCGGTCCCGGGCGCTGAGGATGCCCGAGGTCACCGAACCCTGCAGGCCGAGCGGGCTGCCCAGGGCGAGCACCTGGTCGCCGACCTGCATGGCGTCGCTGTCGCCGAGGGTGGCCGGCTTGAGGTCGCTCACCCCGTTCGCCTTGACCACGGCCAGGTCGGTCTTCGGGTCGGTGCCGGTGATCTTGGCGTCGGCGGTCTTGCCGTCAGCGAAGACCACCCGGACGGTCCCGCCAGCGGCGGAGGCGACCACGTGGTTGTTGGTCAGCACGTACCCGTCCTCGCTGAGCACGACCCCGGAGCCCTCACCGCTGTCGGTGGTGATCGAGACGACGCTGTCCTGCACGGATGCGGCGATCTTCGGCAGGTCGGCGCCGTTGATCACCGGGGCCGCGGAGTAGGTGCGGGTGATGCCACCACCGTCACCATCCACGGCGAGTGCGAGTGCTCCGCCGGCCACGCCGGATCCGAGCATCAGGGCGAACACCGCGACGCCGGCGCCGGCGAACTTGGCGATCCGACCCGGCCGAGGGCCGCTGCCGGGCGGCGCGACCTGCGGGCCCCACGGAGGGGCCGGCTGCCCCGGGTGCTGGGCGTGCTGGGGGTGCTGGGGGTGCTGACCGGGGTGCTGGGCGTGCTGCTGGTGCGGCGGGTACGCCACGCCCGGCTGGCCCCCGCCGGCCCAGCCGGACTGCTGGCCCGCGTACCAGGGGGCACCGGGGTACTGGCCAGCGGTCGGCTGCGGGTAGCCGGGTTGGCCGGACGTCGGGTAGCCGGAGACCGGGTACGGCGGCGCGGAAGGCGTGGCGGTGGGTGGCTCGTACCCGGTCGGCGGCTCGTACCCGGTCGGCTGGGCGGTGGCCGGCGGCGCGCTGGCCGGCTGGCCGGCGTACGCGGCGGGCGCGGCCGGTGCGGCCGGTGCGGCCGGTGCGGCCGTGACCGGGGTGGTCTGCGTGTCATCGGTGGTCGAAACGACCGGAACGGGGGTGGTCGGGGAGTCGGACTGCGCGCGCTCGTCGCGCGGCAGCTCGGCGGTGGGGTGCGACGGCTCGGCGTCGGTGGGGGCCGGCCGGCGCTGCGGGTCGGACTCGAACTCGGTCATGGCACTACCTTCTCCCCCAGCACTGCGATCAAGCTGGAACCGTCCTGGAAGTTGGCTGAAAGTCACTCGCCCGCTCCGTCGATCTGTGGAAGCAGCGGAAGCCGGACCCGGAAGGTGGCCCCACCGCCGGGTGTCTCGGCCACCTCGACCGAGCCGTGGTGGGCGGCAACCAGCGCCGCAACGATGGCCAGGCCGAGGCCGGTGCCGGTGTTGCCGTCGGCCCGCCGGGTGCGGGCCGCGTCGGCCCGGTAGAACCGCTCGAAGACCCGTTCCGCCTGCTCAGACGAGAGGCCTGGGCCGGTGTCGGCCACCTCCACGACGGCAAGGTTCCCCGGTTCGGCACGCAGCCGTACCCGGATCTCGGCCTCCGGCGGGGTGTGGGTCAGCGCGTTGGTGACCAGGTTGCCGATCACCTGACGCAGCCGCGCGTCGTCGGCGGACACGACAAGTGGGCCCGATCCGGGCTCGATGTCCAGCTCGATCCGTCGGTCCGGGGCCATCGCCCGCGCGGCGTGCACCGCGTCGGAGGCGAGCACCGGCAACTCCACCGGCGTCAGCGAGAGCGGCCGTTCCCGGTCCAGCCGGGCGAGCAGCAGCAGGTCCTCCACGAGCAACCCCATCCGGGCCGCCTCGTCCTCGATCCGGCGTAGCAGGCCGGCGGTCTGTTCCGGTGCACGGGCCGCACCCTGCCGGTACAGCTCGGCGAAGCCGCGGATGGTGGTCAATGGGGTCCGCAGCTCGTGCGAGGCGTCCGCCACGAACTGCCGCATCCGCTCCTCGGAGCGAATGGCCCGTGCCTCGGACGCCTGAGCGGCGAAGGCGGCGTCTCGGGCAGAACTCTCCGCCCAGCGTGCCGCGGTCTCCGAGGCGGCTCGGGCGGTGAACGCCGCCTCGATCTGGGTGAGCATCGCGTTCAACGCCCGGGAGAGCCGGCCCAGTTCAGAGGACGGATGCTCCTGCCCCTGCTCCGGGTCGGGAACCCGGCGGGACAGGTCACCGCCGGCGATCGCGGCGGCCGTCTGTTCGATCTCCACCAGCGGCTTGAGGCTGGTCCGGACGATCGCCGCGCCGACCGACGCCAGCATGATCAGGACTGCGCCGCCGACCAGGAGATCTATCCAGACGAGCTGCTTCACCGCCCGGTCCACCTCGGTCAGCGGCTGGCCCACGGCCAGCACCTCGCCATCCGGCTGGGCGGCGTAGTAGACCCGCCACCGGGTGCGGCCGTCGTGGGACAGGACGGTCCGGGGCTCACCCTCCAACTCCTCGAAGCCCACCCGGCTGGTGGGGAAGGTCGGCAGTTGCGCGGGGTCGAGACTGTATTTGTCGTAGATCGCCGGGTACACCTGCTGCTCGTCGGCCAGCGACACGACGTAGTCGCTGGGCAGCATGGCGTTGATCTGACCGCTGCGTAACTTGGGGAGCAGCTGACCGAGACCCTGGGCGGTTGACCTGACCTGCCCGTCCACCTGGCCCTGCAGGTAGTTGCGCAGGAAGTACGCGGTCAGCGAGCTGATCACCAGCAGCGCGGCGGCGACCAGCGCGAGCACCGAGGTGACCAGCTTCACCCGCAGCGGCACGCTGCGGACCCGCCCTTTCGCCTGCTGGACCCGGTTCACGCCGCCGGCTTGCGCAGCACGTACCCCACGCCGCGGAGGGTGTGGATCAGCCGGGGTTGGGTGGTGTCGACCTTGCGCCGCAGGTACGAGATGTACGACTCGACGATGTTGTCGTCACCACGGAAGTCGTAGTTCCACACGTGGTCGAGGATCTGCGCCTTGGACAGCACCCGGTTGGCGTTGAGCATCAGGTAGCGCAGCAGCTTGAACTCGGTCGGCGAGAGCTGCACGCGCTGGCCGGCACGGTGGACCTCGTGGGTCTCCTCGTCCAACTCCAGGTCGGCGAAGGTGAGCCGGGACGGGGTCTGCTCGCCGGTCGTGGTGCGGCGCAGCACGGCGCGGATCCGGGCGGTCAACTCCTCCAGGCTGAACGGCTTGGTGACGTAGTCGTCGCCACCCAGGGTCAGCCCACGGATCTTGTCGTCGGTGGCGTCCCGAGCGGTCAGGAAGACCACCGGGGTACGCGTGCCGCCCTCGCGGAGCATCCGGATGACCTCGAAGCCGTCCAGGTCGGGAAGCATCACGTCGAGCACCACCAGGTCGGGCCGGTGGTCCTTGGCGGCGTGCAGCGCCGCGCTCCCACTGGTCGCGGTGGCCACGTCGAAGCCCGCGAACCGCAGGCTCGCGGAGAGCAGTTCGAGGATGTTGGGGTCGTCCTCGACGACGAGCAGTCGCGCCTCGGTTTGGGTAGCCGGCATGCGCCCATCATCGGTGACGTCACTGCGCCGACGCTGGACTCTTGCTGCAAAAATCCTGTGAGTCACCGGCCGCCCCTCGGGCGGCGTCGGTCAGCGCAGCAGGCGGCGCAGCCCGTCCAGCGCGCCGTCGAGCAGCCGGATCGCGGTGCGCAGTTGAGTGTCGCTGAATTGCCGGGCGCGCACCAGCCGGCCCACCTCGGCGGTGAACACGGTCAGCCGCTGGTCGAACTCGTCGAGGAGCGCGGCTTGCGGCCCGGCGGCCGATGCCGGTCGGGGCGGCGGCGCCGGCTCCTCCCACCGGGTACGGGTACGCCGGGTCTGCCGGGTGGCCTCGCTCAGCTCCCGCTTGAGGTCGCGCACCGAGCCGCGTACCTCGCTGCGGATCTCGCCGGCCAGGGTGGAGAGGTCCGCCACCGAGGCGGCGATGTCGGCCTCCAACGCGGTCAGCTCGCCGGCCCGTTGGCGCAGCTCGGCACGGCCGGCGTCGGTGATCTCGTACGTCTTACGGCCACCGGCGGCGGTGTGACTCACCAGGCCCTCGGCCTCCAGACGCTGGAGGCGGGGGTAGATGGTGCCGGCGCTGGGCGCGTAGAGCCCGAGGAACCGGTCCTCCAGCAGGCGGATCAGCTCGTAGCCGTGCTTCGGGCCGTCGTCGAGGAGCTTGAGCAGGTAGAGCCGGAGCCGCCCGTGGCTGAACACGGCGGTCACGGCAGTTCCTCCCCATCGTCGTCGACCGCTCGGGCGAGCAGGGCGATGCTCCCCGAGGTCGCGGAAGCCCAGAGCTTACCTTCGCCGTCGCCGAGCACTCCCTCGCTGCTGGGCAGCGGGAACGTCGAGGTGCGCACCTGCGGGAAGCCGCTGGTGATCCGGCCGGAGGCGGTGTTCAGCCGGACGGCAAGGTCGCTGTCCTCGCGGACCCGGACGGTGATGCTGCCCGAGATGGTGGTCAGCCGGATCTCGCTGCGCCGAGGGTTGTCCAGGTCGCACGTGATGGCACCGGAGACGGTCTGTGCCCGCACCCGGTCGGCGGCGCTGTCGGCGAGGATCACCTCCCCGGAGACCGTCTCCAGGGTGAGGTCGCCGCGTACGCCGAGCGCCTCCACCGGCCCAGAGGTGATCTTCGCGGAGGTGCTGCCGCGCAGGCCCATCAGGGTGATCTGGCCGGAGGTGACGTGGACCGTGGTCTGCCGACGCAGGCCGGAGGCGACCAGCGAGCCCGCGACCAGGCCCAGATCGGCGAGGACGTCGGCGGGCACGGCGACGGAGACATCCACCCGCGGATAGCGGTGGATCGACCGGAACCATCGCAGGACGCCCGCCCAGCCCCGGCCGTGCTCCTGGCGGATGCTGAGCCGGCCGTCGGAGTGATCGATCAGGATCGGCCGACGGCCGACCTGCGTGACGTCGATCCGGGTCGGGCCGTCGGTGGCGAAGACGTTGAGCCGCCCGCTCACCAGGCGGACGTCCAGCCGGGTGACCGGCCCGTCCACGGTGAGCCGCTGTGGGCTCTCCACCGTCCATCCGGCCATGGCGTCCCCCTCTCGACGGCACGCGGACACGCGCCTTGCAGAGAGGACAGTAACGCGATACATCGCGACAGCACAAGACAGGTCGCGAGTTGGTCGCCGATCGCCTCAGGCCGCCAGGTCCAGCTCGCGGCCCGCGGCCGGCGTCAGCGCGGGAACGGCCGGGGTCACCGTGGGCACCGAACGCAGCCGGGTCCGCGCCACGACACCCGCCGTGGGCAGCAGGTGTACGGCCGACTCAGCGGCCCGGGCCAGCAACCGCCGGTCGGCATCACGGGCCGGGTGCAGCGCGGCGGCGATCGTCACCGAGACCACCAACTCCCGCGCCGCGACCACCCGGGCCACCGACCGCAGCAGGGTGTCCGCACCGAGGAAGGCGGCGGCCGTGGTGGTCGTCCCGGTGGCCTCGCAGCGGTAGGCGAGCCGCAGCGGCACCACCGGGCTGCCCGTGTCGATGGCCGCCTGGAACATCGCTGGCCGGAAACCGCCGCCGGGGCGGCAGTCGGCGGCGCCGTCACCAGCACACCAGGTCGTACCCTCCGGAAAGACCGCCACCGACCGGCCGGCGCGCAGCGCGTCGGCGACCCGGCCGACGGTGGTCGGCAGCGCCCGCGGCCGGGAGCGGTCCACGAAGACCGTGCCCGCCGCCGCAGCCAGCAGACCGACCACCGGCCAGGAGCGGATCTCCCGCTTCGCCACCATCGGGGTCGGCGCGACGGCCAGCACCGCGATGATGTCCAGCCACGAGACATGGTTGGCGACCAGCAGCGCACGCCGTCGGGGCAGCCGACCCCGGATCACCAGCCGGACGCCGAAGGCGCGCACCGTGGCCCGTGCCCAGCCCCGCACCGCCGCCTGTCGTTCCCGGGACGGGAGCACGGGCAGCAGCACCACCAGGCCGACCCCGGCCAGCAACATGCCGATCGCGGCGACCACCCGGAGCACCCGGCGAGCCACCGGCACCGCGGGCACCTCTCCGACCGCCGGCAGGCACTCCTCGTCGCAGCCCGAAGAGGGCCGCCACAGGTCGTCCGGTACGGCGGTCACCGCTGCGCCCCGCCCAGGAAGTGCCGCAGGTAACGCGGGTTCATCCGGTCCAGCGAGAAGAGCACGTAGAAGTCCGCGCACCCGAAGTCGGGGTCGTACGACGGCTCGCCGCAGATCCACGCGCCAAGCCGGAGGTAGCCACGCAGCAGCGGCGGCACGGCGACGCGCCCGGCCGGTTCAGCAGCGGCTACCGAGGCACCGCCGGCCGGGTCGAGAGCAGCCCGGTCGAGAGCGGCGGCCGGCTCGGCGAACCAGGGCCGCAGCGGGCGGACCCGCAGCGGCGGCGGCGACAGGTGCCGGGTCTGGGCCTGGGCCCACACCTCGGCGACCGTCCGCCCACCGTCGGCCACCGGCACCGAGGCGCAGCCGCCGAGCCAGTGGGAGCCGCGCAGGTGCAGGTAGCGGATGATGCCGGCCCACATCAGGTTGATCACCGCGCCCGAGCGGTGGTCCGGGTGCACACAGGACCGGCCCGCCTCGACCAGGTCGTCGCGGAGCGGGTCGAGCGCGCCGAGGTCGAACTCGCCCTCGGCGTACCGCCGGTTGGTGCGGTCGGGCGGCAGCAGCCGGTACGTGCCGACCACCTCGCCGGTGCTGTCCTCGCGGACGATCAGGTGGTCGCAGTACGCGTCGAAGGGGTCCACGTCCAACCCGGCCTCGCCGGGAAGGAGGGTGGCGCCGAGCTCGGTGGCGAACACCTCGTGGCGCAGGCGTTGCGCGGCCGCGACCTGGGTGGGGTCGTCGGCGATCTCCAGGGTGTATCCGCTGGTCGTCAGGGGTGCGCCAGCGGCATGCAGAACGGCCATGGGTTCTGTGTAGGTGCCCGGGTTGCCATCCGCGGGGACCACCGGTGTCGATCGGATGAACGCCGGCAGGCGAGACCGCTAGCGACACCCGGCGGTGACCGTGCGAGGCTGCCGGGCGGGCCGGCGAAGGCGCCGGCACGCCCCACCGGAGGTCGACGATGCGCATCGAGTCCCGCTACAACGGGCCTGCCGGCTCCGGCAACGGCGGCTGGAGCGCGGGAGTGTTCGCCGCCGAGGCGGGCGGCACCGGACCGGTGGAGGTGACGCTGCGTCTGCCACCGCCCCTGGAGACCGAGCTGAGTCTGGTCGACGGCGAGGTCCGTGACCCGGCCGGCGAACTGGTGGCCGAGGTGCGCCCGACCGGGGTCGTCGATGCCGTCGTACCCCCTGTCGACCTGGAGACCGCGGTGGCTGCGGCGGCCCGCTACCCCGGCCTGGTCGAGCATCCGTTCCCCAGCTGTTACGTCTGCGGACCGCAGCGGGCGGACGGGCTGCGGATCTTTCCCGGCCGACTGCCGGACGGGCGGACCGCCGCGCCGTTCCGGGCGCCCGAGCAGGTCAGCGAGCCCACGGTCTGGGCGGCGCTGGACTGCCCCGGCGGTTGGACGGTGCTCGCGCCGGGCCGCCCCTACCTGCTGGGCCGGATCGCCGCCGTGGTCGCGGCGCTGCCGAGGCCGGGCGACGAGTGCGTGGTGACCGGCGTGTTGCTCCGCGTCGATGGGCGCAAGGCCCTCGTGCACACCAGCCTGTACGGCCCGGACGGCGCGCTGCTCGGCACGGCCCGGGCAACCTGGATCGCGCGCTGACCCCGGCCGTCGTCCGCAGGGAGGACCCGCCTCCACCCTGCGACGGACCAGAACGTCCGGACCGCGCCTGATTGACCTTGTTGCCGCAGGCCGTCACGCTGTGCCACGGCGCATATCGACGCCATACACGGGAGGAGAACGATGACTGACGGGCAGCGAAGCCCCACCAGCGACGGTCAGATCGTGGTGTCCGGTCTGACGAAGCAGTACAAGAACGTGCGGGCGGTGAACAACCTGTCCTTCACCGTGGCGCCCGGGCGGGTGACCGGCTTCCTCGGCCCGAACGGCGCCGGCAAGACCACCACCCTGCGCATGCTGCTGAACCTGGTCACGCCGACTGCCGGCACGGCCACCATCAGCGGCCACCGGTACACCGACCTCACCGACCCGCTGCGGCATGTCGGCGCGGTGCTGGAGGCCTCCAGCGCGCACAAGGGTCGCACCGGCATCAACCACCTGCGGGTCATCTGCGCGGCGGCCGGGCTGCCCAGCCAGCGGGCCGACGAGGCGCTGGCCCTGGTCGGGTTGACCCCGGCGGCGAAGCGCAAGTTCAAGGGTTACTCGCTGGGCATGAAGCAGCGGCTCGGCATCGCCGCCGCGATGCTCGGCGACCCCCGGGTGCTGATCCTCGACGAGCCGGCCAACGGGCTCGACCCGGAGGGCATCCGGTGGATGCGCGGGTTCCTCAAGAACCTCGCCCACGAGGGCCGCACCGTGCTGGTCTCCAGCCACCTGCTGTCGGAGATGCAGCTGCTCGCCGACGACGTGGTGATCATCGCGGCCGGGCAGTTGATCCGGCAGGGACCGGTCGAACAGGTCCTCGGATCGATGGCGCAGAGCGCCCGGGTCCGGGTCCGCACTCCGCAGGCCGAAACGCTGATCGCCGCGCTCAAGGCGCAGTCGGCGACCGTCGACACCGATGAGCACGGCACCCTGCTGGTTGCCGGGGTGGACGCCCCGACGATCGGCCGGTCCGCCCTGGCCGCCGGGGTGGAGCTGCACGAACTGTCCACCGAACGACCCGATCTGGAACGGGTCTTCCTGGAGCTGACGGCCGGAAAGGCGGGCATCCGATGAACCTGGTCCGAGCCGAACTGCTCAAGATCCGCACCACCAGCACCTGGTGGTGGCTGGCTCTCGGCGCGTTCCTGTCGATCGCCCTGGCGTTCGCGTTCAACGCCTGGTACGCCGTCACCGTTCTCGGCGGCGACGGCGGGGAGTTCGGCGCCAGCCCAGAGCAGTCGACACCAGCAGCGCAGGCGGCGAACATCTACACCTCGGGCCAGTACCTCGGGCTGATGTTCGTGATGCTCATCGGCATCCTGATGGTCACCAACGAGTTCTTCCACCAGACGGCGACCACGACGTTCCTGACGACCCCGCGGCGAACCTCGGTCATCGTCGGCAAGCTCGTCGCGGCCAGCCTGCTCGGCTTCATCTTCTGGCTCGGGACCACGCTGATCGACCTGGCCGCCGGCACGATCTTCCTTTCCGTGAACGATTACGGCACTCAGCTCGGTGAGTGGCCGGTGCAGCGGGCCCTGCTGTTCAACCTGCTCGCCTACGCCATCTGGACGATCCTCGGTGTGGGTATCGGCACGCTGATCACCAACCAGCTCGGAGCGGTGATCACGGCCGCGGTGCTCTACCTGGTGGGTACCCAGGTGGTGGGCCTGCTGTTCCTGCTTCTGTCGAACCTGCTCGACAGCGAGGCGGTGCTCAAGTGGCAGGTGGTCTGGCCCGCGGTGGCATCCCAGGTCATGATCACCGAAGGTCAGTCGGAGCTCGTTCCGGCCTGGTGGGTCGGCGCCCTGGTGCTGGTCGGCTACGCGCTGGTCAGTGGGATCGTCGGAGTGCTGCTCACTCGGCGGCGCGACATCGCCTGACGGCGTTCCTGACCCCGGAGTGGCCGCGACAAGGTGGCCGCTCCGGGGTCGTCACCCGTTGACGGCGGGCCCGGACGTCGTGGACCCGGGCCGCTTACCAGCCCTTCACCGGCCGCGCAGCGGTTGCTGAACTTCTGGCATCTTCTGTGAAACCGGCCACGGGACCGAGGCGGAAATGCCTGCGGGATCGGTACGGCGTAGCCTGGGAGCTGTCCAGTCCGTGCTCCTAATCGGGCGCGAGGGACACACCGCGTGCCACACAAACCCGCGTGAAAGAGGCGATTACCGGCCGTGTCGACCCAGCAGACTTCGCAGGAGAACCCACTGGCGGGTTTCGGCCCGAATGAGTGGATCGTCGAGGAGATGTACCAGCGCTACCTCGCCGACCCAACGAGTGTCGATTCGGCCTGGCACGACTTCTTCGCCGACTACCGGCCGGCACCCGGCGCGGCCACACCGCGCGGCGCTGAGCCGTCGGAGAAGCCGGCCGCCGCCCCCGAGCCGGACGGCCAGCCGGAGGCAGCCGCCAAGGTCAGCCAGCCGAGCGCCACGGCGCAGCCGGCGACCGCGAGCAAGCCGTCCGCCGCCAAGTCGGCACCGGCCAAGCCCGCCGCCGCCGCGCCGGCCTCGACCAAGGCCGCCCCGGAGAAGGCCGGCCCGGCCAAGCCGGCTGCGAAGCCCGCCGCGCCGAGCGCCGACGGCCCGCAGACCACGCCGCTGCGAGGCGTCGCGGCGAAGATCGTCCAGAACATGGACGCCTCGCTGAGCGTGCCCACCGCGACCAGCGTGCGCGCCATCCCGGCCAAGCTGCTGGTCGACAACCGCATCGTGATCAACAACCACCTCGCCCGCGGGCGGGGCGGCAAGGTCAGCTTCACCCACCTGGTCGGCTACGCGATGGTCCGGGCGCTGGTCCAGCACCCCGAGATGAACAACTCCTTCACCGAGGCCAACGGCAAGCCTGCGGTGGTCCGCCCGCCGCACGTCAACCTCGGCATCGCGATCGACCTGGCCAAGCCGGACGGCAGTCGCAACCTGGTGGTCCCCTCCATCAAGGGCTGCGAGCAGATGGACTTCCGGCAGTTCTGGCAGGCGTACGAGGACGTGGTCCGACGGGCGCGGCGCAATGAGCTGACCATGGACGACTACTCCGGCACCACGATCTCGCTGACCAACCCGGGCGGCATCGGCACCGTGCACTCAATGCCTCGGCTGATGCAGGGGCAGAGCGCGATCATCGGCGTCGGCGCGATGGAATACCCGGCCCCCTACCAGGGCATGTCCGAGACCACCCTGGCCGAGCTGGCCGTCAGCAAGATCATCACGCTGACCAGCACGTACGACCACCGGATCATCCAGGGCGCGCAGTCCGGCGAGTTCCTCAAGGTGATGCACGAGCTGATCCTGGGCGAGCACGGCTTCTACGACCAGATCTTCACCGCGCTGCGCATCCCGTACGAGCCGGTGCGTTGGATGCGCGACGTGGCCGTCAACTCCGAGGGTCAGATCAACAAGACCGCCCGGGTGCACGAGCTGATCCACGCGTACCGGGTGCGCGGTCACCTGATGGCCGACACCGACCCACTGGAATTCAAGATCCGCAAGCACCCCGACCTGGACGTCCTCCAGCACGGGCTGACCCTGTGGGACCTGGACCGCGAGTTCCCGGTCAACGGCTTCGCCGGCCGGCAGCGGATGAAGCTGCGCGAGATCCTCGGCGTGCTGCGCGACTCGTACTGCCGCCGGGTCGGCATCGAGTACATGCACATCCAGGACCCGGAGGAGCGGCGCTGGATCCAGGAACGGATCGAGCGCAAGTACGAGAAGCCGTCCGCCGACGAGCAGAAGCACGTCCTCAACCGGCTCAACGCCGCCGAGGCGTTCGAGACCTTCCTGCAGACCAAGTACGTCGGCCAGAAGCGCTTCTCGCTGGAGGGCGGCGAGTCGCTGATCCCGCTCCTCGGTGAGGTGCTGGAGTCCTCCGCCGAGAGCGGGCTGGACGAGGTCGTCATCGGCATGGCCCACCGGGGCCGGCTCAACGTGCTGGCCAACATCGTCGGCAAGCCGTACGAGAAGATCTTCTCGGAGTTCGAGGGCCACCTGGACCCGCGCTCGACGCAGGGCTCCGGCGACGTGAAATACCACCTGGGCCAGAACGGCAAGTTCACCAGCCCGGGCGGCGAGCACGCGGTCAAGGTGTCGGTGGTGGCCAACCCGTCGCACCTGGAGGCCGTCGACCCGGTGCTGGAGGGCATCGTCCGGGCCAAGCAGGACCGGATCGACCTCAAGCTCGAGGGTTACACCGTGCTGCCGCTGGCGGTGCACGGTGACGCCGCGTTCGCCGGGCAGGGCGTGGTCGCCGAGACGCTCAACCTGTCGCAGCTGCGCGGCTACCGCACCGGCGGCACCGTGCACGTGGTGGTCAACAACCAGGTCGGCTTCACCACCGCCCCGGAGTACAGCCGGTCCAGCCTCTATAGCACCGACGTGGCCCGGATGATCCAGGCGCCGATCTTCCACGTCAACGGCGACGACCCGGAGGCCGTGGTCCGGGTGGCCCGGCTGGCTTTCGAATACCGGCAGACGTTCAACAAGGACGTCGTGATCGACATGGTCTGCTACCGGCGGCGCGGGCACAACGAGGGCGACGACCCGTCGATGTCCAACCCCCAGATGTACAAGATCATTGACTCGAAGCGCTCGGTCCGCAAGCTCTACACCGAGGAGCTGATCGGTCGCGGCGACATCACCGTGGAGGACGCGGAGGAGCTGCTGCGCGACTACCAGGCGCAGCTGGAGAAGGTCTTCAAGGCCACCCGGGACGCCGCCGCGGCACCGCGCCAGCTCAACCGGCCGCGCCGCGAGGAGGAGCCGGAGCCGCAGGTCGACACCGCCACCGACGCGTCCGTGGTGAAGGCGATCGGCGAGGCGCACATCAACCTGCCGGAGGGCTTCACCCCGCACAAGCGGATCCTGCAGCTGCTCGACCGGCGGGCCAAGATGTCCGTCGAGGGCAACATCGACTGGGGCTTCGGCGAGATCATCGCGCTCGGGTCGCTGCTGCACGACGGGATCACCGTCCGGCTTGCCGGTCAGGACTCGCGTCGCGGCACGTTCGTCCAGCGGCACGCCTCGGTGGTCGACGCCCGCACCGGCGACGACTACCTGCCGTTGAAGTCGCTCACCGGCGATGGCGAGCGCTCCCGGTTCTTCGTGCACGACTCGCTGCTCAGCGAGTACGCGGCGATGGGCTTCGAGTACGGCTACTCGGTGGAGAACATCAACGCGCTGGTCGCCTGGGAGGCCCAGTTCGGCGACTTCGTCAACGGTGCCCAGTCGGTGATCGACGAGTTCATCTCGTCCGGCGAGGTGAAGTGGGGCCAGCGCTCCGCCGTCACCCTGCTGCTACCGCACGGCCACGAGGGCCAGGGCCCGGACCACACCTCTGGCCGGCCGGAGCGGTTCCTGCAGATGTGCGCCGAGGACAACATGCGGGTGTCCATCCCGACCACCCCGGCGAACTACTTCCACCTGCTGCGCCGCCAGGCCCTGTCGCCCAAGCGCAAGCCGCTTGTGGTGTTCACGCCGAAGTCGCTGCTGCGGCACAAGCTCTGCATCTCGTCGGTGGAGGACTTCACCACCGGCACCTTCCAGCCGGTGCTGCGCGACACGGCCGCCCCGGCACCGGAGGCGGTGAAGCGGGTGCTGCTCTGCACCGGCAAGATCTACTACGACCTGTTCCAGGCCCGGCAGCAGCGCGAGGTCACCGACACCGCGATCCTCCGGATCGAGCAGCTGTACCCGCTGCCGGTGGAGGAGATCCGGGCCGCCCTCGCGCAGTACCCGAACGCGGAGGACTTCGCCTGGGTGCAGGAGGAGCCGGCCAACCAGGGTGCCTGGTCGTTCGTCGCGCTCAACCTGCTGGAGCACCTCACGGACGTCCGGCTGCGGCGGATCTCCCGCCCGGCCGCGGCCGCCCCGGCGGTCGGCTCGGCCAAGACCCACGAGGTCGAGCAAAACGCCCTCATCGAGGCAGCACTCCCCCGCCCCTAACCCCCACCCCACCCCCTCCCACCCCCTCCCACCCCCTACCCCCCTACCCCCTCCCCCCGGTCCCGCCCCGCTACCCGCGGGCGGGACCGGCGGCCTTTCCGCCGCGATCTAGGGCTTATCGTCGCGATCCGAGATCGACTAACAACGACTAGCCCTAGATCGACGCATCAGATACGACGAGCGAGGACGTGCACCATGTACTTCACCGACCGGGGCATTGAGGAACTGGTCGAGCGCCGGGGCGACGAGCAGGTCACCCTGGAGTGGCTCGGCGAGCGGCTGCGCGACTTCGTCGACCTCAATCCCGAGTTCGAGACGCCGATCGAGCGGTTCGCCACCTGGCTGGCTCGCCTCGACGACATCGACGAGGACTGAACCACCCGGCGGCCGCCCCGGAACGGCACCACCGGCGCGGACCACGGGCGGCCCGGACCACGGGCGGCGCGGGTTCCTGAACGGCTGACCGGCGCTGGTCGGCCGCGACCAGCAGAGCACGCAGGGCGGCAGGCGCGCAGAGTCGGTTGCATCACTTTCTCGTCGTCACGGAGGGTCTCCACCCGTCCTCCGGGCTGTGGAGACGGCGCTTCAGGGCCATTGGACCCCGGACGGGTCAGGCGGTGATCTTCTAAGGTGGGGGCGTGGCCCGCAGCGTCTATCTGACCAGCGTGGGGTCCGGCGGGGGTAAGTCGACCATCGCCCTCGGCCTCGCGGAACTCCTCTCCCGGCAGGTCGAACGGATCGGCGCGTTCCGGCCGCTGGTCTCCGGCACCGGCCCCGACCCGATCCTCGCCCTGCTGCACGACCGCTACCGGGTCGACCTGCCCGAGGCCGACCTGACCGGCATGACGTACGCCGAGGCGGCGGCCCTGGTGGCGGACGGTCGCCGGGAAGAGCTGATCTCCCGGATCGTCGAGCGGTACCGGGCGGTCGAGCGGCGCTGCCCGGCGGTGGTCGTGGTGGGCAGCGACTTCGCCGACGGCGGGGACGGCGCCGGCCCCCGCGAGCTGGCCTTCAACGCCCGGCTCGCCACCGAGTTCGGCAGCGTGGTGGTGCCGGTGATCGACGGCTTCGGGCAGCAACCGGAGACGATCGCGGCGGCGGCGCGTGGGGCGTACCACGATCTGGAGGACCTGGGCGCGACGGTGCTGGCGGTCATCGCCAACCGGGTGGCCGGGCCGATGACAATGCCGGAGCTGCCGGTCCCCGCGTACGCCATCCCGGAGGTGCCGACGGTGTCGGCGCCGACGGTGGCCGAGGTGGCGGCGGCGCTCGACGCCACCCTGCTGGCCGGCGACGACGCCACCCTCGGCCGGGACGTGCTCGACTACGTGGTCGGTGCGGCGCACGTGCCGATCCTGCTCGACCACCTGACCGAGGGAGCGCTGGTCATCACCCCTGGCGATCGTGCCGACCTGCTGGTCGCGGCGAGCGCCGCGCACGTCGCCGGGCAGGTCTCGCTGGCCGGCGTGGTGCTCACCCTCGGTGAAAAGCCGGATCCCCGGGCGATGCGCCTGGTGGAGCGGCTCAACACCGGTTTCGCCGTGCTCTCGGTGACCAGCGACAGCTACGACACGGTCGAGGCGTCCAGCCGGATCGAGGGACGGCCCAACCCGGCCAACCCGCGCAAGGTGGAGGCCGCGCTGGGCGCGTTCGAGGGCAACGTGGACACCGTCGACCTGGCCCGCCGGCTGCGGGTCAGCCGCTCCGAACGGGTCACCCCGCTGATGTTCGAGTACGACCTGATCGACCGGGCCCGGGCCAACCGCCGCCGGCTGGTGCTGCCGGAGGGCACCGAGGAGCGGATCCTGCGCGCCGCCGAGATCCTGCTCCGCCGGGGCGTGGCCGACCTCACCCTGCTCGGGCGCCCCGACGACGTCGCCCGCCGCACCCGGGAGCTGGGCATCGACCTGACCGGCGCGGACGTCGTCGACCCGGCCGGCAGCCAGTGGCGGGACGACTTCGCGGTCGAGTACGCCCGGCTGCGCGCCCACCGGGGCGTCACCGCCGAGCTGGCGTACGACATCGTGACGCAGCCCAACTACTTCGGCACCCTGATGGTGGCCACCGGGCACGCTGACGGCATGGTCTCGGGTGCCACGTACACCACCGCCGCGACCATCCGGCCGGCGTTCGAGATCATCCGTACCGTGCCGGAGGTCTCGGTGGCCTCCAGCGTCTTCTTCATGCTGCTCGCCGACCGGGTGCTGGTCTACGGCGACTGCGCGGTCAACCGCGACCCGGACGCTGCGCAGCTCGCCGACATCGCGATCTCGTCCGCCGACACCGCCGCCCGGTTCGGCATCGAACCCCGGGTGGCCATGCTGTCGTACTCCACCGGCAGCTCCGGTGCGGGCGCGGACGTGGAGAAGGTCGCCACGGCCACCGCGCTGGTCCGGGAGCGCCGGCCCGACCTGCTCGTCGAGGGACCGATCCAGTACGACGCGGCGATCGACCCGGCGGTCGCGGCGACGAAGCTGCCCGGCAGCCCGGTCGCCGGCCGGGCCACGGTCTTCATCTTTCCGGACCTGAACACGGGCAACAACACGTACAAGGCGGTGCAGCGCTCCGCCGGGGCGGTCGCCGTCGGCCCGGTGATGCAGGGCCTGCGGCGGCCGGTCAACGACCTGTCCCGCGGTGCCACCGTGCCGGACATCGTCAACACGGTGGCGATCACCGCCATCCAGGCGGCCACCGAGGAGGCCTCATGAGTGGGGTGCTGGTGCTCAACTGCGGGTCGTCGTCGGTGAAGTGGCGCCACTACGACGGCGACCGGGTGCTCGACCACGGCACCGTCGAGCGGGTCGGTGAGCCCGGCGGCGGCCCGGCCGACCACACCACTGCGGTCCGGCAGATCCTCGACGGGCTGGACCTGACCGGGCTGACCGCGGTCGGGCACCGGGTGGTGCACGGTGGCCGCAAGTTCACCACGCCCGTCCTGATCGACGACGCGGTGTTGGCCGCGATCAAGGACCTGGTGCCGCTCGCCCCGCTGCACAACCCGGCCAACCTGGCCGGCATCGAGGTGGCCCGGGAGGCGCTGCCGGAAGTCCCGCAGGTCGCCGTCTTCGACACCGCGTTCCACCACACCCTGCCGGAGGCCGCCGCGACGTACGCGATCGACCGGGACACCGCGCAGCGGTACGGCATCCGCCGGTACGGCTTCCACGGCACCTCGCACGCGTACGTGTCCCGGCGCACCGCCGAGCTGTTGGGCCGCCCGTACGAGCAGCTCCACACGATCACCCTGCACCTGGGCAACGGAGCGAGCGCCTGCGCGGTGGCGAACGGTCGTAGCGTGGCCACCTCGATGGGCATGTCCCCGCTGGAGGGACTGGTGATGGGCACCCGCAGCGGCGATTTGGACCCGACCGTGATCTTCCACCTGCGCCGGGAGGGCGGGATGTCGGTCGACGACATCGACGACCTGCTCAATCACCGCAGCGGCCTGCTCGGGTTGACCGGCGTCAACGACATGCGCGAAGTGCTCAAGCGCCGGGCGACCGGGGACCGGGCGGCGGAGCTGGCCTTCGACGTTTACTGCCGGCGGATCACCGGGTACGTCGGGGCGTACTACGCGCTGCTCGGCCGGGTCGACGCGATCGCCTTCACCGCCGGGGTCGGCGAGCACGCGGCGCCCGTTCGGGCCGCCGCGCTGGCCGGCCTGGACCGGCTCGGCATCGCCGTGGACGATGCCCGCAATGACGGCGACGGTGACCGGGTGATCTCGCCCGACGGCGCCGAGGTGAGCGTCTGCGTCATCCGCACGGACGAGGAACGCGAGATCGCCCGGCAGACCCGGGATGTGGTCGAAGGCCGCTGACCACAGCAGGGAGCGACCGGGTCAGCGGACCTCGACGGACGCCTAGGCGAGCCAGGCGACGAGGGCCACCAGCAGCACGACGACCACCGCCGCGCCGATGATCAGCGGCAGGCGGGACGGCGACTCCGCCTGCGGGGTGGCCTCCGCCGTCTGGTTGAAGGCGCGGAACGCCTCGGTGTTGCCGCTGGGGTCGGTGTAGTTCTCAGGCATGCCGGTGACCCTAGCGAAGCTGGTCGCGGCGCACCGCCCCCGGCCCACGCCGACCGGTCGGGTCGACCCGGCCGGCGGAGCGGACCCGACCGGGTGGCGGGTGCAGGCGGGCCGGACGGCGGGCTCGCTGCGCACTCTCGGGCACCTACCGTGGAACGATGGGGGCGGGACGGCTGATCGCCGTACTGGTGACAGCTCTGCTGGCGGGTTGCGCGCCGGCCACCGCCGTGGCGGGCGGGTCCGGCGGGCCGCCGTCGGCGCGTCGGGCGCCCGAGGGGTCGTACGCCGTCGGCGTGCGTACGCTCACCCTCGATCCGCGCTCGGCGCGCCCCCTGCCGGTGACGATCTGGTATCCGGCGTCGGCCGACGGGGTGGCCGTCGGGCGCTTCCCGGTGGTGATCTACAGCCACGGGCTGCACAGCCGACCCGACCTGCATGCCGGCCTGACGACCCGCTGGGCGGCTGCCGGTTTCGTGGTGGCCGCTCCCGCGTTCCCGCACACCCGTCAGGGTGCCGCCCACTTCAGCCGGGCGGATGTGCGTAACCAGCCCGCTGACGGTTGGCGGCTGATCCGACACCTGGGCCGCCTCGACCGGGACCGTGAGGATCCGCTCGCCGGCCACCTGGACCTGACGTCGATCGCCGCCGCGGGGCACTCGGCCGGCGGCTACACCACCTCCGGCATGTTCAGCGAGGGGCACCCGGCCCGGTTGCGTTCCGGGATCGTGATCGCCGGGGGTGGGTTGCCCGGCAGCTTCGCCGGGCCGGCCGCGCCGGTGCTCTTCGTGCACGGCACGGCCGACGCGGTGGTGCCGGTGGCGGTCGGGCGGGCGGCGTACGGGCGTACCCCCGGCCCGGCCGCGTTCCTCAGCCTGCTCGGGCAGGACCACGGCGCGTACCTCACGCCGGGCAACCCGGGGTTCGTCCCGGTTCTCGCCACCACCACCGACTTCCTGCGCTGGACCCTCTACGGCGACCCGGCGGCGGGTGCCCGCCTCCCCGCCGACGCCCGCACCCCCACGCTGACCACCTACGAGTTCCGCCCAGCCCGCTGATGCTGCCGCGCCGGTACGGTGGCCCGGTGGACGAGCTCGCGCGCCGCCAGTTGGCGAGCATCGCCGAGGTGGTCGCGGTGACCGGGGCGGCCGGCGTGCCGGTATGGCTGCGCGGCGGTTGGGCAATGGACTTCCAGCTCGGCGCGGCGACCCGCCCGCACGTCGATGTCGACTGGTACTGCTGGCGCGAGGACGCGGACCGGCTGGCCACCCTGCTGCTCAGCCGGGGCTGGCGTTTCGACCCCCGAATGCCGGTGGACCGGCAGCTGGATTTGTTCGTCGGCGACCTGGAGGTCAGCTTCGCGTACCTCGGTCGGGATCGGACCGGTAGGCCCACGGTGGGCGCCGGGCCCTGGGAGGGCACCCCGTTGCCGGCCGGAATGTTGGACGCGTCGCCAGGCCGGATCGGCCCGCTCGTCGTGCCGACGATCTCGGTGGCGGCCCAGATCGAGTTCAAGCAGATGTACCCGGTCTGGATGCCGGAGCGCCCGCGTCGACCGAAGGACGCCGACGACCTGGCTCGGCTGCGCGCCGGTCCTGGTCGAGCAGGTCCTCGTACACCCCGACCTTGAATGTGATCAGGTCCAGGCACTGGGTGAGCCTGCCGATCTGGTCAGTGACCTGCCCGTGGTGCTCGCGGAGCAGCGCGAGTCGTTCCTCCTCGTTGCCGGCACCTTCCCGGACGAGGTCGGCGTACCGGCGCAGCACGGGGAGCGGCATCCCCGAGGCGCGGAGAATGATGCAGACGGTCAGCCAGTCCACGTCATCCTGGCTGTAGCAACTGGAGGATCTGATCAAGGGCGCCACGCTCACCCTGGATGATGCGACCCTCGATCGGATCGACGAGATCGTGCCGCCCGGGACGAACCGGTACAACCCCAACGCCGCCTTCCCGCCACGTGCACTGACCGACACCGCACGACGGCGGCGCCCACTCGCGGAACGTGCTGCCGCCTGATGCCGGCGGCGCAGCGCCGGGTGATGGGGTGGGCACAGTGCGTCGGACCCTGTCGATCGGGCCTGCCGGGCAGGGCACAATCAGTTTCATGTCGCGTCGCACCACCCTCGCACTGATGGCCAGCACCGTGCTCATGGCCGGTCTGGTCGGCTGCTCAACGGACACCCGGCCGAGCGAAAGCTGGCAGGCGCCGGCCGAGCCGAAGCCTGCCGCCACGCCAACGCCGCAGGTCCCTTCCGGGACCGCGCCACAGCGCGCCTTCGCTGTCGGCGTACGCCAACTGAAGCTGAACCGGGACGGCCGTGCGCTGCCGGTGACGCTCTGGTACCCGGCGGCCGGGGAGGCGGGCGGCACGCCCAAGCGGACGGCGTCGGCGGCGAGCGGCCGTTTTCCGGTGGTGATGTTCAGCCACGGCCTGGGCGGGCGGCCCGACGACTACGCCACGCTGCTGACCCGGTGGGCGGCGGCGGGTTTCGTGGTGGCCGCGCCGACCTTCCCGCACACCTCCAAGGGTGGCGACGGCAACGTCCTCGACGTGCTCAACCAGCCGGCCGACGTGTCGTACGCGCTGACGCAGGTGCTGGCGTTGGACGGCAAGGCCGGCGACTCGTTGCGTGGCCGGCTGGACGCCGACCGGGTGGCCGCGGCCGGGCATTCGGCAGGCGGGGTGACCACCATCGGTCTCTTCACCGCCAGCCGGGACGAACGGCTGGACGCGGGCGTGGTGTTCGCCGGCACGGCGATCGGCGTGGGCACCGCGTTCGCTGGTGCTGCCGCGCCGCAGCTGTTCGTGCACGGGGAGTTGGACGAGGTGGTCGAGTACGCGGCGGGTAAGGCCGCGTACGACAAGGTGCCCTGGCCGAAGGCGATGTTGAGCCTGCCGAAGGGCGACCACGGGCGGGCGCTGCTCGGCGACGGCGCGACGCTGCGGGTGGTCTCGGACACGTCCGTCGAGTTCCTCCGCTGGACGCTCTACGGCGACGCGGGGGCCAAGGGCCGCATCCACACCGACGCGACGCGCGGCGACATCGCCACCTTCGACGACCACCTGTAAGCGGCGGCACGATCGCGCGAAGATCCGCACAACATCCGCGGAATAGTGGCCTCAATGTCCTCGGAGACCACTATTTCCGTGATGTTGTGCGGATCTTGCGCCGCGTCAGGCGGTGTGGTCGATGACGATCTTGCCGAAGGCGTTGCCGGAGTGCAGTCGGGCGAAGGCGTCCTCGACCCGGCTGAACGGGATGACGCTGTCCACCACCGGGCGCACCTCGTTGTCGGAACAGAACGCCAGCAGCTCGTACAACTCGCCGGGGGTGCCCATCGAGGTGCCCAGGATCTCCAACTGCATCGCGAAGACCCGGCGCAGGTTGACCGACGGCTCGTGCCCGGCGGTCGCGCCGGAGACCACGATCCGGGCCATCGGCGCGGCCGACTTCAGCGAGTGGTCGAAGGTGGCCGCACCGACCGTCTCGATCACCACGTCGACCCGTTCCGGCAGCCGGGCACCGGGTTCCACGGCGGTGGCGCCGAGGGCGGAGATCCGCTCCCGCTTCGCGGCGTCGCGGCTGGTCGCGTACACCCGCTTGCCCATCGCGACCGCGAGCGCGACGGCCGCCGTGGCGACGCCACCGCCCGCACCCTGCACCAGCACACAGTCCGCGTCCGCGACGCGGCCCTTGGTGGTCAGCATCCGCCACGCGGTCAGCCAGGCCGTGGGCAGGCACGCCGCGTCGGTCGCCGCCATGCCGTCGGGCAGCGGGATCAGGTTCGACCGGGGTACGGCGACCCGCTCGGCGAGCGTCCCGGGGAAGTGCTCGGAGAGGATGGAAACCCCACGCGGGTCGCCCGGAGTGACCACCACCGGATACACGACCATCGGGCGTCCCTCCGGGTCCAGCCCGACCGCGTCGCAGCCGAGAACCATCGGCAGCTGGGCCTCGTTGAGCCCCACCCCGCGCAGTGACCAGAGGTCGTGGTGGTTGAGCGAGGTGGCCCGCAACTGCACGGTCACCCAGTCGTCGGCCGGGTGGGTCGGCTCGGGCCGCTCACCGACAGTGAGCGCGGCGAGCGGATCGGCGTCGTTGAAGCTGGAGGCGAAGGCTGCACGCATGATCGGCACGGTAACAAGCTGAGCGCCCGTTAAGAAGGTGCCCTGTCGCGTAGGCCGGCGGCGCAGGCTGCGCCCGAGCGCCCCCGCCCACGCGGTCGCCTAGGCCGGCGGCGCATGCTGCGCCGGAGCGCCCCCGGCCCACGCGTCCTTACCGACGGGCGACGCCGTCGCGGCGGGCGGCTTCAGCGACGGCCTCGGCGACGGCCGGCGCGACGCGCGGGTCGAGCGGAGACGGGACGATCGCGTCGATGGTCAGCGACTCGGCCACCACACCGGCGATGGCGTCCGCGGCGGCGACCTTCATCGCCTCGGTGATCCGGGTGGCGCCGGCATCCAACGCACCACGGAACACCCCCGGGAACGCCAGCACGTTGTTGATCTGGTTGGGGTAGTCACTGCGCCCGGTGGCGACCACCGCGACGTGCCGGGCAGCCACCTCGGGGTGCACCTCCGGGGTCGGGTTGGCCAGCGCGAACACGATCCCTCCCGGGGCCATCCCGGCGACGGCGGCCTCGGGGATCTGCCCACCGGAGACGCCGATCAACACGTCCGCGCCGCGCAGCGCCTCGGTGATGTCACCGCGGCGGCCGTCCGCGTTGGTGCTCGCCGCCAGCTCGGCCTTGGTGCCGGTCAGCTCGGTGCGGTGCCGGCCGATGATCCCCTTGGAGTCGCAGACCACCACCTGGTCGGGGTTGACGCCCCCGGCGACCAGCATCTTCGTCACGGCCACCCCAGCCGCGCCCGCACCGCTCACCGCCACCCGCAAATCACCGAGCTTGCGGTTGAGCAGGGTGGCGGCGTTGCGCAGCGCGGCGAGCACGACGATCGCGGTGCCGTGCTGGTCGTCGTGGAAGACCGGGATGTCCAGCGCCTCGTCGAGCCGCCGCTCCACCTCGAAGCAGCGCGGCGCGCTGATGTCCTCCAGGTTGATCCCGCCGAACGAGGGGGCCAGCGCCCGCACCACGGCGACGATCTCGTCCACGTCCTGGGTGTCCAGGCAGACTGGCACCGCGTCCACCCCGGCGAACTGCTTGAACAGCACCGCCTTGCCCTCCATCACCGGCAGCGCGGCGCGGGGGCCGATGTTGCCGAGCCCGAGCACCGCCGAGCCGTCGGTGACCACCGCGACCGTGTGCGACACCCAGGTGTAGTCGTCCACCAGGGTGGGATCGGCGGCGATCGCCTCACACACCCGGGCCACCCCCGGGGTGTACGCCAGGGAGAGATCTTCCCGGCTGGTGAGCGGCACGGTCGAGGTGACGGCCATCTTGCCGCCCCGGTGCAGCAGGAAGACGGGATCAGCAGGGTCCACGGTGGACGAAGACATGGTGGTGACTCCAGGATCTGTCGAGCAGATGGGGCGGCCGGGCCCGGCCGCGAGGTGGGCGGCGAGCGGTGGCACGCGGTGCGGGGGGTCACCCGGGCACTTCCGAGCATAGTGTCGGCACTGCCGCTCGGATGTGAGCAGGGTCATAACTGGTGGCGAGGAACCCGGCCGGGGCGCGGCCAGTAGCGGGCCACCACCCTCCCCCGCACGTCGGCCACGCCGTACGCCCGGGAGTCATCGGTGATCAGGTCGTTGTCACCACGCAGCCACCAACCGCCGTCCTGCGGCCGAACCGCCCGCTTCACCACCAGCAGCTCCGGACGGGTCCGGAAGACCGCGACCACCACGTCACCGGGACGGATCGGGCGGCCACCGGGGCGGACCAGCACCGCGTCGCCGTGCCGCAGCGTCGGCGCCATGGACGGTCCGGTCACCAGAACGGCGGTGAGCGGCCTCCGCAACCGTGCGGCCTCAGCCGGGTGATCGGTGGCCATTGGTTTCACCTCCACCCGGTTCGGGGAGCACTCCCAGGAGTAATGTCGCCTTTGATCATCGCAAACTTCCCATGGAGGATCCCGATGCGACTTCCGCGCATCCTTGCGCCCCGCGTCATCGCGAGCGCTCACTGCGACCTGCCGTGCGGTGTCTACGATCCGGCTCAGGCCCGGATCGAGGCCGAGTCGGTCAAAATGATCTGCGAGAAGTACCAGGCGAACACCGACCCGGAGTTCCGCACCCGCGCCGTCATCATCAAGGAGCAGCGCGCCGAGTTGGTCAAGCACCACCTCTGGGTGCTCTGGACCGACTACTTCAAGCCGCCGCACTTCGAGAAGTACCCGAACCTGCACAGCCTGTTCAACGAGGCCACCAAGCTCGCCGGCGCCGGTGGCGTCAAGGGCAGCCTCGACCCGGCCACCGCCGACAAGCTGCTCGCGAAGATCGACGAGATCTCGAAGATCTTCTGGGAGACCAAGAAGGCGTGACCTCACCGGTCATTTCGACGACCCGGCCGGCACGTCCCGAGGACGTGCCGGCCATCGTCGCCATGGTGCACGAGTTGGCGGAGTACGAACGTGCCTCCGACCAGTGCCACCTCACCACCGAGCAGTTGACCTCGGCCCTCTTCACGACTGCGCCGGCGCTGTTCGGGCACGTCGCGGTCGACGAGCACGACGAGCCGACCGGCTTCGCGCTGTGGTTCCTCAACTTCTCCACCTGGACCGGCGTGCACGGCGTCTACCTGGAGGATCTCTACGTCCGGCCGGCGGCCCGGGGCACCGGGGCTGGTCGGCTGCTGCTCGCCACCCTGGCCGACATCTGCGTACGACGCGGCTACCGGCGACTGGAGTGGTGGATGCTCAACTGGAACCTCGCGGCCGGGTTCTACGCCTCGATCGGCGCGGAGCAGATGAGCGAGTGGGCCCCCTACCGGCTCAGCGGCGACGCGTTGCGCGAGCTGGCCAACCATGCCACCGCCGCCGGCACGCGTACAGGCGACCGACCGGGTAGAGTCCCCGACCGGGGGGATGAGGCGTGACTCAACTGACTGGCCAGCCAGCAACCGACGACGACGTGGTGCACCTCACGGTGCCTGCCGACGGCGGTTACCTCGGCGTGCTCCGTACCGCCACCGCCGGCCTCGCGGCCCGGTTGCAGTTCGCCCTCGACGAAATCGAGGATCTGCGGATCGCGGTCGACGAGGCGTGCGCCATGCTGCTCGCCATCGCCACCCGCGACGCCGAGCTGGAATGCCGCTTCGCGGTCACCGAGGACGCGTTGACCGTCGAGGTGACCGTGCCGACCGTGCGTGGTGCCACGCTGCCCGCCGAGTCGTCCTTCGCCTGGAAGGTGCTCACCGCGCTGACCACCTCGGCGTCCGCCACGGCCACCGACGGTCGGGCCACGATCGCGTTGCTCACCCGCCGCGCTGGCGGCTACTGACCGGGCCAACGCGCGCCGGCACGGTCACTCGAAGCCGAGGGCCCGGGTCGTCGGAGGGCTGACCAGCAGCCAGCCCACGCCCAGGCCGAGCGCCATCAACGGCACGCCCAACCAGACAAGCCCGGCCTGGATCATGAACCACCCGATCGGCAGCAGCATCAGCTGGAGCACGATCGCGGGGGAGCGTGCGCCCGCCTGACGGCGCAGCAGCGCACGGCCCAGCGCCCAGAGCACGACCGCCGCCCCGATGGCGAACACCGTGATCAGCAACGCTGACAGAAGATCGGTGGTGGTGGCCGTGAGGTCGGCCCAGACCAGCCAGATGGCGATCAGCCCGACGACAGCCGCCTCCGCCCACAGCAGCCGGACCGCCCAGCGGAGCGTGACAGGAAAAGGGGCCGAGTCGATGGTCACGCGCGCCACGATACCTGGGCTACCGGCAGGTAAAGTGCCGCCCATGCGGGCCGTCCTGGTGGTCAATCCAAAGGCCACCACCACCAGCGAACGCAGCCGGGACGTGCTTGTCCGGGCGCTGCGCAGCGAAGTCGACCTCAGTGTGCGCTACACCCGGCGGCGCGGGCACGCCGTTGCGCTGGCCCGGGAGGCCGCCGCGGAGGGGGTCGACCTGGTCGTCACCCTGGGTGGCGACGGCACCGTGAACGAGGTGGTGAACGGCCTGATGACGGCCGACCCACCAGCCCGCGCCGGTGACGCCCCGCTGTCCGAGCGGCTGCCCGCGCTGGCGACCGTCCCGGGCGGATCGACCAACGTGTTCGCCCGCGCGCTGGGCCTCCCCCGGGAGTGGCCGGAGGCGACGAGCATGATCCTCGAAGGGCTGCGGCTGGGCCGGAGCCGGACGGTCGGGCTGGGCCGCGCGGACGACCGCTACTTCACCTTCTGCGCCGGGTTCGGCCTGGACGCCGCAGTGATCCACCGGGTGGAGCAGGCCCGACGGAAGGGTCGAGTCTCCACGCCGGCGCTCTATCTGCGCTCCATCATGAACCAGTACTTCCTCGGCTCGGACCGGCGGCATCCCGCGATCACCCTGGAGCGTCCGGGCGAGCCGGCGGAGGCCGAGCTGGCGACCGTCATCATCCAGAACACGGCGCCCTGGACGTATCTGGGCGACCGGGAGGTCAACCCGAACCCAGCGGCGTCGTTCGACCTCGGGCTGGATGTGCTGGCGTTGCGTCAGCTCCGGGTGGCTAGCACAACACGGACGGTGACGCAGTTCCTGTCTCGGCAGGCGGATCCGCGTGGTCGGCAGGTGTTACGACTCCATGACACGGCGGAGTTCACGCTGCTCTCCAGCCGTCCGCAGGCGTTCCAGCTGGACGGCGACTATCTTGGCGAGCGGGAGAAAGTCAGATTCACCTCCGTTCCCGCCGCACTGAGAGTAATCTGCTAGGTCTCGGGTACTGCCCCAGGTCGACACGGTCGCCACAACCGCATCGGCCCGTCGCCGCCACACCGAGGGGCAGGTGCCGGAAATGTCAGCAATGTCACGCGGACTGTACTATATTGATCCTCGACTGTGGCACGGCGGGTAACCAGGAAAGCGCTGGAACTCGGGCAAATGGGTTGTGGGCTTGCTCACCGCCCGGAGTTTTTCCGAGCGGCACCCTTGACATCGCGAGTGTTCGTGAAAGTATTCACAAGCGAACTTGAGTTACCGGGACATTGCGTGGATATGCTCGTCAGGTTGAGCTGTTCCAGCAGGTCCCCGGGCACTAACTGCCTGCTCACGCACTGCCGAATGGACAGACGCTAACTGTCACCACCGGCACTGCGGATGCATATAGGAAAAGCACCACAAGCAATATTTGCCACCCATCCAGAATGAGGAGTGTTGCCGCCATGGACTGGCGTCACCATGCTGTCTGCCGCGACGAGGACCCGGAGCTGTTCTTCCCAATCGGGACGTCCGGACCGGCTCTCCTGCAGGTCGAGCAGGCCAAGGCCGTCTGCAGGCGCTGCTCCGTGACCGACCAGTGCCTGCAGTGGGCACTTGAGTCTGGTCAGGACGCCGGCGTCTGGGGCGGAATGAGCGAGGAGGAGCGGCGCGCTGTCAAGCGGCGCGGCGGCCTCCGGGTGCTGCGCGCTCACTCCGCCTGATCCCCAACGACACAGCTGTACGCCCCGGTGGGTTCGCCCACCGGGGCGTTCCGCTGTCCGCCACAGGATCACCCCGCCGGTGCCACCACGCGCCGGCCGGACCGGTCGTCGACCCGGCGCAGCACCAACTCGGCCAACTCCGGCGCGTCGGTCAACGGGCCGGCAACCGCCGTCGCACCGGCCGCACTGGCCGCCTCAGCCACCGCGTCGTGGAACAGCCCCGGTGCCAGGAAGTACGCGGACACCACGACCCGGCGTGCGCCGCCCGCCCGCAGCCGGGACACCGCCACGCCGGCCGCCGGTGGAGCCGCCGAGGCGTACGCCACCCGGCAGGGCACCCCGAACTCCTCGCCGAGCGCATCCGCAACCCGGCCCACCGACCGACGCGCCCGTGCGTCCCGGGTGCCCGCCGCGGCCAGCACCAGCGCGTCGAAGCGGCCCGGATGCGCCTCACCGAGCCGACGGCACAGCCCGGCCAGCAGCCCCGGGTCGACCGTTCCGTCCGCCGGACCGAGCACATCGGTCACCCGTACCGCCAGCGGTGGCCCGGCCTGCGCCGCCGCGGCGACCGCCGCCGGAATGTCCACCCGATGGTGGTACGCGGCGGTCAGCAGCACCGGCACCAGCACCGCCCGACGGTGGCCGGCCACGGCCAGGTCGCGTAGCACCTGGGTCGGCCCCGGCTCAGTGTGGTCCAGCCAGCTTGCCCATACCGGCGTGCCCGGCCGGGCCGCCGACACGGCCCGGGCCAGCGCTCGGGTGGCATCGGCCGCGCGTGGATCTCGACTGCCGTGCGCGACCAGCACCACCGGATCCGCCCCGCCGGCCGCACCGGGGCCGGTCGGGGTCGTCACCGGGGAGGTCAGACGTGCAGCCCGCACTCGGTCTTCTCGAACATGGCCCACCGGCCGGCCCGCGCGTCTTCGCCAGCCTTCGTCCGGCGGGTGCACGGCCAGCAGCCGATCGAGCCGTAACCCTGCTTGAACAGCTCGTTGACCGGCACGTTGAAGCGGGCGATGTAGGCGTCCACATCCCCCTGCGACCACGCCGCGATCGGGTTGACCTTGACCTTGGCGCGCCGCGCGTCGAAGGTCACCACAGGCGTGTTCGCCCGGGTCGGCGACTCGTCCCGGCGCAGGCCCGCGGCCCAGGCGTCGTACCCGGTCAGCGCCCGCTCCAGCGGCTCCACCTTGCGCAGCTGGCAGCAGTCGTCCGGTGCCTTGTTGAACAGCCGGGGGCCGTACTGGCCGTCCTGCTGACCGACGGTGAGCCGGGGCCGGATCGACCGGACGTTCACCGGCAGCGTCCGTGCGACCTCGTCGCGCACCCGCAGCGTCTCGGGGAAGTGCAGGCCGGTGTCGAGGAAGACCACGTCCACCCCCGGGGCCACCCGGGACACCAGGTGGGCCAGCACGGCGTCGGCCATCGAGCTGGTGACGCAGAACCGGTCGCCGAAGGTCTGCGCCGCCCAGCGGGCGATCTCCAGTGCCGGGGCGCCCTCCAGGTCCCGAGCCGCCTGCTCGGCCAGGGCCCGCAGCTCGTCCGGCGGACGTCGGGCAGGGTCGGCCGGCGTGGGACCACCCGGGCCGACCAGGCCCAGGCCTGCGGCGGAGACGAGGCTCATCGGGTCACCTGCCGCGGGAGCAGCCCGGTGAACTTCACCGAGAAGACCCGGGTGCAGGCGCGGCACTCCCAGGCGCCGTGCCCCGCCTCGTGTGGCCGTAGGTCCTCCTCGCCGCAGTACGGGCAGTACAGAGGTGCCGCTCGGTTCTCGCTGCTCACCGCAGTTCCTCCTCGTCGACTCTGATCACCCAGTTGGCGAACGTCTCGCCCTCGCTCCGACCAGCCAGGTAGCGGCGGGCCAGCCGTTCCACGTACTCCGGAAGCTCCTCGGCGGTGGTCTTCAGGCCACGCAGCTTGCGCCCGAAACCGGCGGTCTGCCCCTGCGCCATGCCCAACCCGCCGCCGAGGTGCACCTGGAAGCCCTCCACCTGCCGGCCGTCCGGGCCGACCACCAGCTGGCCCTTGAGCCCGATGTCGGCCACCTGGGTGCGCGCGCACGCGTTCGGGCAGCCGTTGATGTGGATCGAGATGTCCGCGTCGAAGTCGCGCAGCCGCTGCTCCATCCGGGCCACCAACTCCTCGCCGCGGGCCTTCGTCTCGACGATGGCCAACTTGCAGTACTCGATGCCCGTGCACGCCATGGTGCCGCGCCGCCAGGCCGACGGCCGGGCCTCCAGGCCAATGCCGCGCAGCGCGTCGACCAGCGACTCCGTCCGCTCCGACGGCACGTCGAGCACCAGCAGCTTCTGGTACGGGGTGAGCCGCACCCGGTCACTGCCGTGCGCCTCGACCACGTCGGCCAGTTGGGTGAGCTGCGCGCCGGAGACCCGCCCGACGACCGGGGCGGCGCCCACGTAGTGCCGCCCGTCGGCCTGCTCGTGCACGCCCACGTGGTCGACCGGCTTCGACGGCAGGACCGGCGCCGGGCCATCGAGCAGCGTACGGCCGAGGTAGTCCTTCTCCAGGACCTCGCGGAAGCGCTCCACGCCCCAGTCGGCCACCAGGAACTTCAGCCGAGCGCGGTTACGCAGCCGGCGGTAACCGTAGTCGCGGAAGATCCCGACCACCCCGGCCCACACGTCCGGCACCTCGGTCAGCGGCACCCAGACGCCGAGCCGCTGGGCCAGCATCGGGTTGGTGGCGAGGCCGCCGCCGACCCAGACGTCGAAACCGGGGCCGTGCTCGGGGTGATCGACACCGAGAAAGGCGATGTCGTTCGACTCGTACGGAGTGTCCACCAGCCAGGAGATCGACGTCTTGAACTTGCGGGGCAGGTTGGAGAACTGCTTGTCCCCGACGTACCGGGCGACGATCTCGTCGATCGCCGGCGTCGGGTCGAGCAACTCGTCGCGGGCCACCCCGGCGACCGGGCTGCCCAGCACGATCCGGGGGCAGTCGCCGCACGCCTCCGTGGTCTGGAGACCGACCGACTCCAGCCGCCGCCAGATCTCGGGCATGTCCTCGACCCGGATCCAGTGGAACTGGATGTTCTGCCGGTCGGTGATGTCGGCGGTGTCCCTGGCGAACTCCCGCGAGATGTCCGCGATCACCCGCAGCTGGGCCAGGCTGAGTTGGCCGCCGTCGATGCGGACCCGCAGCATGAAGAACTCGTCCTCCAGCTCGTGCGGCTCCAGCACGGCGGTGCGCCCGCCGTCGATGCCCGCCTTGCGCTGCGTGTAGAGGCCCCACCAGCGGAATCGGCCGCGCAGGTCCTGCGGGTCGATGGAGGCGAAGCCGCCGTGCGCGTAGATGTTCTCGATTCGAGCCCGGACGTTGAGCGGGTCGTCGTCCTTCTTGATCCGCTCGTTGGGGTTGAGCGGCTCGCGGTGGCCGAGCGCCCACTGACCCTCACCCCGTGGCCGGCGCGGAGCCCGGGCCGGGCGGGCCGTCGGGTCCTCGGAACGGGCCGGGATGCTGCTGACCGCCATCGCGGCGTCCTCCGTTGTCTGCTGTGCCTCGGGGCACGCGCGGGGCGCGGCGGCCGGCCCGGCGAGAGCGGGCGGGACAACGGTGTCTGAGACAGCCGGCGCAGAGCGCGCCCGAGACAGATTGGTCGGGCGTCGTCAGTAGGCCGGACAGATCGCGCTGCGCACGCGGCCGTAATCGACGTGGCGACGAGCCACGAAGCGGCGGACGACAGCGGCGGTCATGGGGCCTATGCTGCCACACCGCATGGTGGCCGGCCAATGTCCGCGTGCCGGATCCCACATCACGGGCCAAGTTCTCCGGATCGCTGTGGCAGGCTCGGCGCGTGGGCACATTGTCCGGAAAATGGCGACGGTGGGGGCCGACGGGTCGATTCCGCGTGCCGGTCTGGCTCCCCCCGGCACTGTTGACCCTGGCGGTGACCCTGACCGGGCTGGGCTCCGCCCAACTGTGGCGCGACGAGCTGGCGACCTGGAGCGCGGCCACCCGGTCGCCCAGCGACCTGGCTCGGTTGGCCGGCACCATCGACGCCGCCACCGGCCCGTACTACCTGCTGATGCACGGCTGGCTCGCGGTCGTCGGCGACTCCACGATCGCCCTGCGCGCACCGGCCGTGCTGGCGATGACCGTGGCCGCCGGGTTGCTCGCCGTGCTCGGCGCGCGCCTCGTCGACCGGCGCACCGGCCTCTTCGCCGGGCTGCTGTTCGCGGTGCTCCCCGGCACCTCCCGCTACGGGCAGGAGGCCCGCCCGTACGCCTTGGCCACCATGCTCGCGGTGCTCGCCACCCTGCTGCTGGTGACCGCGCTGCGCCGACCGAGCTGGACCCGTTGGGCCGGTTACGCCGCCGCCGTCGCCGCTCTCGGACTCATCCACCTGATCGCGCTCACCCTGCTCGCCGCGCACGCGCTGGTCGTCCTCATCGCCTGGTGGCGCGGCCCGGCCGCGGCTGGCGTCGCCGCACCGACCCATGGCACCGCTGAGCGGGACCGGCGGGTGTGGCGGTGGGTGGTCGCCGTGGTGCCGGTCGCGCTGCTGGCCGGCCCGCTGCTGCTCAAGGCCCGGACACAGCGGTCCCGGCAGTTGAACTGGGTCAACCTGGCTCGGCTGGACGACCTGACCGCGCTGCCCGGCGGCGTGGCCCAGAGCAGCGTGGTGGGCGGCCTCCTGATCGGGGTCGCCGCGCTGGGCGCGGCCCGGCTCGGGCGGCGCGCCCTGCTGCCGCTGAGCGCGGTGCTGCTGCCCGTACTGCTGCTCTTCGCCGCCGGCACGGTCACACCGCTGTGGGTGCCCCGGTACCTGGTCTTCGTGGTGCCCTTCGCGTGCCTGCTGGCGGGCGCGGCGCTGGCCGCGGTGGCCGCGCCGGCCGCACTCGTCGTGGTGGTTCTGGCCGGGTTGCTCGGCCTGCCCGACCAGACCGCGCTGCGACGGACCCACGAGTGGCCGCGCAGCGCGCCGGTGGACTACGCCGGGGCGGCACGAGTGATCGCCGACGGTCAACGACCGGGGGACGCGGTGGTCTACTCGCCCCGGCACAGCTGGCTCTTCCTCGACCTCGGCATCGAGTACCACCTCGGCGACCCGCCACGGGACGTGCTGCTCACCGAGGACGAGGTCCGCCGGGGCGACCTGTGGGCCGCCGAGTGCCCCCAGCCAGCACAGTGCCTGGCCGGCACGTCACGGGTATGGCTGATCGTCGCCGGCCGGCACGCCGAGCCGCTGGCCGCCGTGCCGGGCGCCAAGGGCGACGCGCTCCGCGCGGACTTCGAAGTCGCCCAGGTCTCGCAGCGCCCCGGCCTGACCGTCGCCCTGCTGACCAGTCGCCCCGGCCGCTGACCTGACCGGTTGCCGCGCAGACGACCGGCAAACACGCGACGGACCGGCAGCAGCCGCCTGACCGCGCCCACCTCGGTGAGCGATATACCGGTGCGTCATATCTATGACCCACCGGCATATCGCTCGAAACCGTAGGCCCGACGGGATGAGCGACGTCAGGACTCACATCAGCAGCCGACAAAGCTCAGGCTTGCGAGCGGCCGTCGGGGGCGTTGCGGGCCAGCGGGACGACGAGCATCGCCTCGGTGCCGCCGTTGGCACCGGCGCGCAGCTCGATGGTGCCGCGCAGTTCCCCGGTAACCAGGGCGCGGACGATCTGGAGGCCGAGCCGGCTGCCGCGTTCGGCGTCGAAGTCCGGCGGCAGACCGCGCCCGTTGTCCGTCACCGAAACGTGCAGCATCTTGCGGAACCGGTGGGCCGAAACCACCACCTCCGGCCGTCCCGACGGGTCGATCTCAGGAACGATGGCAGGCAGGGCGGGCGGGACCTCGTCCTCGTCGGCCGGCGGGAAGCCGTGCTCGACGGCGTTGAGCAGCAACTCGTTGAGGACCATCACCAGCGAGGTGGCGATCTCCGCCGGCAACACACCGAAGCTGCCCCTCCGGCGCATGCCGACGCTCACCTCGGTCGCCGCGACCTCGGTCGCCGCGCTGGCCACCCGGTCGACGATGCCGTCGAACTCGACCGCCTCGTCGCTGGACATGGAGAGCGTCTCGTGCACCAGAGCGATCGAGGCGACCCGGCGGACCGATTCCTCCAGGGCGACCCGCGCCTCCGGCATGGACACCCGTCGGGCCTGCAACCGCAGCAGCGCGGCAACCGTCTGGAGGTTGTTCTTCACCCGGTGGTGGATCTCCCGGATGGTGGCGTCCTTCGTGATCAGCGCCCGGTCCCGGCGACGTACCTCGGTGATGTCCCGGACCAACACCAGCGCGCCGATCGGCACCCCGGCGGGCATCAGGGGCAGTGCCCGGGTGAGCATCGTGGCGCCGCGCGCGTCGATCTCCCGCCGGGGCGGCGCCTCACCGCGCAGCGCGGCCAGGATCCCGTTCGCCGCCTCGGTGCCGTCCAGCGGGTCACCGGCCAACCGGCGGTGCAGCTCGGCCAGGTCCTCGCCCACGAGGTGGGAGGCGTAGCCCAGTCGGCGGTACGCGGACTGCGCGTTCGGGCTGGCGTAGGTGACCTTGCCTCCGGCGTCGAGCCGGACCAGACCGTCGCCGACCCGGGGCGCGGAGGTGGTCTCGCCCGGGTGCCGCGGTGGCGGGAAGGTGCCGTCCGCGATCATCTGGGCCAGGTCGTCCGCCGTGGTCAGGTAGTTGAGCTCCAGCTGGCTGGGCGTACGCGCGGTGGAGAGGTTGGTGTCCCGGCCGACCACGGCGATCACCTCGCCGGCCTCCCCCTCGGCGGTACGCAGACGGACCGGGATCGCCTCGTGCCGGGCAGGCACGTCGCCGTACCAGACCGGGTCGCCCTCCCGCCAGATCCGGCCCTGGGAGTACGCCACCTGAAGGTGGGCCACCTCCGGCCCGCCGACGATCCGCCCCACCTGGTCGTCCTGGTACGCGGTGGGCGCGGTCGTCGGGCGGACCTGGGCGACGCAGAGGAACGTGCCGTCGGCGTCGACCGGCACCCAGAGCAGCAGGTCGGCGAAGGACAGATCGGAGAGCAGCTGCCAGTCGCCGGCGATCCGGTGTAGGTGGTCGATGTCGGCCGGACGGAGATGGGTGTGCTCCTCGGCGAGGTCGCGCAGCGTGGACACGGTGACCAGGGTGCCACGCCCCGCCTCACATCGTGGCGGTGACCTTCTTCAACCCGCGCGGCGCGTCCGGGTCCTCGCCTCGGGTGAGCGCCAGGGCCAGCGCCAACCGCTGCAACGGCAGGATGTCCAGCAACGGGGCGTACCGCTCGTCGACCTCGGGAACGGCGAGCCGGGTAGCGCCCGGCACGTCGGCCGAACCGACCACCACGACGTCGGCGCGGCGTTCGCCGAGGCGGGGCAGCACCTCACCCATCGACCGTCCACCTGGACCGGAGCCGACCACGGCGAGCACCGGGACCTCCGGGTCGGTCATCGCGAGCGGGCCGTGCAGCAGGTCGGCGCCGGAGAAGGCGAGCGCCGGCAGGTACGAGGTCTCCATCAGCTTCAGCGCGGCCTCCCGGGCGGTCGGGTAGGCGTACCCCCGACCGGTGGTGACCAGCTGGCGGGCGAACCGGTAGCGCGACGCGAGCTGGGCCGGGGTGCCGTCGGCCAGGGTGCGGGCGGCCAGCTCGGGCAGCGCGTCGAGCGCCTCCCGTTCGGCCGCCGGGAGCACGCCGTCGCCGGCCCGGATCCCCTCCACCAGCATCAGCAGGGCGAGCAGTTCGGCGGTGTACGTCTTGGTGGCGGCCACCGCCCGCTCGTGCCCGGCGGCGATGTCGACGCTCAGCTCGGCCACCTCGACCAGCGGCGACTCTGGCGCGTTGGTCACCGCGAGGGTCAGCGCACCGGAGGCTCGGGCGGCGCGCAGCACCTCGGCGAGGTCGGGCGAGCCGCCGCTCTGGCTGACCCCGACGACGAGCGCGTCGGACAGGTCGGGGCGGGCGCCGAACAGGGTGACCGCGCTGGGCGAGGCGAGCCCGGCGGGCAGGCCGAGCCGGATCTCGGTCAGGTACGCCCCGTAGAGGGCCGCGTGGTCGGAGGTGCCGCGGGCGGTGAAGACCACGTGCCGCGGGCGGCGTTCGGCGATGACCGCCGCCACCCGGGCGATCTCGGCCGCGTTGGCGGCGGAGAGCAGGCGTGCGTAGCCCGCCGGCTGCTCGTCGATGTCGGCGGCCATTCCGGCCCCTGCACGTGTCACGGACACTCCTCCCCTTGCGCGGTTACCGCGCGTTTCCTGCTCAGTCTTGCACTTTTTAGCGTATCCGAGCAATCGAACGAGCAGGAGTGCGCAGATGATCAGCGGATGATCTCAATATCAACTACGCTTGGCCGGCTGTACCCGGCCTAGCCCGCGACGAGAGGACGACGTGCCCGAGGGAACGGACGACCCCGCGCTCTCCGCGACGGAGGAGCTGGCGCTGGCCCGGCTGGCACTGGACGAGGGCGACCTGCACCACGCCGCCGGCCACCTCGCCGGCGCGTTGGCGCGGGCCCCCACCCTCCCGGAGGTGCACGAGACGCTGGCCCGGCTGGCCGCGACGAACGGCGGTGGCCTCGACCTCTTCCCGATCAACCACCACACCTTCGTGGGCGCGGTCGTCGCCCGTGCCCATCTGCTCGCCACCGCCGGCCGCCCCGCCGAAGGGCTGGAGCTGCTGGCCGCGGCGACCGCGTACGCGCCCGGCACCCAGTGGGCCGGCGTTCCGTGGGTCACCGCGCCCGAGTTGGCCGAACGGCTGGACCCGGAGCACATCGCCCGCGTCCTCATGCAGGTCTGCGCCGCGCTGCCCGACCCGGTTCCACGGGTCGGCCGGAGCGCACTGACGCCGTACCTGACCCTGGCCCGCAACGCGGTCACCGTCCAACCCGAGCACGGTCTGCTGCTCGGCGCGGCGTCCGCGCTGGCCCGGCGTCTCGGCGAGGTCGCGCTGGCGATCCGTTGGGCCACCCGAGGGGTCCGCGCACAACCGTCGAAGATGGGCGAGGTCTGGCTCGGGTATGCGTACCGCAGCGCGGGCCGGACCCGCGAGGGCCTCGCGGCCCTCGGTCGGGCCGTCAAACTGGACCCCGACGACCTGGCGATCTACGCGGACATCGCCGGCACCCTGGCCGAGACCGGCCGACTGGACGAGGCCCTGGACTGGACCGAGCGGGCGCTGGCACGCGACCCGTCGTTCGACTGCGCGGTGCACACCGCCCACCGCCTGCGGCACCTGCGCGACGGCGACCTGGCCCACCTGGTCGCGCTCGCCGACTTCGTCCGCGACCACCCCGATGACAGCCACGAGCACGGTGACCTGGCCCAGTGCTGCCGAGGTCGGCCCTGGCTCGGCCAACTGACCCCGGCCGGCGGTCCACTGGTCGACGCGATGCGCCAGGCCGTCGCCGATGACGACAACGGTCTCGGCAGCGCCGTACGCCTCCCTGCCGCCGCCCCGCCGAGCGCCGTCCGGACGGCGACATCCACCGCCCCCGGGCTGCGGATCGAGGTCGCGGGCGCGCCGGAGCCGGACCCGCGCGAGCCCCGACGGGCGTCCGCCCAGCGGTTGTGGCACTACGCGGACGCTGTCCCCACGCCCGCGCTTCCGGCGCCCTCGGCGACGGCGGTCGAACGGATCGGGCAGGTCGCACATCCGGCGTGGCCGCACCCCCCGGCGGCGTACGACGCGGCGGTGGGCCTGGCCGGCCTCGACGTGGCCGACCTGCTCGGCCTGCTGGTGCATCCGCCGGCGGCGCCAGCCAACGCGGTGGGCCGACTGCTGGCCGCCCACGACCCGTCGGTCTGGGTCCGTGGCGTGCAGGTGTGGGCCTGCCTGGGGCTGCTGCACCACCGCACCGACGAGCCGTGGGAGGGTTCGACCCGACGCCGCGTGCTGCTCGACCTGATCTGGGGCGTCGAGGACTGGGTCACCGAGGCTGCCCTGTTCGCCCTGGTCACCGCCGCCTGGGTGGACCCCTCGGTACGGGCGGACGTGGCGCGGGTGGTGGCGGAACGGCTCGCCGACGCGGCCGCGGTGGCGCAGGCCCGACCGGTCCCGATCGCCGTCTCGCTGGCCCACCTGGCGCTGGCCGCCCCGGAGCTGGACCCGGCCACCGCCGTACTGGCCACCGAACTGCTCCGCACGCGATCCCCCCAACTCCCCCGCCCCCGCAACCCGCTGCGCCGCCTCTGGCAACGCCTGACGGGCCGCAACTAGACCGCGCCGCGCCGCCCCGAGGGGGACGACGCGGCGCGGTGGATGTTTCGGGTCAGGCGACGGGGGCCTTGCCGAGGGCGATCTCGGCCTCGTCCTCCGGAGTGGCCTGCGGCGGCGCCTCGTTCGCGGTGCGCAGCGGGATCTCCTTGATGAACCAGGCGAGCACCGGGATCACGATGGTGAACAGCACCGCCCAGAGGAAGACGTTCGAGATCGCGTCGGCGAGACCACCGAGCACCGCCTCGCGCGCCTGGGCGGGCAGTTCCTTGAGCTTCTCCAGGTCCAGCCCGGCGCCGGACTCGCCGCCGAACGCTCCGCCGCCAGCGGAGCTGGCCAACCGGCTGGCGAAGATCGCGCCGAACAGCGAGATGCCGAACGAGCCGCCGATCGACCGGAAGAAGGTCGCCGCGCCGCTGGCCGCGCCGAGGTCCTTCTGCTCCACGCTGTTCTGCGCGATCAGCATCGACGTCTGCATGAGGAAGCCCATGCCGACGCCGAGCACGACCATGTAGAGCGAGGACATCAACTTGCTGGTGTCGGTGTCCAGCATGGACAGAAGTGCCATGCCCGTGGTCATCACGACGCCACCGATGATCGGGTACGCCCGGTACCTGCCGTTCTTGGTGATCGCCCGGCCGATGACCAGCGAGACGACCAGCATGCCGAACATCAGCGGCAGCAGCAGCAGACCACTGTTGGTCGCCGACGCCCCCTGCACCGTCTGCTGGTAGAGCGGCAGGAAGTTCATCGCGCCGAACATCGCGAAGCCGAGCAGGAAGCCGATCACCGAGATCAGCGCGAAGTTGCGGTTGGCGAAGAGCGCCAACGGAAGAATCGGCTCCTGGACCCGACGCTCCACCAGGCCGAACGCCACCAACGTCACCAACGCGAGCACGGCCAGGCCGAGGATCTGCGGCGACGTCCAGTCGTACTCGTTGCCACCCCAGGTGGTGATGAGCACGATCGCGGTGATGCCGACCGAGAGCAGCCCCGCGCCGAGCCAGTCGATCCGGTGCTCGGTGCGGTACTTCGGCAGGTGCATGGTGCTGATCAGCACGAGCAGCGCGACTCCACCCAGCGGCAGGTTCACGTAGAACGCCCAGCGCCAGGAGAGGTGATCGGTGATGAAGCCACCGGCCAGCGGGCCGGCGACCATGGCGATGGCCATGATGCCGGCGATCATGCCCTGGTAGCGGCCGCGCTCGCGGGGCGGGACCAGGTCACCGATGATCGCCATCACGCCGACCATGAGACCGCCGGCGCCGAGGCCCTGCACGGCACGGAAGGCGATGAGCTGGACCATGCCGTCCTGCGGGCCGCCGAGCATCGCGGAGCCGGCCATGCCACAGAGGGCGGAGCCGACGAGGAAGATGACGACCGCGGTCAGGAAGACCGACTTGCGGCCGTAGAGGTCACCGAGCTTGCCCCAGATCGGGGTGGAGACGGTGGTGCCCAGGACGTACGCGGTGACCACCCAGGTGAAGTGGTTGAGGCCGCCGAACTCGTTAACGATCCGCGGTAGCGCGGTGCTGACGATCATGTTGTCGAGCATCGCGAGCATCATCGCGATCATCAGCCCGAACAGCACGACCCGTATGTTGTTGGGTCGCACGCCGGTCTGGGTTGCCTGAGTCATGGGTAAGCTCCCCCCGAGGATTGCCACACTTACTTGCCGCCCGGCTAGTCACCTTACTAGCCGCACGGTAAGTTGGGGTCAACTGGCGGTCAACCGATTTGGGGGCATGGGTGAGGGAGAGCACAGGCGGCACTCGAGAGCGGATCAAGGTCGTCGCGCTCGAGCTTTTCACCGAGCAGGGGTACGAGAAGACCTCGCTGCGGGAGATCGCCGAGCGCCTCAACGTCACCAAGGCCGCGCTCTACTACCACTTCAAGAGCAAGGACGACATCGTCGCCAGCTTCGTCGAGGAGCGGCTGGAGCGGATGGACGCGCTGACCGCCTGGGCGGAGTCACAGCCGGCGACCCTGGCCACCCGGCGCAAGCTGATCTCCCAGTACGCCGACACGATGTTCACCGGCGAACAGCCGTCGGTGATGCGCTTCTTCGAGCAGAACCAGACCGTGCTCAAGAGCCTCGCGTCCGGTCAGCAGATGCGCGGCCGGATGATGCAGCTGGCCAACGCGCTCTGCCGGGGCGACGACTCCCCCACCGCCCAGCTGCGGGCCGTGCTGTCCCTGTTCGCGGTGCACAGCAGCTGGTTCGCGGTCCGCGCCCCGGGCATCACCGACGACGAGCGCCGCAAGATCGCCCTGGATGTGGCCGACGAGCTGCTGGCCGCCATCGGCACGGAACCTGACCAGAGCGCCGAGCCCGGCAAGGGCGCGACCGCAGACAACCTGGGCTGATCGGTCGACGGCTCAGCCGCGCAATCTGCGGCTCAATTGCGATCTGCGGCTCAGCCGCGCGTCAGGTCCAGTCGCAGGCCGAGCAGGTCAACGCCGGCCAGCGGCGACCAGTCCTTCTCCGGCGAGCGGACGAACCCGAGCCGCTGATAGAGCCGGTGCGCCGAATCGGCCATCCCGGCCCGGACGCAGATCACCACCGCCGCGCAGCCCAACCCGGCTGCACGATCGACGCACGCCTCGGCCAGCGCGGCACCGACACCCCGCCCCTGAGCGCCCGGGTCGACGGCGAGCATCCGGAACTCCGCCTCGCCCGGCCCGGACAGCTCGGCGAACGGGGTGCCCGGCAGCACGAAGGTCACCGACCCGAGCACGGCGTCGGTCTCCTCGTCCACCGCGACCAGCACCTCGCCGCTGGCGGCCCGGGTCGACACGTCGGCCAGCACCGCGCCGTACCCGTGTTCGCCCTTGAGCTGGCCGTCCGCCTCGTACGCGGCCACGGTCAGCCGGGCCACCGCCGGGAAGTCCACCGGCTCCGCACGACGGACCAGCAGCCCGCTCAATCGATCACCGCGATGAGGTCGCCGTCCTGCACGACGTCGCCCTCGTTGACGGCGAGCTGCTTGATCACACCATCGGACTCGGCGATGACCGGGATCTCCATCTTCATCGACTCGAGGATCACCAGGGTGTCGCCCTCGGCCACGGTGTCACCGGCCGTGGCGACAACCTTCCAGACGTTCGCCACCATCTCGGCGCGGATCTCCTCGGCCATGTCCAGGCCCTCCCTTTTCGCGATGTGCCTGCCGACGTATCCAATCATGTGACGGCCGGCCATGGGCGCGCAGTGGCCTGGCGGGATGGCGCGCCCGCCCTGGGGAAGGCGGCGGGTGTCGACCGCACTACCATCAGCGGGTCGGACCCGATGCCGGGCCGCCGGTGGGTACACCGGCGCCGAGGTCGTGGGCAGAACGGATCCGACCCATCACGAGGAGGTCAGCATGGCGAAGAAGTCCCGGAAGAAGAAGGCCCGCAAGAAGAACGCCGCGAACCACGGCAAGCGTCCCAACTCCTGAACGGGTCGACGGGCCGGCGGCCCGTCACCGATCAGCCCGACCCGGCCGACGCCGGGTACACCGGTGGCCCGGGTCGACATCGACCCGGGCCACCGGTCTTGGTCCGTCAGTTGCGCCGACGCTCAGTCGGCCAGCTCGCGGGAATCATTGGTCTCGAAGACCACCAACTCGGTGAGCTTGACCCGCAGCCGTTCGCGCAGTTCGTCCGGCGCGGTCTCGTTGCCGCAGCAACGCGCCACCAGCGCCCGCACCTCCTGCTCGAGCCCGTACTCGCGTAGGCAGGGCCCGCACTCGTCCAGGTGGTGCCGGATCAGCGTGCGCCGCTCGTCGACGCACTCCAGATCCAGGTAGAGGTAGACCTCCGCGAGCACTTCGCGGCAATCCGTCTCGTGCGGCTCCCCACAGCTCACGTCACACCTCCCGGCCGGCAGCGGCAGTCGAGCCCTTCGATGAGCGGGCCGCACTGAAGCCCCGCTCCCCGGCGTAGCGCTCAAGCAGCTTGCGCAGATTACGACGGCCCCGGTGCAGACGCGACATCACGGTGCCGATCGGCGTGCCCATGATGTCGGCGACCTCCTTGTAGGAGAAGCCCTCGACATCGGTGAGGTAGACGGCCAGGCGGAACTCCTCCGGCAACTGCTGGAGGGCCTCCTTGACGTCGCTGTCCGGCAGCCGGTCCAGTGCCTCGGTCTCGGCCGAGCGCAGCCCACTGGAGGTGTGTGACTCGGCCTCGGCGAGCTGCCAGTCGGTGATCTCCTCGGTGGGCGCCTGGATCGGTTGGCGCTGCCGCTTGCGGTAGGAGTTGATGTAGGTGTTGGTCAGGATCCGGTAGAGCCAGGCCTTCAGGTTCGTGCCCTGCTCAAACTGGTGGAAGGCCGCGTACGCCTTCAGGTAGGTCTCCTGGACCAGGTCCTCGGCATCCGCCGGGTTGCGCGTCATTCGCAGCCCAGCAGCGTAGAGCTGATCGACGAATGGCATCGCGTCCCGCTCGAATCGGGCCCTGCGCTCGTCCGTCTTCTCGGTGGTCAACCGCACATCCCCTCGCGTCGGATGCTTTCCCGCCGAGGATACGCGCACGGACCTGCCCGCAGATTCACTTCCGGCTGGTGTGCCCGTGCTCACCGCACTCACCCCGCCCGGTCCCGCCGTCGCCGGCCACTCCGGGCCATCCAGCAGCCGCTTCAGCTGCCGGGCGTCCCGCTCGTCCCGTTCCAGGCTCCGTGTCTCGGTCGGCACCGGTCACCCCCCTCGCAGAAAAGTCGTCCGGGGGTAGTAACGCGAGATGACCACTGGGGCATTCCGGCCGGCCCTCCCGTTCCTGGTCCCGGCCCCGACGGCGGCCGGCGCTGGGACCAGGAAGGGCCTGGGAGGACTGTGCCGCCTGTCCGACATGGGGCCGGCGGCACTATCGGATGCAACGACCCGCGCCCGGCACCGGAAACGGTCGAACCGGGCGAGCGCGGTCAGCCGGCCGCGCCGCGCCGAACCGGATCAGCCGCCGCGCCGGATCAGTTGGCCGCCCAGCCCTGGGCGCGCAGCCAGTCCCGCACGACGACCGCAGTGCCGGTCGGATCCCGTCGTAGGTCGTGCGTCTCCCCCGGACGGGTCACCACCTGCACGGCCGGCCCCGGCTCCGGCGTCCCGAACGGGTCCCGGTCACCGTTGACGACCAACGTCGGTAGGCCGGTGTCCAGTTCGGCGGCCCGGGAACGTTCCGGCCGTCCGGGCGGGTGCAGCGGAAAGGCCAACGCGACCACGCCGACGGCACCCACGGCGTGGGCCGTCCGGCAGGCCACCCGCGCGCCGCTGGAACGACCACCGACCAGCACCGTCGGCACGTCGGCGTGCCGGTCACGCAGCACGGCGAGCACCGCCGTCCAGGCCTCGTCGAGGTGCCCGGCCGGTGCCGGCGCACGCCGACCGGCGACCCGGTAGGGCTGGGTCACCCGGACCACCGCCAGACCGGCCGCGACCGACGCGTCCCGTACCGCGAGCAGGTCGGGCGCGTCGACGCTGCCGCCCGCACCGTGCCCGAGCACGAGCAGAGCGGTGGCCGGGCGGGCCGGCAGGTCGGTGTCGACCCGCGCCGGACCGCGCGGGGTGGGGATCTCGTCGCTGGGCAGCACCGACCCATTCTGCGCTGCCTGGCAGGCGACGGGTGCGGACCGGGCCGCTGATCAGCTCAGCGGGACCAGGGTGAGCAGGCGGTCCCGCACCGGCGGGCCGGCGTCGTCGAGGGCGGCCAGGTCCGGTTCGACCTGGCCACGCCAGGCGACCAGCATCGCCCGCCGCTCGCGGGGCGTGGTCGCGCCCCATACGCCATGACAGTCACCGACGTCGAGGGCCCAGGCCAGGCAGGACCCCTGCACGTCGCAACTGCGGCAGAGCGCGACGGCGGCGTCCGCCGGCTCGTTCGGTGCCGGAAAGAATGTCTCCGGATCGACGCTCTGACATGCGCCTCTGGTGCGCCACGCGTCGTCCTGTTGCCGTTCCCGCACTGCCCGCAGCAGTCGCGGATCTCGCCGCGCCGCGGCCACCTCGTGCTGGCGGGGCATACGCGCCCGTGTCATCCACCCACCTCCCCCGTGGGACCGGCAAGATCGGTGGACGTCGTCCGCCCCGTGCGAATCGACAGCCACTACCGGCGCTGTGTTCTATCGCACTTCACGACATTGGGACAAGGGTCTGCCGGGAACATGACTGAACAGTCAAGAGACGAATCGCGCGCAACCCTGGCAAATCGGTGCTCGACGATGCGCGTCAACCTCAGAACAGGGTCAGCTCCTGCGGCGCCACCGCCTGCGCCACCGACACCCGGGCGGTCAGGTGCGGCCCGTCGTTGCGAACGTCGCCCACCGCCGCCCCTACCGGGCGGATCTCCAACCCGGCCAGCCGCTCCGCCGACGCCGGGGCGAGCAGCCGTTCCGGCTCGTCGGTCGGCGCCAGCCACGACGACCAACGCTCCGGCGGCAGCAGCACCGGCATCCGGTCGTGCACCTCGGCCAGGTCGCCGAGCGCCGCGGTGGTCAGCACGCTGAAGGTGAGCCGGGTGTCGGCGTCGGACTCCCAGACCGACCAGATGCCGGCCAGGGCGAGCACCGAGCCGTCGGCGGGGGTCATGTAATACGCCTGCCGCCCGCCGTCGGGCTGGCGGACCCACTCGTACCAGCCGTCGGCCGGGACCAGGCAGCGGCGACGGGCGAACGACCCGGCGTACGCCCGGCTGGTGGCCACCGTCTCCGCCCGCGCGTTGATCATGCGGGCCGCCCCGGCGGCGGACCGGGACCAGTGCGGCAGCAGACCCCAACGACCGACACAGAGGCTGCGGTGCCCCTCCGGGCTGACCCGGACAAGCGGCACCGGGTCGGTCGGCGCGACGTTGTGATCCGGTCGGACCAGGCCGTCAGTGTCGTCGGACGACTCGAACAGCGCGCTCAGCTCGCCGGCGCTCCGGGTCGTCGCGTACCTGCCGCACATGGGGAACACGCTAACGCGTCGGAGGCCCGTCGGCTGTCCCGCCAACCGGGAGTACGACCGCCGGTCCCCGCCACCCACCGGCCGAGACGGCAGAATGTAACCGTGGGGAATCTGACCGCGACCCGGCCGCCGCAGCCGTGGACCGCACCGACCGCGTCCGACCCGGTGGCGGCGACGCTGCGCCTGCCTGGTTCCAAATCGATGACCGCGCGCGCCCTGGTGCTCAGCGCGCTGGCCGCCGGCCCGTCGACGCTGGCCGGGCCGCTCCGCGCCCGCGACACCGAGTTGATGGCTGCCGGCCTGCGAGCGATGGGCGCGCACGTGTCGATCAGCGACGACGAGCGCTGGTTGGTCCGGCCGCACCCGCTGGTCGGCCCCGCGCACGTGGACGTCGGGTTGGCCGGCACCGTGATGCGGTTCGTGCCGCCGGTGGCCGGGCTGGCCGACGGGCAGGTCACGTTCGACGGCGACCCGCACGCCCGCACCCGACCGCTCGGCCCGCTGATCGGCGCGCTGCGCTCGCTGGGCGTCCGGATCGACGTCACCGGCACGGGCAGCCTGCCGCTGACCGTGCTCGGCACCGGTGGGATCACGGGCGGCGAGGTGGTGATCGACGCATCCGCCTCCAGCCAGCTCGTCTCCGGGTTGCTGCTGGCCGCCCCGCGCTTCGACCGGGGCGTCGTGGTGCGGCACGTCGGCCCGCCGGTGCCCTCCGCGCCGCACCTTCGGATGACGGTGCAGATGCTGCGTGCCGCCGGCGCGGCCGTCGACGACACCACCCCCGACGTCTGGACCGTCGAGCCCGGCCCGCTGACCGGCCGCGGCTGGGAGATCGAGCCGGACCTCTCCGGCGCGGTGCCGTTCTTCGCCGCCGCCCTGGTCACCGGCGGCGAGGTCACGCTGCAGGGCTGGCCGCGCAGCAGCGCGCAGCCGGTCGAGCAACTCCGCTCGCTGCTGCACCGGATGGGCGGCGAGGTCACCCTCTCCACCAGCGGGCTGACCGTCCGGGGCACCGGCGTGGTGCACGGCCTGACCGCCGACCTCTCCGACGTCAGCGAGCTGACCCCGGCGCTGACCGCGCTGGCCATGCTGGCCGACTCGCCGTCGGTCTTCACCGGCATCGGGCACATCCGTGGCCACGAGACCGACCGGCTGACCGCGCTCGCGCGGGAGTTCACCGCACTCGGCGCGGACATCACCGAGGCGCCGGACGGGCTGGAGATCCGGCCCCGACCGCTGCGCGGCGGCGTCTTCCGCACCTACCAGGACCACCGGATGGCGCACGCCGCCGCAGTGGCCGGGCTCGCCGTTCCCGGCATCGAGGTGGACGACGTGGGGTGTACCTCCAAGACCATGCCCGAGTTCCCGGCACTATGGTCAGCGATGGTGACCGGCAAGAGCTGACGCGAGAAGAGGACAGGTCCTGGCGACCAAACGGCGGGAGTACGACGAGGACGACGTACGGGTCAGGCCCGGAAAGTCGTCGCGCCCGCGTACGCGCACCCGACCCCAGCACGCCGACGCCGTCGACGGCTTCGTCATCGCCGTCGACCGGGGGCGCTACACCTGCGTGCTGGCCGGGGCTGAGCACGGCGTGGCCGGGGCCGAGTTGCCCACGGTCACCGCGATGCGGGCCCGTGAGCTGGGTCGCAAGTCGGTGGTGGTGGGCGACCGGGTCAGCCTGGTCGGGGACACCTCCGGCGCGGAGGGCGCCCTCGCCCGCATCGTCCGGATCGCCGAGCGCCGCTCGGTGCTGCGCCGCACCGCCGACGACGACGAGACCACCGCCGAAGGCCGGCTGGAGCGGGTGGTGGTGGCCAACGCCGACCAGTTGGTGATCGTCAGCGCGCTGGCCGACCCGCCGCCGCGTACCGGGTTCATCGACCGCTGCCTCGTGGCCGCGTACGACGCGGACGTCGAGCCGCTGCTCTGCCTCACCAAGGCCGACCTGGCCGGGCCGGAGGAGGTGCTGGGCTACTACACCGAGCTGGAGCTGCCGTACGTGCTCAACCGCCCCGACTCGGACCTGGGCGCGCTGCGCGCGCTGCTCAGTGGCCGGGTCTCGGTGCTGGTCGGGCATTCCGGGGTGGGCAAGTCGACGCTGGTCAACCGCCTCGTCCCGGACGCCCTCCGTGCGGTCGGTGTGGTCAGCGCGATCGGCCGTGGCCGGCACACGTCCACCAGCGCGGTGGCGCTGCGGTTGCCACCGGTGCCGGGTGTCGACACCGACCCGGGCTGGATCATCGACACCCCCGGGATCCGCAGCTTCGGGCTGGCGCACGTCTCGGCCAACAGCCTGCTGCACGGCTTCCCGGACCTGGTCGAGGGCACCGTCGACTGCCCGCCCAACTGCCAGCACACGGCCGACGAGGCCGACTGCGGGCTGGACGCCTGGGTGGCCGCCGGCAAGGCCGACCCGCGCCGGCTGGCCTCGTACCGCCGGTTGCTCGCCTCCCGCGCGGGCGAGGGTGACTCGCGCGGCGAGAGCGACCAGCGCGGGCCCGGCGAGGGTGACCGGCGCGGGCCCGACGAGTGAGCCGACGGGCGTCGGCTAGGTTGCCGGCATGACCGGGTACGCCGACGACCTCGCCCTTGCCCACCTGCTCGCCGACCGGGCCGACGCCATCGCCACGGCCCGGTTCCGCGCCCTCGACCTGCGGGTCGAGTCGAAGCCCGATCTGACCCCGGTCTCCGACGCGGACACCGCCGTGGAGCGGGAGATCCGCGCCCTGCTGGCCGAGCACCGTCCGGCCGACGGGCTGCTCGGCGAGGAGTACGGCGCGGAGCCGTCCACCGACCCGAACGGCCGCCGGTGGATCATCGATCCGATCGACGGCACCAAGAACTTCGTCCGCGGCGTGCCGGTCTGGGCCACTCTGATCGCGCTCTACGACGGCGACCGGCCGGCGGTCGGCGTGGTGTCCGCACCGGCGCTGGGGCGGCGCTGGTGGGCGAGCGCGGGCGCGGGCGCGTACGCCGGGCCGGGCCCCGCCGCCGGCGAGCGGATCGGGGTGTCCGCGGTGCGCCGGATCGAGGACGCCAGCTTCTGCTACTCGTCCTTGGACGGGTGGGAGCGCGCCGGGAGACTCGACGCGATGCTCGACCTGATGCGCGCCAGTTGGCGCAGCCGCGCGTACGGCGACTTCTACGGCTACGTGCTGATGGCCGAGGGAGCACTGGACGTGATGGCCGAGCCGGAGTTGTCGCTGTGGGACGTGGCGGCGCTCGTGCCGATCATCACCGAGGCGGGTGGCACGGTCACGGATCTGTTCGGTCGACCGGCCCCGGCTGGTGCTCCGGGCACCGACAGCAGCGTGGTCGCCACCAACGGTGTGCTGCACGCCGACATCCTCGCCCGGCTCCATCGACCAGCCGAGCGCTGACCCCCGGCAACCTCTATCCTCGCCAGGTGGTCTCCTCCGGCTGGTGCTTTCTCGCGGCGATGATCGTCGCGTACGGCTTCGCCAACCTTCTCCAGTCGGTGGCCGCGGCCCGCATCACGGTCCACCACACCTTCGATCCGGGTCTGCTGCTGCGCCTCGCCGGGCACCGGACGTACCTGGTCGGCCTGGGCTGCCAGATCGGCGGTTTCGTGCTCGCGTTCCTGGCCCGGCGGGACCTGCCGCTGTTCCTCGTGCAGGCCAGCGTGGCCGCCGGGCTCGGGGTGACCGCCATCCTCGGAGTGCTGGTGCTGAAGTGGCGGCTACCTGCGGCGGAGGTGGTGCTGCTGGTTCTGCTCTTCGCCGGGATCACCGCGCTGGTGCTGTCCGCCCGGCCGGCGCCGTCGCGGCAGCTCGGCACCGCTGGCTCGATCGCCCTGCTGGTGGCGCTCGGCGTCATCGCGGTGCTCGGCTTCTTCACCGTCCGGCTGCACGGGGCACCTGGGTCGGTGGCCCTCGGCTCACTGGCCGGGTTGGCGTTCAGCTCAGCGGCGGTCGCCGCTCGACCACTGGCGTCCGCGTCGTCCGCCCAGGCGTTCCTCGCCGACCCGCTGTTCTACCTGCTGATCGCCCATTCGATCGTCGGTCAGCTGCTGCTCGGCCTGGCCATGCAGCGCGGCTCGACGACCGCCGCGGTCGCCGCGATGGACGCCGCCGGTGCGGTGCCGGCCGCGATCGTCGGCCTGCTGCTGCTCAACGACAAGATCTGGCCGGGGCGGGAGTGGCTGGCCGCGGCCGGCTTCCTGGTCACCCTGGCCGCGGTGATCGGGCTGACCCGGTACGCCGAGCCGCAGCAGCACCGTTCGGTGGCGCGCCGCCGCGATCGGGCCATGGTCGGCGCGGCCCGGCCCGGCTGACGACCGGGGCCGCGCCACAGCCCGCTCAGGCCTCGACCGGCTTGCGGCGGCTCACCACCCGCTCGTAGAGGCGCTCCAGTGCGCCGGCGGTGCGCTCCCACGTGTAGCTGCTGCGGACCCGGTCCACCGCAGCGTGCCCGTACGCGAACCGGCCGGCGTTGTCGGCGAGCATCCGGCGCAGCGAGACTCCGAGTGCCCGCACGTCACCGGGGGGCACCAGCCGTCCGGTGACCTCGTCGACGACGGCGTCCGCCAGGCCGCCCATCGCGTAGCCGATCACTGGCACTCCGCAGGCCATCGCCTCCAGCGAGACCCGCCCGGCCGAGGAGTAGTGCGGCGTGCAGGCGACCACGTCCGCCGACCGGTACCAGGTGGCCATCTGGTCGTGCGGCACCGCACCGACGAGCCGCACCTGGTCGACGACACCGGCCTGTTCGGCCAGCTCGCGCAGCCGTCGCGCCTCCGCGTGGTTGGCGAGCTGGTCGGCCGGCGGCCCACCGGCGATCACCAGCTCGGCGTCACCGACCAGCCGCATCGCCCGGATCAGGTCCTCCTGGCCGTGCCCTGCCGCGAGCGAGCCCACCGAGAGGATGCGGGCACGCTGCTCGCGCGGTGCCGCCTCGCCGTCGGGGTGGAACTGCTCGATGTCCACGCCGGCCGGAACCAGCGCGACCGAGCTGCGTTGCAGACCCATCCGGGTCAGTTCGTCGACCTCGTCGTTCGACTGGGCCACGGCGATGTCCACCGCCCGGGTCAGCGCGCGTTCCAGCGTGATCCGCTCCCCCGGCCCGTCGTAGCGGCCGCCCAGGTGACGCAGCTGCTCGACGCCGAGCGAGTGGAACGTCTGCACCACCGGGATGTCGGTCTCCCGAACGGCGTGCGCGGCGGCCAGGCCACCGACCCAGTAGTGCCCGTGCACCACCTCGGGGCGCCAGGCACCGGCCCACTCGTCGGCCAACCAGCGGCCGAACTCCGTCACGTACGGGATCAGCTCGGCGGTGGACAGTGGGGTGGGCGGGCCAGCGGGCACCTGGTGCACCTGGTAGCCGTCGAGGTCGACCGTCGCCGGCAGCCCGGGGTCGTCCCGGCGGTCGTAGAGCCGGACGTCGTGACCTCGATCGGCCAGCTCGGCGGCGACCCGCGCGATGTGCTGTCGGGTGCCGACCGGTGGGCCGTCGGCGTGGCGGTACGAACTGGCGTGCGCGCAGACGAGGCCGACGCGCATGGGTCACCTCCCTGCGATCTCATTCCTCGGCAGTGGTCCTCCCGGTCAGAGCGTCCCATTAACCTCGGGAGCCGGAGTCGAAACCTGGCAGATCGGGAACAGTCCCCGCAGGTGCCACCGACACTTGCGCCACGGCAACCACAAAACTTGGGCGCGGCCACACCACACGACGATTCCCGTGATGATCGACAACCATTCGCTGGTATGACCAGGCTTGGGCTGGGGTACCGCTCAGGAATGCCGCTGACCCGCACCCTCGACGATTCGACCGTGGTGATCACCGGCGCCTCCAGCGGGATCGGCACGGCGACCGCGTACGCGCTGGCCCGCCGGGGCACCGCCGTCGTGCTGGCCGCCCGCAGCGAGCCAGCCCTGGGACAGGTCGCGCGGCGCTGCCGGGAGTTGGGCGGCCGGGCGCTGGTCGTACCGACCGATGTGACCGATCTGGAGTCGGTGCAGCGGCTGGCCGACCGGGCGGCGGCCGAGTTCGACCGGATCGACGCCTGGGTGAACAACGCCGCGGTGAGCGCCGTGGGTCTGTTCGACGAGATCCCGGTCGCCGAGTTCCGCCGGGTGTTGGAGGTCAACCTGCTCGGGACGGTGCACGGCATCAAGGCAGCATTGCCGTACCTGAGCGCGGCCGGCGGTGGCGTGTTGATCAACAACGCCTCGGTGCTGGCCGAGGTGGCGATGCCGTACCAGTCGGCGTACAACGCCGCCAAGCACGGCATCCGAGGGCTGGCCGACACGGTCCGGCAGGAGCTGCGGGTCACCGGCCGCGGTCAGATCTCGGTCTGCACCGTGCTGCCGGCCACCATCGACACCCCGTTCTTCCGGCACGCGGCCAACTACAGCGGCCGTGAGCTGGTGCCACCGCCGCCGATCTACCCGCCGGAGGTGGTCGCCGAGACCATCGTCCGGTTGCTGCGCCGGCCCCGCCGCGAGGCGTACGCCGGCGGCGCCGCCCGGCTGTTCGGCCTGCAGTGGCGGCTGGCGCCCGCGCTGGTGGAACGCACCCTCGGCTGGTACGCCCACCGCACCCAGTTCGGTCCGGGCGCTCGGGTGGACAGCAGCGGCAACGTGTTCCACGCCGACGCGGAGGCGCACCGGGACGGCGGCTGGCACGGTCGACGGCGCCAGTTGGTGCGGATGACCGCCGCGTTCGGTCTCGCCGCCGCCGGCACCGCGGTCGGCACGATGGCGGCTATGAACCGCCGGTCCCGGTTGGAGCGCTGATGACCGGCGTCGAGCGTCCGAATGCGCGAACGGTGACCGGAGCGCACAATGGGGCGATCATGTCGAGCTGTCTTGTGGAGATCGACGAGTCGTCGGCGGTGGTCCGGCTGACCGGCGTGCTCGATGGCGCCGGAGCCGAGGCGGTACGGGGCGCGCTGCTCGCCCGACTCTGCGACCGACCCGGCCCGGTGGTGGCCGACGTGAGCGGGCTGCGGGTCGCTGACCCGGCTGGATGGGGCGTCTTCGCCGAGGTTCGCCGGGAGGTCGCCGACTGGCCCGCCGCGGATCTGCTGCTGTGTGACCCGGCGGCCGGCAGGCCCGACCACGCGGACGCCGCGTTGGCCGGCGTGCCGACCTGGCCCACCCTGGACGGCGCGCTGGCCGCGGTCGCGGCGGCGGCGCTGGCGGCGGTGCTCACCATCGATCTGGCCCCGACGGTGGGGGCCGCCCGGCAGGCCCGTGAGCTGGTCACCACCGGGTGCCAGCGCTGGGGCATGCCAACGCTCACCGACCCGGCGTGCATCGCGATCACCGAGATGGTCAACAACGTGGTGGCGCACGCCCGGACCCCGATGACGGTGCGGCTGGCTCCCCAGGACAGCACCCTGCACCTGGCGGTCCGCGACCACTCCCCGCGTCTGCCGACGTTCGCCGGGGTGTCCCCGCCGACCCGGGCCGGCGGTCGGGGCCTGCTGCTGATCGACACGGTGGCCCGTCGCTGGGGCAGCAGCGCCGTACCGGACGGCAAGGTCGTCTGGTGCGTGCTGCACCCGGACGACGAGGCCGCCATGTTCGGCTGAGACGGGCTTTTCGCCCCTGGTGCCGGTTTCGCCACGGCACGGGCGGCGGTGCTCCGGTTACGGCGGGAGGGCAGCGGGTAGTGATCAGACATGCGCGACAACGAGTACCCGACCCCCGTGTCCGACACCGAGGCACAAGGGCTGCCCGACACCGCCGATGACGACTCGACCGCCAACGACGACGTGCTCACCGGGCGCGAGGCGGACGGCCCGGATCCGGCCCAGCTGCCCGGCGACCGGACGCCGGTCGCGGTGGACCGGTTCGGGACGACCGCCGAGGAGCAACTCGACGGCGAGTCGTTGGACTACAAACTCGACCGAGAGGTCTACGAACGCCCGGCGGACGACCCGCTGGCCGGAACGATCGACCCGAAGATCGCCTTCGAGGCGGACAATCTGGAAGCCGCGGCGGAGGCCCAGCTGGACGCCGACGTGATGGACCCGGGCCCCACCTCGGACCCGAACTCGCCGGTCTCCCTCTACGACCACGGTCAGCTCGGCACGGTGGCCGACGCCACGGTGGGCCGGCTGGTGGAACCGGACGAGGGGTCGCACACCGACCAGGAGACCGACTCGGTGGCGTACGACGCCGGATCGGCCGGGGGTGGCGCGACAGCCGAGGAGTTGGCCATCCACGAGACGGAGCCGCCGCGCTCGGTCTGACCCGGGTCAGTCGTCCAGGCCGCGTTCGATGGCGTACCGGGTCAGCTCGACCCGGTTGTGCAGTTGCAGCTTGCCCAGGGTGTTCTGCACGTGGTTCTGCACCGTGCGGTGCGACAGCCCGAGCCGCTGCGCGATCTGCTTGTACGACAGCCCCTTGGCCACCAGCCGCAGCACCTCCGTCTCCCGTTCGGTGAGCCGGGGCGTTGCGGGCTCCGCGCCGCCGGCCGGGTCGGTGTCCTGCCCCGGCCCGGCGGCCAGCCGGCGGTACTCGCCGAGGACGAGCCCGGCCAGGCCGGGGGTGAAGACCGCTTCGCCGGCCGAGGTGCGGCGGACGGCGTCGAGAAACTCGGCGGGCGCGGTCGACTTCACCAGGTAACCGGTGGCCCCCGCCTTGACGGCGTCCAGCACGCTCTGCTGTTCGCCGCTGGCGCTGAGCATCAGCACCCGCACGTCGGGCAGTGTCGCGCGCAGCCCCAGAATCACCTCGACGCCGGAGATGTCCGGTAGTTGCAGGTCGAGGACGACCACGTCGGGCCGGGCGGCGGCGGCCACCCGGATGGCCTGTCGCCCCTCGCCACTGGTCGCCACCACCAGGAATCCGGCCTCGGTCAGGTCGCGGGCCACGCCCTCCCGCCACATCGGGTGGTCGTCGACCACCATCACCCGTGTCGGGTTCACCGCCCCGCCCTCGGCACGGTCAGCTCGATCTCGGTGCCCGCATCGGGGGCCGACACGATCCGAACCGTCCCGCCCAGGTCGACCACCCGGCCCCGGATCGACTGGGTGACGCCGAACCGGCCCTGGGCGGCCGCCTCGGCCAGCCGGCCGTCCGGGATGCCCGGTCCCTCGTCGCGGATCGACACGGTCACCGTCGCCCCCTCGTCCTCGATCAGCACCCAGGCCCGTCCGCCGGCGTGCCGCCCCACGTTGTCCAGGGCCGCGCCGGTCGCGGCGGCCAACTCCCCGGCCACCCGTCGAGGCAGCGGCACCGCGGTGGCCGGGGCGGAGAGCGACACCGCCGGCGAGGCGTACCGGCCGAGCAGGGTCCGCAGGTCCACCGCGGCGGCGTCGGGGCCATCCGGGATCACGGCAGCGGCCGGGCCGGCGCCGGCGATCAGTGCCCGCAACGCGGCCTCCTGCTCGCCGGCCAGCCGGGCCAGTTCGCCGGCCTCGCCGGGCAGGTCCGCGCCGCGCCGCTGCACCAACGCCAGCACCTGGAGCACCGAGTCGTGAATGCCCCGGGCCAGCCGCTCCCGCTCCCGGGTGGCGGCCTCCAACTCCACCGCGCGTTGCAGCCGTTCCTCGGCGGTCGCCGCGAGCCGGGCCACGTGCCCGACCACCAGTCCGGCGAGCAGCATCAGGATCACGCCGGTGAACGAGGACTGGCCGACCCGCTCCCGGGTGGCCAGGTCCGCGCCGGCGACCAGCAACGCGGCGACCGTGCCACGCCGACGGCCGCCGGAGACGGCCCAGGCCAGCACCGGGCCGGCCATCCAGGCCACCCCCATGGTGGGTACGCCGCTGGCGAGCGGCGCCCGACCGACCACCCACGGGGTGGCCGACACGACGACCAGCACCACTCCGAGGTCGGCCAGCAGCAGCGGCCAGCGCCGCCAGGCCGGCCGGGCGTACCCGATCGCGGTCGCCCCGGTCCAGGCGATCATCACCAGGATCAGGGCACCGACCGCGTACGGGTGGGCGTACCGGTCGGCGTCGCGCACCGCGAGCACGCAGACGTACGCCAGGGACGCCAGCCGGAAGACCGCGAGCGCACGCCACAGCGGCACCTCGAAACCACCCGGCGGCGACGACATGGCGGTCAGGATGCCACAGCCGGGCCAGCCGCGTGACGGGCAGCGAGTGCGGTTCAGGAAACCCTGACGTACGGTGGAAAAGCCGCGAAATTCTCCGTGATCCGCCGCCGGGACGGGCCCATGACGAACGCAGATCCGCACGCACCGCGTACGGTTGTGCCCATCGAACCTGCCCTCCTGATCGCCAAAGCCTTCGACCAGGCCCAGGTGACCGAGATTCGACACTCGGTCACCTCCTGTGCGCATGCCTTCGGGCTGGCCGGCCAACGGCTGGACGACTTCGTGCTCGCGATCAACGAGTTGATCACAAACGCGGTGCGGCACGGCGGCGGGCGCGGATGGTTGCGGCTCTGGCACGAGTCCGGCCTGCTGGTCTGCGAGGTCGCCGACCACGGTCAAGGGATCAGCCCACAACGACTGGGCGACCGCAGCCGGCCGGCCGCGGACACCGCCGGCGGCTGGGGCCTCTGGCTGGCCCGCGAGCTGACCGACGCCATGGAGGTCGTCACCGGCACCGCCGGCACCACCGTCCGCATCACCACCGGCCCCGTCAGCCGCAACCACACCCCGCGCTGACCTCCACGCCCCCGCACCCCGGCCCCGGCCCCGGCCCCGGCCCCGGCCCCGGCCCCGGGGATCTTGCACTTGCTGCCCCGGCAGAACAACCAAAACAGCGCATTTCGGCGACCGAAACTGCAAGATCGCGGAGAGCGGGGGCGGGGCGAGGGCGGGGCGGGGCGGGGCGGGGTTAGGCGAACAGCGCGGAGACGGATTCTCCGTTGTGAATCCGGCGCACGGCTTCGGCCAGGGCAGGGGCCACCGACAGGACCTGCAATTTCGGAACCCGCTTGGCGGCCGGGATGGGCACCGTGTTGGTGCAGACGATCTCCAGGACGCCGTTCTGGTCGCTGAGCCGCTGCAACGCGTCGCCGGAGAAGAGGCCGTGCGTGCAGGCGAGCCGAATCGAGCGGACCTTCAGACCGCGCAGATGCTCCATCAGCTCGACCACCGTGCTGCCCTTGGCGATCTCGTCGTCCAGCACGATGACGTCCTTGTCGGCCACGTCGCCGATCACCGCGCTGATCTTGACCAGGTCGTCGCTGAACCGCTGCTTCGCCCCGGCCGCGACCGGCGTACCGAGCAGCCGGGCGAAAGCCGCCGCCTCCTTGGCGTTGCCCAGGTCGGGCGAGACCACCACGGTGTTGCTGAGGTCGTAACGCCGGAAGTGGGTGGCCAGCTCGCGCAGCGCGTGCAGATGATCCACGGGGACGCTGAAGAAGCCGTGCACCTGCGGCGAGTGCAGGGTCATCGCGAGCACCCGGTCCGCCCCGGCCGACGTGAGCAGATCGGCGACGAGCCGGGCGCCGATCGAGATCCGCGGCGCGTCCTTCTTGTCCGACCGGGCGTACGCGTAGTGCGGCAGCACCACCGTGATCCGGCCGGCGGACGCACCCCGGGCGGCGTCGATCATCAGTAGCAGCTCGACCAGGTGCTCCTGCACCGGCGGCACCAACGGCTGGATCAGGAAGACGTCCCGCTCACGGCAGTTGGCCTGCAACTGCACTTCCAGGCAGTCGTTGGCGAACCGGGACACCCGCACCGGATGCAGCGGCACCCCCAGGTGGGCACAGATCTCGGCAGCCAGGTCGGGATGGGCAGTTCCACTGAAAACGGCGATGTCGCGCACGTTCGCACATCGTAGGCGACGTGCTGGCCGGCGTGACGGCGGTCGCACCGGGTCGCCACGTTGGGTACGGTGCTGCGGTGACCCCCCAGTACGTCGCCGCCATCGACCAGGGCACCACCTCCTCCCGGTGCATCGTCTTCGACCAGGCCGGGGAGATCGTCGCCGTGGCCCAGCGCGAGCACCGGCAGATCTTTCCCCGGCCCGGCTGGGTGGAGCACGACGCCGAGGAGATCTGGGACAACGTCCAGCAGGTGGTCTCCGAGGCGCTGCGGGCCGCCGACACCGACGCGGCCGGGCTGGCCGCCGTCGGCATCACCAACCAGCGGGAGACCACCCTCGTCTGGGACCGGGCCACCGGCCGGCCGGTGGCCAACGCCATCGTCTGGCAGGACACCCGGACCGGGCCGCTGCTACGCGAGCTGGCTTCGGCGTACGGCGAGGAGCGGTTCCGGGCCCGCACCGGCCTTCCGCTGGCCACCTACTTCGCGGGGCCGAAGCTGCGCTGGCTGCTGGACGAGGTCGAGGGCCTGCGTGAGCGCGCCGAGCGCGGCGAGGTGCTCTTCGGCACCATGGACAGCTGGCTGATCTGGAAGCTGACCGGCGAGCATGTCACCGACGTGACCAACGCCAGCCGGACCATGCTCATGGACCTCACGACCCTCGACTGGGCCCCGGATCTGCTGGACGCGATGCGCGTCCCGCCGGCGATGCTGCCGGCGATCCGCTGCTCCGCGGAGGTGTACGGCCACGCCACCGGCATCCTCGCCGGGGTGCCGGTCGCCAGCGCGCTCGGCGACCAGCAGGCCGCCCTGTTCGGGCAGACCTGCTTCCAGCCCGGCGAGGCGAAGTGCACCTACGGCACCGGCAGCTTCCTGCTGCTCAACACCGGAGCCAGCCCGGTCCCGTCGACGCACGGCCTGCTCACCACGGTCGCCTACCAGATCGAGGGCCAACCGCCGGCGTACGCCCTGGAGGGCGCGATCGCGGTCACCGGCTCGCTGGTGCAGTGGCTGCGGGACAACCTCGGGCTGATCTCCACCGCCGCCGAGGTGGAGGAGTTGGCCCGCACCGTGGACGACAACGGTGGCTGTTACGTGGTGCCGGCGTTCTCCGGGCTCTTCGCCCCGCACTGGCGCAGCGACGCGCGCGGCGTGATCGCCGGCCTGACCGGATACATCACCAAGGGGCACCTGGCGCGGGCGGTGCTGGAGGCGTCGGCGTGGCAGACCCGCGAGGTGGTCGACGCGATGAACGCCGACTCCGACGTGGCGCTGCGCCGGCTGCGGGTGGACGGCGGGATGACCGCCAACGGGCTGCTCATGCAGTTTCTCGCCGACGTGCTCGACGTGCCGGTGGTCCGCTCCCGGATCACCGAGACCACCTGCCTGGGCGCGGCGTACGCGGCCGGTCTGGCGGTCGGCTTCTGGCCGGACCTGGCCACCCTGCGGGCGCAGTGGCGCTCCGACGCGCAGTGGGAGCCGGCCATGGATCCGGGGCTGCGCGATCGGGAGCTGGGCCAGTGGCGCAAGGCCGTGCAACGCACCCTCGACTGGGTGGAGTGATCGCCAGCCCGGTGGTCAGTCCCAGCGGTTGCCGGTGAGCTTCTCGTAGACGTCGATGTAGCGGGCCCGGGTCGCCTCGACCACCTCGGCCGGCATGTCCGGGGCCGGACCCTGCTTGTCCCAACCGCTGCCGGTGGCCCAGTCCCGCACGTACTGCTTGTCGTAGGAGAACTGCACACGGCCCGGCTGGTACGACTCGGCCGGCCAGAACCGCGACGAGTCGGAGGTGAGCAGCTCGTCGGCGAGGACCAGGGTGCCGTCCGGTGCCCAGCCCAGCTCGATCTTGGTGTCGGCGACCAGGATGCCCCGGTCGGCGGCCAACTCGGCACCGCGCCGGTAGATGTCGATGGTGATCTGCCGCAGTCGCTCGGCGGTGGCCTGACCCACCTTGTCCACCACGTCGTCGAACGTGATCGGCTCGTCGTGCTCGCCCATCGGCGCCTTGCTCGACGGCGTGAAGATCGGCTCGGGCAGGATCGACGCCTCACCGAGCCCCCGGGGCAGTGCTACGCCGGAAACCGCGCCGGTCTGCTCGTACTCCCGCAGGCCGCCGCCGGTGAGGTAGCCGCGAGCGACGCACTCCACCGGGACCATGTCCAGCCGCTGGCAGCGGATCGCCCGTCCGGCGAACTCAACGGGCACCTCGGTGGCCGAGATGACGTGGTTCGGCACCAGGTCGGCGAGCTGCTCGAACCACCAGAGCGAGAGCGCGGTGAGCAGGCGACCCTTGTCCGGGATCGGCGTCGGCAGCGCCACGTCATAGATCGAGATGCGGTCCGAGGCGACCAGGATCAGGTCATCGCCATCGGCGTAGACGTCCCGAACCTTGCCCGAATGCAGAAGTTCCACGCGCCCTAGTACACCACGCGGTATCGGAAGGCCTGATTCGACCACCCACGCCGGGTGACCAGACGGACGTTGACACCTTCGTGCGCTGACTGCGTGAATGGTCCGACCGCCGCCCTCGCAGGTCCAGGAGACCCCCGTGTCCGTTGTTCGACCCCCGATCGACCGCCTCGGCGCCGACCCGGGCCGGCGCCGACTGCTCACCGCGCTGCTCGGTGCTCCCCTGCTCGCGTCCGGTGGGTTGGCCGGATGCAGCGACGGCGCCGCCACCTCGACCCAGGACGGGCCGGTGGAGCTGTCGGTCTTCTGGTGGGGCGGCACCAAGCGGGCCGAGCTCACCGAAAAGGTGCTGCGGCTCTACTCGGAGCGCAACCCCCGGGTCACCTTCCGGGTCACCTGGCAGGGTGCCGACGGCTACTACGACCGGCTGGCCACCCAGGCGGCCGGTGGGAACGTGGCGGACCTGATCCAGATCGACGACGCCATGCTGACCGAGTACACCCGACGTCAGATCGTCCTCGATCTCACCGATCATGTCGCCGACCACCGCCTGGATCTGCGGGGCCTGCCCGAGGGCCTGATCCGCTACGGCACGGTGGAGGGGCGGACGATGGCGGTGGCCGGCGGGCAGACCCACGCGTGCGTGGTCTTCAACCGGGACCTGCTGCAGGAGCTGCGGGTGCCGGAGCCGCGCGGCGGAATGACCTGGGCCGAGTACATCTCCTGGGCGGAACAGGTCACCGAGGCCAGCGACGGCCAGGTGGCCGGCACCATGGACGCGTCCAGTGACTACCGGGCGCTCTGGCTGTGGCTACGGTCGCAGGGCGGCGAGTTCTATCGGGGCAACCAGCTCGGTTTTGGCGCGGACGAGCTGGTCGCGTGGTTCGAGCTGTGGCAGCGGGCCCGCAGCGGGCGGGCCACACCAGGTGCGGCGCTGGTCGAGCAGGCCGACAGCGGGGAGCCGGCCCGGCAACTGGTGGTCACCGGGTTGACCGCCGCGTCCTTCGCCTGGTCACACCAGCTACCGGAGCTGCAGCGTCTCACCAAGGCCGAGTTGGGCGTGGTGGGCTTTCCGGGGCCGTCCGGCGCGCAGTGGGCGCGGGCGTCGATGTACTGGGCGGCGTTCCGTGGCACCCGCCACCCCGAGACCGTCATCGACGTGATCAATTTTCTGACCACGAACGGCGAGGCCGGCACCGTCCTCGGCCACGAACGTGGCCTGAACGCCAGTCTCGCCGTCCGCCGTTACACCGAGGGCAGCATCACCGACCCGGCCCAGCGACGCGCCGCCGCGTTCGGTGCCGCCTTGGTCGACCAGCTCGGGCCGGCTCCGGCGCCCCCGCCGAAGGGGCACGCCAAGGTGCGCACCCTGCTGGTCGCCGCCGCGGAGAGCATCCGCGTCAAGCGAGCCGGCACCCGAGCAGCCACCTCGCGTTTCCTCGCCCAGGCCAACGCCGCCCTGGCGGAGTGACCACCGGGGGCCCGCCCACGGCATGCCGCCGTCGGCCGGCCCTCCGAGGCGGGGTTGCCTGGTCAGCGGGGCGGGCCACCCCGGCGGCTGCGAGTCAGGCGCAGCACCAGGTACACGATTACCGCGACCACCACCAGGCAGCAGAGCAGGCCGAAGACCCCGAAGCCACCACGGGATCGCCGCCGGGCGGCCTCCACCACGAGCTCGCCGGTACCCGTGGACGCCCACGCCGCGACGGGCACGAAGACCGCCAGTACGACCGCACCAAAGACCGCGCTGAGGCGGCCCCACCACTTACCGAATGAAGACATGTGCCCATCCTCGCCGAAGGGCGCAACCTGGGCACGTCGGTCCACGCCGAATCAGGGGATCGAGATCTTCCAGGCGCACATCAATGGGGGAACGCCCTCAGTGGACGTCAAGCGCGCGCCGGGCGCCACGGGTTCCGTGCGCATCGCCACCGAGGGCGGGGCCACCTATGTGTACCCCGCGCGCTACCTCGCGACCGGTCGACTCGACAAGCAACTCTTCGAGGTGCCGGTGCCAGCGAGGTGCCGACCCCGTGTGGCAGCGGCATCACACAAGTCCGGCCCCCACAGTGTGGGGGCCGGACTTGTTACCACTTCCAGTTGTAGCGGGGACAGGATTTGAACCTGCGACCTCTGGGTTATGAGCCCAGCGAGCTACCGAGCTGCTCCACCCCGCGTCGACTGGTTAAGACTAACCCATCCCGTCCGGCGATGATCAGCGGGGTCGCCGACCGCTGCGAACGCCCGTACCCAGGAACGGGCCGCCACCCGTTTCACCGGCCGAGCACACGATCCATGCCGACCAGCCTTCCCCTCAGAGCACGCTCGAAGTCAAGCCAAGCCACTCCGGCCCCACGCATGTCGGACTTGCCCGCAACGAGCTGGCGGGCAGCCGGCCTGGTCGAGGCATCCCTACCACCGAACACGCAAGAGCCCGTCTCCTGCAGGAGACGGGCTCTAAGCTGGTGTTTCTGTTGTAGCGGGGACAGGATTTGAACCTGCGACCTCTGGGTTATGAGCCCAGCGAGCTACCGAGCTGCTCCACCCCGCGTCGGCTCGATAACCGTAGCGCACCACCCCCGGCTCCCGCAAAACGACCGTCGAATCCGCCGGATCACGGCCCGGCCTCCTGAGGTCAGCCGAGCCAGGCCTTGATGGCGGCGACCGCGCGGCGACTGTCCGCGTCGACCTGTGTCCGATCGCTGGACGTGTTCTCCCAGCCTGTCTCCCAGAGGACGGTCACCACATCGCCGACCCGGATCGCCCGGATCAGCCGGAAATCCTCCACGCCGGTCGGGTCGCCGTTGATGTCGTGACCTGGGCTCCGCATCTCGAACAGCACCGACTCGTCCCCATACCCGCCGTCGGTGAGCAGCCGCTGCCTGCTCAGCACTCTCGTGACGCCGCCCGGCAGTTCCTGCACGGGGCACCCGCGCACCGCCCGCCGCAACTCCTCCAGCACGTCGTCGGCGCGCCCAGCCCGGTAGATCGTGATGGCGTGCGTGTAGCTGCCGTCCGGGACGTACCCCTTGCCAGCGTTCCTTGGCAGGTTGTAGACGAGGAGCCGGGTTCGACGCTGCACGACCGCCGCCTCACTCGGGTAGCCGGCGCCGCACAGGCCCGGCAGGACGTCCAGGTCCCGGAATTTTGGCGTGATGCCGGTCTGGTTGGCGGGCGCGAGAGTGAAGAACGCCCGATCCGGGATGCTGACCGGAGCCTGTGGTGGCGACGCGCTGGTGCCACGCGGGGAGGCGGGGGTCGTACCCGAGGGTCGGCCGGGCGTGGTCGGCGGGACGGACGGCGACGGGGAGCCGCCAGTCGCACTCGGGTCGGGCGGCGACGGGAGCGTCGGCGTGCCGGCCGGCGAGGGTACGGTCGTCGTCGGCGGCGGCGGCATGGCGACCACCTGGGCACCGATCACCGCGCCTCCCACCACCAGCGCCACGGCGAGAGCGCCCCCGGCCACATGGAGCCGGGCCCTCCGGTCCGCCCGGTGCCGCAGGACGTCGGGGGCGCCCAGGTCGCGGGCGTCGGCGTCGGCCGCAAGGGACCGATACATCTCGAAAAGTTCACGCGACATCGTTGGCCTCCAGTTCCACGATGGCGAGATCGGGCAGCAACGCGGCGAGTCGGGCCCGGCCCCGGGAAAGCCAGGACTTCACCGTGCCAACGGGCACGCCGACTTCACGGGCGATCTCCTCAACCGGCATGTCGAACAGGTAGTGCAGAGCCAACGCCTGCCGGTGGTTCGCCGGCACCTGGCGCAGGGCCTGGATCAGCAGCACGCTGTCCTCGTTGGGCGGAGGGGCCGCAGGTGGAGGTCCGGCCAACCGCAGCGCACCGCGCAACGAACGCAGCCGCCGCCAGCGATCGGTCGCCAGCCGGGACACCACCAGCCTCAGCCACGCCTCCGGCGCCGGGTGCGCCGACAGCCGCCCCCATTGCCGCCAGGCCCGGGTGTACGCCTCCTGCACCAGGTCCTGCGCCTCACTGTGGTCGCCGGCGACCGCATAGCCGTACCTCGCCATCCGCCGCGCCGTGCTGCGGTAAAAGTCATCGAAGCTCTGCGCGTCCCTCACGACTGCTCCCCCTCCGTCCCCACCCCGTTGCAATGAGGACGGCAGACCTGTGTGGCAGGTTGCGGGGCCAGCCGGACCTGTCGGAGAGGCGACAGGTCCGGCAGACAGCGGAGCCCTCGGCGTCCGGACCAGGTGCGGTCCGACGACGAGGGCTCCGGGCTGAACTTTCGGCGGTGGCGGATCAGCCGCCAGCGCTGGGGCTGCCGCTCGGTGACGGGCCACCGCTGGGCGTACCGCCCGGGTTGGCCTGCTGCGCCTGCTGGAACGCGGTGAGCGCCTCATCCAGCGCCTTGAGCGCCCGACCGTACCGCTCGAAGTCGCCAGACGCCTGCGCGGCCCGGACCTCGGTGATCGCGGTCTGCACCCGGTCCGCGGCGGTGGCCAGTTCGCCGGTCGGCGGCGGGTTCCCGGTGCCGGCGCTCGGCGTCGGCGTCGGGGTCGCCGGGGTCGTCGGGTTGCCCCCGGTGGTCGGGGGCGGCGACGTGCCCTGCCCAGCCCGCTTACCCTGCTCGACCAGCTGCTTGATGCCGTCGTTGATGTTGTCGGCGAGCGCCACGAAGGAGCCACCGTCACCGTAGGAGAGCAACACCTTCTGCAGCAGCGGGTACGCGTCCTGCTGGTTGCTCTTCACGTAGACCGGCTCGACGTAGAGCATGCCGTCGGCGAAGGGCAGCGAGAGCAGGTTGCCGTACTGCACCTGCGCCTGATTGCTGGAGAGCAGGTTCAACTGCTGGCGGATGTTGGCGTTGTTGGTCATCTGCTGGTGCACCTGCACGGGGCCGGAGATCCGGGTCTGATCCGGCAACTCCAGCACCTCCAGCCGGGGCTGCCCATCGACGTACGACCCGGAGATCAGCGCGGCGAGGTTCTGCCGGCCGTTCGGGGTGACCGCCGAGGTGAGCTGGAACCGAGGGCTCTCCTGCCCCGGGAACTGGGTGAACAGGTAGTACGGAGGCTGCTTCTGGCCGCTGTCCGGAGCGTCCGGCACGTTGGGCACCTGCCAGAAGTCCTGTGCGGAGTAGAAGTCGCCCGGGTTGGTCACGTGGAACTTGGTGAGCAGGTTGCGCTGCACCTTGAACATGTCCGCCGGGTAGCGCAGATGCTCGCTCAGCTCGACCGGGATGTCCGCCTTCGGCAGCACCAGGTCACCGCCGAACGCCTTGTTCCACGCCTTGAGCACCGGGTCGGTGTCGTCGTACTCGTAGAGCTTCACAGTGCCGTCGTACGCGTCGACGGTGGCCTTCACCGAGTTACGCATGTAGTTGACGTTCTCCCGGGCCAGCTGGAAGGTGCCCCGGTTGGTCAGCTCGTCGGTGGTCTCGGTCTGCAGGTTGACCCGCTCGGCGTACGGGTAGGTGGCCGCCGTGGTGTAGCCGTCGACGATCCACTGCACCCGACCATCGACCACCGCCGGGTACGGGTCGCCGTCCAGGGTGAGGAACGGCGCGACCTTCTCCACGCGGTCCCGCGGGTTACGCACGTAGAGCAGCTTGGAGTCCTTGTTGACCGCCTCGGAGAGCAGGAAGTTCGACTCCTGCTCCTTGATGGCGTACAGCAGCCGCCGGGCGAAGGAGCCGATCTCCACGCCGCCCTCACCGGTGTAGGTGTAGGACTCGCCGCCACCCTCACCGACCGGCCGGTCGAACTCGGCCTTCCTGGTCGGGTCGGCCTGACCGACGATCGCGTAGTCGTCGGCCGCCATGCGCTCGCCGTAGTAGATGCGCGGCTGCTTGGCCGGGATCTGCTCGGTCTGCGAGGAGCACGCCTCCTGGGCCTTCTCGCCGAGGAAACCGGAGACGAAGAACGGCTGCCCGCCGCAGACCACCTGGTTGGCCGGGGCCGCGACCAGACCGAAGCCGTGGGTGTAGACGGTGTGCCGGTTGATCCAGGTGTTCTGCTGGTCGGTCAGCTCGCCGTAGTTGATCTCCCGGACGCCGACCACGTAGTCGGAGACATTCCCGTTCACCCCGTACCGGTCGATGTCCAGCTTCGGGCCGAAGTCGTAGAAGCCGCGCACCTGTTGGAGCTGGGTGTACGTCTCGCTGACCAACTGCGGGTCGAGCAGCCGCACGTTCGACACCACGGAGGTGTCGGTGGCCAGGTTCGCCGGCGGGTTGAGGTTGCTCGCCGCGTACGGGGTGGTCTCGGTGGCCGCCAGCCCGAACGCCGCCCGGGTCGCGTCGATGCTGCGCTGGATGTACGGCGCCTCCTTGTCCTTGGCGCTCGGCTTGACCTCGAAGGTCTGCACCGCCCAGGGGTAGATGCCGCCGATGGCCACCGCGGAAACGCCGAGCAGGGCCAGCGAGATGCCCGGCCAGACCAGGTTCCGCATCCAGGCGTTGGAGAACACGATGATCGCGATCGCCACCACGATCGAGATGTAGGCCAGGATCTCCTTCGCCGGCAGCAGCGCGTTGACGTCGGCGTAGCCGGCGCCGTACAACTTGGCGCCCTCGTTGTACTCCAGCAGCATCGCCCGGCGGTCCAGCACGTACGCGACTGCCTTGAGCAGCACGAAGACGGCGATCAGGCTGCTCAGGTGGGCGCGGGCCGCGTTGCTCATCCGGTCCCCGACGCCCTGGAGGCGAACGCCGCCGAAGAGGTAGTGCACCGCCAGCGCGCCGATCACGGCCAGCACCACGGCGGTGAAGGCGACCCCGAGCAGGTACCGCCAGAACGGCAGCTGGAAGACGTAGAAGCCGATGTCCACCCCGAACTCCGGGTCCTTGATCCCGAAGTCGCCGCCGTTGCGGAAGAGCAGCCACTGATTCCACCGGCTCTGCGCGGAGAGACCGGCGAAGAGCCCGATCACGGCGGCGGTCAGCGCGATCCAGGTGCCGAGGCGCGGGCTGAGCACCATCCGGTAGCGCTCCAGGGTCGCCTGCTCCACCGAGTGCGGACGCAGACGCGGGCGCAGCCGATGGGCCAGCCACAGGTTGCCGCCGACGATCACCGCCATGCCGACACCGACGGCGAGGAAGAGCAGCAGTCGGGTGAGCAGCACACCGGTGAAGACCTCGGTGTAGCGGACCTCGTCGAACCAGAGCCAGTCCGTCCACGCCTGGACGCCCCACCCGAGCAGGGTGAAGAGCACGAACACCCCGACCAGCACGGCGATGGTGACGCGTCCGCGCCGGCTCATCCTCGGAAGGGGGCTGCTGCTACGCATGACCACTGTTGGCTCCGCACGCTCGATATGATCGGCTCCGACCAGGCACCCAGAGTACGGGGTGTTCCTGAACGTGTCGGGGCACGGTCACACGGGTCAGCAGCGGGTCGGCTGGCCTCCCGTGCGCAACGCCTCCAGAGCGGTCATCGCCTCGTCCAACGAACCGACCCGCAACAGCGGCAGATCGGGCTGCGGATTGCGGACCGCCTCGGCGCAGTTGTCCGCCGGCACCAGGAAGACCTTGGCGCCCGCGCGCTTCGCGCCGACCAACTTCTGCGCGATCCCGCCGATCGGGCCGACGGTGCCCTCGTCGTCGATGGTGCCCGTGCCAGCGATGACCTTGCCTCCGGTGAGATCGGCCGGAGTCAACTTGTCCACGATCCCCAGGGCGAACATCAGACCGGCGCTCGGCCCGCCGATGTCCCCCAGGTCGATGCCAAGCGTGAACGGGTGCGGCTGCTGCTGGTCGATCTCGACGCCGATCCGCGGCCGGCCGTCCTGCTCCCTGCTTTTGACCGTCGCGGTCGCTGGCGCGCCGTCACGGGTGTAGCCGATGGTCAACTCCGTGCCGACCGGCTTGGCCCGGACCAACTCGGTGACCTTCGCGGCCACCGGCACCGGCTGACCGTCGACCGAGGTGATCACGTCACCGGCCTTCAGCGCCTCGGCGGCCGGGCCGTCCGCGGCCACCGTCTTGATCACCACCTGCACCGGAAAGCCCAACTCCCGCAGCGCGGCAGTCTCCGCGCTGGTCTGCGACGCCTTGAAGTCCTCGGCGTTGCGCTGCTCGACCTGCTCCGTCGACTCCCCCGGCGGGTAGACCAACTCGCGCGGTACGACGGCCTCGTCGTCGGAGAACCAGCCCGCGATCGCCCCCCGCAGCCGCACCGTGGGCTGCACCCCCACCGTGGTCAACCGCAGTTGGCCGGCAGAGGTCGAGGTCTCCCGCCCGGAGACCTGGATGACCTCCTTACCGTCGGCCGTACCGAGGGTGTTGACCGTCGGGCCCGGACCGAGCACCACGTACGGGATCGGCACCCGGAGCACCCCGATGCTCAGCAGGGCGGTGAACAGGGCACCGAGCAGGACCGTCAGGCCACGACGTCTCATGCCGCAGAGCGTACCGACCGGCCGGGGGCCTCCGGCCGGATGCGCCGCGCGACTTCGCCCTCAGCGCAACCCCAGCGGCGGCTACCTGGGGCGCGGCCCGCGTACCGTAGACGTCGTGCCTGATATTCCGTTCGGTTTCGCGCTCCCGGGTGGGCAACCACCAGACCCCAATGATCCCGCGCAGATGCAGCAGTTCATGTCGCAGTTGCAGCACCTGCTCTCCGCGCCGGGCAGCGGGCCGGTCAACTGGGACCTGGCCCGGCAGGTAGCGGCCAGCCAGCTCGCGGCCGTCGGCGACCCGGCGGTGTCACCGTACGAGCGCAACGCGGTCGAGGAGGCGCTGCGCCTGGCCGACCTGTGGTTGGAGCCTGCCTCGGCGTGGCCATCCGGCATCCAGTCCCCGGTTGCCTGGAACCGCAATGAGTGGATCTTCAAGACGCTGGACGTGTGGGGCAAGCTCTGCGACCCCGTCGCCAGCCGGATGGTCGGCGCGATGGGCGACCTGGTGCCGCCAGAGGCGCGCGCCCAGCTCGGCCCGATGCAGTCGATGGTGGCCACCCTCGGTGGCGCGCTCTTCGGCGGCCAACTGGGCCAGGCCCTCGGCTCGCTCGCCGCAGAGGTGCTCTCCGCCGGCGACATCGGGCTGCCGCTCGGTCCGGCCGGCACGGCCGCGCTGATCCCGGCCAACATCCGGGCGTACGGCGAAGGCCTGGAGCTGCCGGAGGACGAGGTCCGCCTCTACGTGGCGCTGCGCGAGGCAGCCCATCAGCGGCTGTTCCAGCACGTTCCGTGGCTGCGCGGGCATGTGCTCAGCGCGGTCGAGATCTACGCCTCGGGCATCCGGGTCAACCGGGAGGCGATCGAGGAGGCGATGGGCCGGGTCGACCCGACCGACCCGGAGTCGATGCAGGCGATCGCCCTGGAGGGCATCTTCACCCCGGAGGACAGCCCGGCGCAGAAGGCCTCACTGGCCCGACTGGAGACCGCACTCGCCCTGGTCGAGGGCTGGGTGTGCCACGTCGTGGACAGCGCCGCCAGCGACCGGCTGCCCAACGTCGTCCGGCTGGGCGAGGCGTTCCGCCGTCGCCGGGCCGCCGGCGGTCCCGCCGAGCAGACCTTCGCCGCGCTGGTCGGCCTGGAGCTGCGCCCGCGCCGACTGCGTGAGGCCGCGGCGCTCTGGGCGGCGCTCACCGAGCACCGGGGGATCGAAGGCCGCGACGCCGTCTGGGGCCACCCGGACCTGCTCCCGTCGGACGACGACTTCGCCGACCCGGTCGCCTTCGCAATGAACGACATGGACCTCAGCGAGCTGGACACCTTCGACTTCACCGCTCCCGGCGGGGCGGAGGAGAAGGCCCCGGGCCAGCCCGACGAGACCAACGGCGAGGACGACGCCAAGTCCTGACGTCAGAGCCCGGGTGCCCGCACTGATCGACAACGGGCACCCGGCGTGCTGCTGCCCTCGTCAGGAGGGCTGGCTGGTCACGCAATTGCGGGCTGGTCAGCTGGGCTGGCGGTTGGCTGGTCAGGCGGGTCGGCCCGAGCCTGAGAGAAGGGCGCGCGTTGCTTCCCAGCCCTCGAATGCCGGGTCCAGCGTGGCCAGGTCGGCCGGGCCGCGCAGCCGTCGCCAACCGGCGGTGACCGCTACGTCCCCCGGTCGAGGGGCACCGGCACGCGCGTCAACCGGCGTCGCCGTGTCCAGGTCCAGCGGGGCCAGCCAGCCTGGCACGGGCAGCCGCACAGCCACCCCGAGCAGGCCCGGCCCGCCACCCTCGACCGGAGCCACCGCGACCGGTCGGGTGGTGAGCGGGCGCAGCAGCTTGCCGACGGTCAGTGCGGGCAGGTCGGGCACGTCGCCGGCGAGCACCGCCGCCTGGTCGTACCCCTCCAGCGCAGCGAACACGGCGTTCGGCGTCGGCCGGGCCACCTCGTACACGGCCGTGCCGGGCCACACCAGAGCCTCGGCCAGACCACGATCGGCCGGGGTCACCGCGACCGCGACCTCCACCTCGTTGAGCGTGGCGAGCAGGTCGATGACGTCTTCTGCGAGCGCCGCTCGCCACTCCGCCCGGTCGACGCCGGGCGGCGACCAGCGGACCGGCCCGAGCAACGCCACCACCACCCGTCGTGCCATGTCCCGACCCTAGCGCCCGCCCGGCCTCGCTCTGCACCCCGCCCGGCCCGGCTCAGCACCCCGCCCGGCCCGGCTCTGAACCCCACCGACCCCGGCTCAGCACCCCGCCCGGCCCGGCTCAGCACCCCGCCCGGCCCGGCTTGACCCCGGCAACCCGCGTCCCGATCCGGCCGGACGACCGTGACCCCGCCCCGCCAGAGCGAGTCCCGACCCGTCTCCCACACAGACCGGGCGGCACCGGCACCTGATCCACCAGACGTCCGTCGTGGTCGGACCGGCTCCCCCGCCGCGTTACTCGCACCCGCCGACCCGTCACGGTCCGGCGCGACTCGCCACTCTCCTCGAGCCCACCTGGCCTGACCCATTTTGCCCGGCTTGACCAGGTTCGCCTGGCCTCATCTGGCCAGTCTTGGCCTGCTCCTCCAACGGCCGAGGCGTGATCGACTCCGTTTCGGCGATATCGCGGTATCCCACGTCGCGGATACCCCAACATCGGGGAAACGGAGTTGATCAAGGAGGGTCCGGCGCAAACCGAACCGGACGGACCGAACCGCACGGACCGAACCGCACGGACCGAACCGCACGGACCGAACCGGACGGGGAGTCCGAACGGGCCGAGGGCGGGGCGCGCGGCAAAGCGGGTCTCGGCGCGGACTATCGGGCTCCAAGGGTCTGCGGGCGAGGTCAGGTGGGAACGGGGGCGCAGGAGGCGGCGGCAACACCTTCGAGGTAACCGCGGGCGCGTTCCGCCTTGGGGTAGCGGCCGACCAACGCCCAGAACCGGGCATTGTGACTGGGCACGATGAGGTGGGCCAGCTCGTGCAGCAGCACGTAGTCGATCACCCACTCGGGCATGTCCTGAACGCGGTGGGAGATCCGGATGCTGCGGTCGGCAGGCGTGCAGGAGCCCCAACGGCCGTTCTGGTTGGTGACCCATCGGACGCTGGCCGGCACCGCCTTCGCGGCGTGCCCGGCGAGGTAGAGGTCGATCAGCCGGGTGGCTCGGGCCAGCAGCTCGGCGTCGGAGCGGGCCAGGCGCCCCTCCCGGGCGGCGAGCCGGGCGAGCATCCGGTCGACCCACTCGCTCTCCTCGGCACGGGAGAACTGGTCCGGGATGAGGACGACGACTCGCTCACCGTCACGGTACGCAGACACCGTGCGTCGTCGGCGCTGGCTGCGCCGTACCTCGACGACCGGCTTACGCGTCCCCGCCATCACTGGCCCGCGCAGCCTCGGCTACGTGTCACGAAGGAAAGCTAATGCGTACTGACCAGGGGTCCGCAAGAGTCAACCGCACGACACGCGCCCAGAAGATGGCGATTGGTCGCCCAGCGTCCCGAAAATTTCTTGGAGTCAGCGCCGTCGCGCCATCTCGTCACCCTTCGTGAACACCGATGGCGCCGGTCCGCGGCACCTCTCCACCGTAGGTGATCACCGTTCCGAATGCTGCCGTGGGGGCACTCGCACGGGTGGCTGTGAGGGTTTGGTCGGCGTGTCCCCGCCAAACTGACTTATCCGACCTATTTCGCCATGCACACTCTCGACGTCGACTTGCTCACAGTGTCGATGCACAGCTGACATGGAACTGCCCAGACCTGGGTAGGGTCCGCGAACCAGCGGTCACGAAGGTGGCCGCGGAGTGAGACCCAGCGCCGGCGCCCCGTGTGGCCCGCCGCCGGGCACCCCGCCGGGACGGCATTGACCGGCGGACGAGACGAGGAGGGCACCGTGGCCGACCAGGCCCAGACGACCTACAACGGTTACTGCGTGAAGTGCAAGGAGAAGCGGGACTTCGAGGGGCACGTCGAGGTCTCGAAGACCGGAATGAACATGGCCAAGGGCAAGTGTCCGGTATGCGGAACAACAGTGAACCGCATCCTGGGTAAGGCCAAGGTCTGACCCAGACGGATGGCGGGGCGGGGTGGCCGGTGGCCATCCCGCCCCGTTGCCGTTTCGGGAGGTCGGCGCCATCGACGGCCTGTCGGGTGCCCGACACCCCTACCGGCGGGCTGTGGATAACCCGCCGAATCCTGTGGACAGCGCTGGACAGAGGCCTGGCCACCTGTGGATAACGATCGACCGAAAGCAAGGATTCGGTCACGATTCGTGACCATGAGTCGCACCGTACAGCCCCGCCCCACGCTGCTGCCCGGCCTCCACCGGCTCTGGCGGGACCGGCACACCCTCCAGCTCGGCGTTGGCCCCGGGCCCGCCGTGCTGCTGGAGCTGGCCAACCCCCGCACCGCCCACCTGCTCGACCTGCTCGACGGCACCCGCAGCGAGCGCGCCCTACTGATCCAGGCGGCCACCGCCCGGGTCACCGCCGACGATGCGCGTACGTTGCTCGACGCCCTGCGTGCGGCCGGCCTGCTGGTGCCCGCGCACAGCCTGCTCCCCCGCGACCTGACCGGCCCGGTCCGTGCCCGGCTCGCAGCGGAGGCCGGCGCGCTGGCCCTGGCCGCCGCTCGACTGCCGGGCACCCCCGCACAGGTCCTGCGTCGGCGGCGGGCCGCCCGAGTCCTGCTCACGGGCGCCGGGGCGCTCGGCGGGCCGCTGACGGTGGCGTTGGCCCAGTCCGGCGTCGGGCAGGTGATCCCACAGCTCACCGGATCGGTACGCCCCGTCGACCTGGTCGGCTCGGGCATCCCCGCCACCGAGCTGGGCCACCCGCTGGCGCCGGCGGTGCGGGCCGCGGTCGGCCGCGTCGCGCCGGGCACCGGCACCCACCCGGGCCGGGCCGTCCGGGTGGACCTGGTGGTCCAGCTCGGCACGGACCGGCCGCCCGCGCTGCTCGCCGCCGGTCTCGCCCAGCGCCGACAGCCGCACCTGCTGGTCACCCTGCGCGAGGGCATACCGGTCGTCGGGCCGTTGGTCCGCCCACCCGCCGGACCGTGCCTGCACTGCGTCGAGCTGCACCGGGCCGACCGCGACCCGGACTGGCCGCGGCTCGCCGCCCAACTCGCCGCCGCCGAAACGGTGGCCGTCGGCGCGACCGGCACGTTGCTCGCAGCCGTCGCGTATGCGCTGGCCGAGGCGCTGACGCAGCTCGACGGCGGCCAGCCGGAGACGCTGGGTGGGGCCATGGAGATCACCGGTGCCGGCCGTTTCCGTCGTCGGGGCTGGCCACCACACCCGGCGTGTGGGTGCTCGCGGGGCCGAGTGTCCGCACCAGCCCGGCCGCAGAGCAGCAGCGGGGCCCTCCGGTCGGTAACAATGACCGAGTGACCGACATCCCGCGCCGCGCCGTGTCCCGCACCGCCAAGCTCGCCGCCCTGCCGCTCGGCTTCGCCGGCCGGACCGTTCTCGGCATGGGAAAGCGCGTCACCGGGCTCGCCTCCGACGTGATCTCCGCGGAGATCCAGCAGCGCACCGCCGAGCAACTGTTCAGCGTGCTGGGCCAGCTCAAGGGCGGGGCGATGAAGTTCGGCCAGGCGCTGTCGGTCTTCGAGGCGGCGCTGCCGGAGGAGATCGCCGCGCCCTACCGCCAGGCGCTCACGAAGCTCCAGGAGGCGGCACCACCACTACCGGTCGCCAGCGTGCACAAGGTGCTGGCCGAGCAGCTCGGCCCTGACTGGCGGGATCGGTTCGTCGAGTTCAACGACACCCCGGCTGCCGCCGCCAGCATCGGTCAGGTGCACCGGGCGCGGTGGCGGGAGCCGGGAGTCGACGAATCGGGCGCACCGAACAGCCGCGACGTGGCTGTCAAGATCCAGTATCCGGGCGCGGGCGAAGCGCTGCTCACCGACCTCAAGCAGCTCTCCCGCCTGGGCGGGATGTTCCGGGCCATTCAGCCCGGCCTGGACGTCAAGCCGCTCCTGGTCGAGCTGCGTGAACGGATCACCGAGGAGCTGGACTACGAGCTGGAGGCCGAGTCGCAGCGCACCTTCGCCGCCGCGTACGCCGACGACCCGGAGATCTACATCCCGAAGGTGGTCAACGCGGCGCCCCGGGTGCTGGTCACCGAATGGGTGACGGGCACCCCACTGGCCGACATCATCCGCGAGGGCACCGAGGAGGAACGGGACGAGGCCGGCCGGTTGATGGCCACCCTGCACCTCTCCGCGCCGCAGCGGGCTGGGCTGCTGCACGCCGACCCGCACCCGGGAAACTTCCGGCTGCTGCCCGACGGCCGCCTCGGGGTGATCGACTTCGGCGCGGTGGCCCGGATGCCGGAGGGCACGCCGGAACCGATCGGTCGCATCGCCGCGATGGCCCTGCGGGGCGACGCCGACGAGGTGGTGGCGGGGCTGCGGTCAGAGGGCTTCATCGGCTCCGCCGAGGAGATCGACGCCGAGGGGGTGCTCGACTTCATCCGTCCGATGCTGGAGCCCATCGCGGCCGACGGGTTCCGGTTCACCCGGGCCTGGCTGCGGGCCGAGGCGGGCCGACTGGCCAGCCCTCGGTCCCCCACGTACCAGCTGAGCAGGCAGCTCAACCTGCCGCCGTCGTACCTGCTGATCCACCGGGTGACGCTCGGGTCGATCGGGGTGCTCTGCCAGTTGGAGGCGAAGGCCCCGTACCGCAGCATCCTGGAACGCTGGCTGCCCGGCTTCGCCCCGATCGCCTGAGGACGTCACGAAGGGCGGGTGCCGACCGGCACCCGCCCTTCTGTGTGGGGTGGTACTAGAGAATGCCCAGGTCGCGGGCCGCCTGATTGCGGCTGTTCATGGCGACGGTACGGGCGGATCGGGTTGCCTCAGTGCTCGTGGTGGTACGACCGGCCTGAGGCCGGCGCATTCGAACCCGGGACAACGCTTCGTGGAGTAGTTGCATCTCGAAGGCTCCAGTCGGAACGTTCAACATCGTCGTCTCACTAACTGCCGATGTGCCACCGGCGTAGTTGGTACGGATCGGGAACATGTCAGGCTGCCAGCCGGACCGCGCCACGCACCTCGGACAGCCCACTGGCCGCCAGACGCGCCTCGGCCTCGACCCGAAGCTCGGCGTCACGAGCGACGTCCTCCTTACGCGGACGGCCACGGGGCCGCTTGCGCGGAACAACCGCGCCACGCTCGAAGATCTCGCCGCCCCAGACGCCCCACGGCTCCGCTCGCTCCACCGCACCAGCCAGGCACTCGACGCGCAGCGGGCAGTCCCCGCAGAGCGACTTGGCCAGCTCAAGCTGTGCAGGCGAGTCGGAGAACCACAGGTCGGGGTCGAACTTCCGGCAGGGCAGGTTCGCCTCCATCTCGACGCTCACGTCGAGGGGGGCCAACGCCAGACTCATCGCCCGGTCACCTCTCTCTCACTTCGATCTCGTGGATCGCATTCCGACGTACTTACGGCGGGCAAAAAACTAAGGCCGCGGATCCCGGTAACGGGTTCCGCGGCCTCAAGGTGAGCCGGTGTCTGTTGATCAGACCGGTCTACCTCGAGGTGGAACACCGCGGACATCCATGCGCTTCTTGGCGACCTGGATGCCATTGCCCGTGAAGCCACTGGTCCCCTCGACTCCGGCGGGCGCGACGGTCAGGATCAGCTCGGCCTGAACCTGGTGCACCTGCGGAACCGACGGTCGTGCGGCCGCAAGGGCCACCCGGACAGTCGACAGCGGAGCGTGGACAGACGGCATCGCCGCCAGACGCTCATAGGTGAAGATCTTCACGGTGCCACCTCCCTCACGTTCCTCGGATCGACTGGACCAACCCCGTGAGCAGCCGGAATGGCGCCGCTCGCGTGGTGTGTTCTGAGGCTATTCCTCGCGCCGGGGCGAGGGCAAACGAATTTACGACGAGATTTCGAAAGTTTTCTCTGGGCAGACGTCGTCCACCCCCGCGCCCCCCACCAGCGCCAGCACCGACTCCCCGTAGAGGCCCAATTTGCGGGGGCCGATGCCAGCGATGGCGATCAACTCCTCCGGCCGACCGGGTCGCCGCTCGGCCAGCGCGGTCAGCGTCGCGTCGGTGAAGACCACGTACGCCGGGACCTTCTGCGCCCCGGCCACCCGCTGCCGCCATTCGCGCAGCCGTTCGTGCAGCTCATCGTCGATATCGGACGGGCAGGTAGGGCAGCGACCCAGCTTGCGGTCCGGGCCGGCGAGCAGGGTGGCGCCACAGATCCGGCAGGACATGATCTGCGTCCGGCGCCGCTCCGGGCTACGTGCCGGACCGGTGCCGGCGGCTGCCCGCTCGGTTCCGCCGGAGCCATTCAGCTGGGGCAGGAACCGCGACGGCCGCCGGGCCCGTCCGCCCGGCGAGCGCGCGGCGGCGTACGACAGCCAGAGCCACTCCCGTGCCCGCGTGATCCCGACGTAGAGCAGCCGGCGCTCCTCCTCGACCTGCTCGACGGTCTTGGCGTACGTGGTGGGCAGGGTGCCCTCGGCGAGACCGACCAGGAAGACCGCGTCCCACTCCAACCCCTTGGCCGAGTGCAGCGAAGCGAGGGTCACCCCGTCCACCGTCGGGACGTGCTGCTGGGCGGCCCGGCGGGCCAGTTCCTCGGTGAAGTCGGAAAGCGTCACGGGGCGCTCCACCGACGCGGCCTCGCCGATCGGCACCACCTCGGGGGTGGCCGCGTACTCCTCGGAGAGCTGGACCAGCGCGGACAGCGCCTCCCAGCGCTCGCGGGCGGCACCACCGGCCGGGGGCGCGCCCGGGGCCCAACCGACCGCGGTGAGCGCCTCGACGACGGCGGCCGGCAGCGGCGTCTCCCCGGGGATCGATCGGGTGGCGGCCCGCAACGCGACCATCGCCTGGCGCACCTCGGTCCGCTCGAAGAACCGCTCCGCGCCCTGCACGACGTACGGCACCTCGGCCTCGGTGAGCGCCTTCTCGTACGCCTCGGACTGCGCGTTGATCCGGAACAGCACGGCGATCTCCTTCGCCGGCGTGCCCGCGTCGATCAGCGACCGGCAGCGCGCGGCCACCGCGTTCGCCTCGGCCGGCTCGTCGGTGAAGATCCGCAGGTCCGGTTCGGGGCCGGGTGGGCGCTGCCCGCTCAACTCCAGCCGCAGCCGCGCCTCGGTGCCCCGGGCCTGGGAGATCACCGCGTTGGCCAGCCCGACCACCTGCGGGGTGGAGCGGTAGTCGCGGACCAGCCGCACCACGGTGGCGCCCCGGTGCCGGCGTGGGAAGTCGACCAGGTACGTCGAGGTCGCCCCGGTGAACGAGTAGATCGTCTGGCTGGCGTCGCCGACCACGGTCAGGTCGTTGCGGCCGCCCAGCCAGGCGTCCAGCAAGCGCTGCTGGAGTGGGTTGACGTCCTGGTACTCGTCGACCACGAAGTGCCGGTACTGGCCACGGACCTGCTCGCCGACGTCCGGGTGCTCCTCGATGCCCCACACCGCGGCACGCAGCATGTCCTCGAAGTCGATGACGCCGTTCGAGCGCTTGATCTGCTCGTACGCGGTGAACACCTCGGCCACCTTCGCCGGCTCGTGCGGTGTGTCGCGCAGCGCCCGTGCCGCGGACACCACGTAGTCCGTCGGCTCGACCAACGACGACTTGGCCCACTCGATCTCGCCGGCCAGGTCGCGGGCGGCGGCCCGGTCGGTGCGCAGGCCGACCCGGGCGGCTGCGAGGGTGACCAGCCGCACCTTGCTGTCCAGCAGCTCGGGCATGGCCCGCCCGGCCAGCAGCCGGGGCGCGAAGTACCGCACCTGGCGCAACGCGGCGGCGTGGAACGTGCGCGCCTGGACACCGCCCACCCCGAGCACCGTGAGACGACTCCGCATCTCGGCGGCGGCACGGGCGGTGAAGGTGACCGCGAGCACGTGCCGGGGGGAGATCTCACCGGAGAGCGCCCGGTGGGCGATCCGGGAGGTGATCGCCCGGGTCTTGCCGGTGCCGGCGCCGGCCAGGATGCAGACCGGGCCGGCAGGTGCGGTCACCGCGGACCGTTGCTCCGGGTCCAGCCCGGCGAGCACCTGTTCCGACCCTGAGTGAACCACCACAACAAGGAATCATCTCAGCTCCTCCCAGCGTTGCAGCGAACAGCCTCGGCTTGATCCGCAAGCCGCGGCCGGAGGAGTTGGAGGATCCGACCATGCTGACGATGTATTCCACCCCCTGGTGCGGCTACTGCCACCGGCTGAAGTCGCAGCTCGACCGGGAGGGCATCGGGTACGAGGTGGTCGACATCGAGCAGGACCCGAAGGCCGCCGACTTCGTGATGAGCGTGAACGGCGGCAACCAGACGGTGCCGACGCTGCGCTTCGCTGACGGCAGCGCCCTGACGAATCCCTCGATCACCCAGGTCAAGAAGCACCTGGAGACCCTCACCGCCTGACCGGCCGAAGCACTCTCGACGAGCGGCCGCCCCACCCGGGGCGGCCGCTCGTCGTGTCAGGTATCGGTCATCGTGACGGCGGCCGGTGGATGTTGGGCGCCACCTGTCGGTCGGCGTCCTCGGCCGGTCGCCGAGGTGCCGGGAGCGTCGGGCGGGTCGGCGGCGTGGGCGGGCGGGTGCCGGCCGGCGCGCTCAGGTGCCGGCCCCGCCACAGGTAGCTGCCGGCAGCCAGGGTGGCCACCCCGACCAGCGCGAACAACACCCGGTAGTCCAGAAACCCGACCAGCAGGGCGCCCGCCCCGATGGAGAGCGCCTGTGGCCCGCTGACCACCGCCTGGGTGGCCGCGGCGACCCGGCCGACCAGCGCGGGCGGGGTCCGGCGCTGGATCAGTGTGTGCAGCCCCACCATCGTCAGCGGGAGCGAGACGCCCGCCAGCAGCACCGCCGCGAACCCGAGCCGGAGATCGGGGTACGCGAGCGCGAGCGCGGCCGGGGAGAAGAAGGCGACCCCGGCGGCCAGTGTGCCCACCTCCCCGAGCTTGCGGACCAGCGCCGGTGAGCAGAGCCCGCCGAGCAGCCCGCCCACGCCCTGCACGGTGACCAGCACGCCCACGAACGCCGCATCCCGGTTCAGCCCCTGGTCGACGTAGGCGAAGATGAGCGACTCGCTGAAGCCCATCACCAGCGACCCGAGCCCGTAGCCGAGCAGTGCCCGACGCAGGGCCGGCTCATCGGCCAGGTGCCGCAGACCGGCGCCCAGCTCGGCCGGCCAGCGCAGGCGCACGGTCGGCGGCACCTGTTGCGGGGTGGGCAGCGCGGTCACCACCGCCGCCGCGGTCAGAAATCCGACCATGCCGATCCCGGCCAGCGCCCACCCGCCGAGTGCCGCGTAGAGCGCCGCGCCGGCCAGCGGGCCGATCAGCCGCATCCCCTGGCGTACGGTCTGCAGCACGCCGTTCGCGTCGGCCAGCAGCTCGACCGGCACCAACTCCCGGATGAGCCCACTGAGCGCCGCGCCGAGCGTGATGGACGACAGTCCGTACAGGGCGGCCACCAGGTAGACGATCCAGACGTCGCCCGCGTCCCGGACGGTGAACAACGGGACGAGCAGGGCCGCGGTGACCACGTTCGCGGCCACGAAGAACGGCCGGCGCGGGTACCGGTCGACGAACCAGCCAACCAGCGGCGCCAGCGTCATCGGCGCGATGACGGCGAAGATCGTGGCGCCGGCCAACCCATTCGAGCCGGTCAGATCCTTGACCCAGATGGCGAGCGCGAGCAGCAGGATCGACTCGGCGGTCATGCTGGCCAGCAGGCCGCCGAAGAGCAGGCGGAAGTCGGGTCGGCGCAGGACGGTGCGCATGGGGTCCCTCCGGCGGGATGGCGTGCCCAGGTGGGCGTGGTCGACGGGATCGCGACCGTGGGTCCGTCATCGTCCGGCGTACCCGTGGTCCATTTTTCGTAAGACACGCCCCCGCCGGAACCTCCGACACTGGTCGCGCCGTCCATACTGACCGTGGGGGGCGAATTTCATACAGTTACCGTCGCGTCGGCGACGGTCGACGGGAAAGAGGACACTGTGCCTCCTGCCGCACCCAGCCCGATCCTGCGTCGTCGCCGGTTGGGCATCGAGCTGCGCCGCCTGCGTGAGGCCGCGGGCCTCACCGGCGACCAGGTCATCGAGCGTATCGGTTGGGCCTCCGCGTCCAAACTGTCCCGTTTGGAGAACGGTCGCAGCCGACCGGACCCGCAGGACGTCGGCGACCTGCTCGACCTCTACGGCGCCGACAAGGCGCTGCACGATGAGTTGCTCGGCATCACCAGCGAGGCCGGCGACATGCGCGGCTGGTTGAAGAACTTCCCGGTGATGACGCAGCAGCAGCGCAGCTGGGCCGAGTTGGAGGCGGGCTGCGCGGAGATCTCCGAGTACAACCCGGTGCTGGTGCCTGGCCTGTTGCAGACCCCCGGGTACGCCCAGGTGCGGATTGTCTCGGCCCGTCAGGTGGGCGAGGGCGCGGGCGAGCCGGAGCCAGACGACGAGCCGGAGACCGAGGTGCAGGCGCGGCTGGCACGCCAGTCGCTGCTGACCCGGGAGCCGTACGCGCCCCGCTACACCGCCGTACTGGAGGAGGCGGCCCTCGGCCGCCGGGCCGGGCCACCCGAAGTGCTGCACGAGCAGTTGCTCCAGCTCTGTGAGCTGGCCCTGCTGCCCAACGTGACATTGCACGTGCTGCTCCGGGACACCCAGATCGGCAATTGGTACCTTCCGCCGACCGCGTTTTCCGTCTACCGGTTCGCGGATCCCCTCGATCCGGAGACGCTGGCCATCGAAGGTGGCTTCACCGACGTCATGTCGACCGAGGCAATCGCGCTAAATCGCTATAAAGTGGTGTTCGAGTGGCTATGCACGGCGGCACTTAACGCATCGGACACCCTCACCTGGCTGATCGAGGCGACGGTACGGCTGACCGAGGCAGCGCCCCCTTCCACAGTGGCGTTCGGGCCGGCAACGGCGCCGACCCAACGCCGCCGGGCCTCGGGGCGACTGACGGAACGGTGATCCACGGGGGACCCTCCGTCGGACGTGCGGCACCACTCGTCCCATCGGATCGGTTCACACCAGGAGTAGAACCATGAACGACATCCGCAACACGCCGTCCGTCACCGCCCACTCGTTGGCGGATGCCCCGTGGCGTACCAGCACGCGCAGCCAGACCTCCAACTGCGTGGAGGTCGCCCCACTCGGCACCGGCCCGTCGGCGGTCGCACTGCGCGACAGCAAGGACCGAGGCGGTCCGGTGCTGCTGTTCAACCGCGCGGGGTGGCTCGGTTTCATCACCGGGGCAAAGAAGGGTCAGTTCGATCTGAACTGATCCGGTGACTGGTACGGGGCCGTCGGCGCACTGCCGGCGGCCCCGTCGCGTTGCGCGCCGTCGACCCCGCTGAGCAGCCATCCGCCGATCGGACGAGGCTCGAAACCGATAGGCGCGTTTCAGTTGCTGGGACGAACACGGGGCGTAACATGGCCCCCGGTGGAACTTCCACACTGGCTCATCTGTCGCGGTTCATCCGGAGACCCTCATGCGGTTCCTGATCGTTCGCACCGACATCCGCGCCGTCGCCGACGGAGACATCGCCGCCGCCTGGGCGGACGGCCACCGACTTCGTGACGAGACGACCACGCCCGAGCCGCGACGGCAGACCGTGCACGCCGAGGACCGGGACGCCGCACTGCTGCTGGCCCGGGCCCTGGCCACGGTCGGCGCCGTCCGCGCCGGCAAGCAACGGGTCAAGGTCCTGCCGCTGAACGAGCCCCGACCCGTCTTCCCACACAGACCGGCCCGCACCGGCACCTGATCCACCAGACGTCCGTCGTGGTCGGACCGGCTCCCCCGCCGCGTTATTCGCACCCGCCGACCACGGCGGCCCGTGTTCCCGGCCTGTGGCCGCCGCGGCAACGGCGGCCACAGGCCGGGACCGTGCTCAGCGGTCGACGTGCACCCAACCATCCAGCCAACGGTGAATGAGGAACAGCGCGATCGACGACGGTGGCGGCAGGATCAGCCGGGCTCCATCGCCCACGTCCACCGTCTGCCCGGCCAGCGCCGCCCCGATCTCCCGGCGTGAGAACCACCGGGCGTACGCGATCTCCGACGGGTCGACCCGCACCGGATCGCCCGGGTTCGCGAGGGCCAGGAAGCCCAGCATCAGCGAGCCGGGGAACGGCCACGCCTGGCTGCCCACATACCCGATGCGCTCGACCTCGATGCCCACCTCCTCGCGGACCTCGCGCAGCACGGCGGCCTCGGCCGACTCGCCCGGCTCGACGTAGCCGGCCAGGCAGGAGTAGCGCCGACCGCCCGGGGTGCCCGGCCAGCCGACGTTGTTGCCGAGCAGACAGCGCCCGTCCAGGCCGTCCACGCCGTCCTGCACCAGCACGATCATCGCCGGATCGGTACGCGGCCAGATCCGCCCACCGTTACGGTCCACCCGGGACCAACCGGCCTCGTCCATCGCGGTCGGTGCCCCGGTGCTCGTCGAGTAGCTGTGCCGGGTATGCCAGTTGATCAGCGCCAACGCGGTGGTGAAGATGCCGGCCTCCCGGTCGGCGAGCAGGTGGCCCACCTCGCGAAGATTGACCGCCCGGGTCCCCGGCAACGCCGGCAACGGCGCATCGACCGCGAAGACCGGCACCCCGTCCGGCTCTACACCGAGGAACATCGCCATCGACTCGGACCCGGCAGGCACGTCGGCCGCACCGAACAGCACCAACGCCGGAGGCGACGTGTCGGTACGGGCCAGCGTTTGCCCCTCGTCGGTCGAGTCGAGCAGCAGCACCCGGGCACGCAGCCACGCCTCGGTGAGCCACTGCGAGTCACCCCGCCGGTGTGCCGCCCGATCCAGGGTGGACCGGGCCAACGGCGGAGCCGTCTCCCCGCTCACGCCCGCGCTCCGCGGCCGTGCCGCATGGCTTGCTCGCTGCGCTCGCTCACTGCACAGGCTCGGTGCGGACCGTGGTCAGCGCGGAAAGCCCCGGGGTGATCCGCTCCGCGTCGCCGAGCACCACGACCGCCGCACGGGCCGGCGCCAGGTACCGGGCCGCCGCCTGCGCGACGTCGTCGATGCTCGCCTTCGCCAACCTCGCCGCATACTCGGCGAGGAAGTCCAGGCGCAGCCCGTTGCCCGCGTACGCGCTGGTCAGCGCCGCCAACCCGGCCTGGGTGGACATGCCGAGCTGAAGGGTGCCCAGGGCGTACTGACGGGCCTGCTCCAACTCCTCGGGCTTCGGTGGCAGCGACGCCAGCCGACCCAGCTCGTACGTCGTCTCCAGCAACGCCGGACCGGTGACCTCGGTGGCCACCTCTGCGGCGGCGACCAGCACCGACCCGGCGACGGAGTGTTCGATCCCCGAGTGCGGGCCGTACGTGTAGCCCTTGTCCTCGCGGATGTTCTCCACCCACCGGGAGGAGAAGTAGCCCCCGAAGATCAGGTTGGCCAGTTGCAGCGGGGCGTGGTCGGGGTCGGTGCGCGACACGGCCGGCAGCGCGATCCGCAGCGAGGACTGCACCGAGCCGGGCCGGTCGACGAGCAGCAGTGGCCCCGGCTCCAACGGCGGGGTGGCCGGCAGATCGGCGGTGCGCCCCGCGCCCGCCCAGCCACCGAGCGCCCGCTCGGCCGCGTCGAGGGCCTTTTCCGGCTGCACGTCGCCGACCACGACCAACTGCGCGCCGGCCGGATGAACCCGCTCCGAGTGCAGGGTGCGCAGCGCCGCCGGTCGGACGGCGCGGATCTGGCCGGGCTCCGGGGTCTGCGTGGCGTACGGGTGCCGGCCGTAGATCCGCTTCAGCAGCGCCTCCCGGGCCAGGTGCGCCGGCTGGCTCTGCGCCACCTGGATCCGGTCGACCAGTCGGTCCCGTTCGGTGGCCACCTCGTCACTGGGGTAGCTGGCGCTGGTCAGCACCTCGGCCAGCAGCTCCAGCATCCGGTCCAGGCCCGTGACCAGGCCGGCGCCGGCGAGCATCAGCCGGTCCGGGTCGACACCCGCGGAGAGCCCGCCGCCCACCTTCTGCAACTCTGCGGCGATCTGCACGCTGGTCATCGACTCGGTGCCGGAGAGCATGGTCTGCGAGAGCATCGCGCCGCGGGCCAGGTGGACCCGGCCGAACGGGACCCAGAGCCGCAGCTCGACCAGGGGTACGGCGGGCCGGCGTACGGCGATCACGGTGAGGCCGTTGCGCAGCGTGCGCTCGGCCTGCTTGGGCACCTTGAGCTTGCGGGTGGGGCCGAGCGGCGGCAGCGTCCGCGGCCCAGCCGGAGCGGTGGTGGTAGTAGTAGTTGTCATCGGGATCCTCCGGCAATGACCTCGATCGCGGCCCGGCGCTCCGGGCGCAGGGTGGCCGCGGCGGCCTGGACCTGCTCCTCGGTGACCTCGCCGACCAGCCGGGGCAGGTCGTTGAGCAGGCCTGGTTCCCCGCGTTGCTGCTCCAGCACGGCCATCCGCAGCGCCCGGCCGAGCACCGCGTCGGTGTCCCGCAGCAGGTGGGTCGCCATCCGGGCCTGGGTGCGGGCCAACTCACCGTCGGTCAGCCCGTCGGTGGCCAGCCGGTCCAGTTCCTCGTCGATCGTGCGCAGCACCTTGTCCACGTCGCCTCCGGGCGGCAGGTGGGCCTGCAACAGCATCGCGGTGGGGTCGCGTACGTCGAACGGGTCGCCCATGAAGCCGAGGTATCCGCCGAGGCTGGTTACCGTGCGGTCACGCTGCACCAGCCGCTCGACCAGCCGCGACGCGTCGCCGTCGGTCAGCACCTCGGCCAGCACCACGTACGGCAGGTAACCGGCGAAGTCGTCGACCGGGTCGGGCACGCGCCAGGCGCCGGCCACCGCCGGCAGCGGTGCCAGGGCATCGGTGTACGAGGTGCGCCGCTCGGCGGTCAGGTCGGGCTCGGTGAAATCGGGCCGTTTAGGTGCCGGCCGGGCCGGCACGTCGCCGAAGTGCCGGGTGACCAGCGCGGTCGCCTCGGCCACGTCGATGTCACCGCTGACCGCCAGCACCGCGTTGCCGCTGGCGTAGTAGCGGCGGAAGAAGTCCGCGGCGTCGGCGACGGTGGCCGACTCCAGATCGTCGAAGGAGCCGTAGCCGTCGTGGGCGTTCGGGAAGGTGTCGAACATGACCGGCGGCAGGGTCAGCCAGGGAAAGCCGCCGTACGGCCGGTTGAGAACGTTGACCCGGATCTCCTCCTTGACCACGTCGACCTGGTTGCGCAGGTTCTCCTCGGTCAGCCGGGGGCCGCGCATCCGGTCCGCCTCAAGGAACAACGCGCGTTCCAGCGCGTTGCTCGGCAGCGTCTCGAAGTAGTCGGTGTAATCCAGGTGGGTGGAGCCGTTGAAGGTGCCACCGGCGCCCTGCACGTGCCGGAAGTGGGCCAGCTTCTCCAGGTTTTCCGAGCCCTGGAACATCAGGTGCTCGAAGAGATGGGCGAAGCCGCTGCGCCCCTCCGGTTCGGATCGGATGCCCACGTCGTAGACCACCGCCACCCCGATCACCGGCGCACTGCGATCGGGGGTGAGCACCACCCGCAGGCCGTTGTCGAGGGTGAACCGCTCGACCGGATACTTCGTCGCTGGAATTCTGGATCTCCGCGCCGCCACGGGATCGACCCTAGCGCGTTGGCACCCTCGGCACCCACGACCTCCCCGGAGCCGCCGCGACCGGGGCGGTGACCAGGGGCAGCACCTCGGCGCCAACCCGCTCGGCCTCCTCCCGGTGCGGCCAGCCGGAGAGGACGAACTCGTCGACGCCGAGCGCGGCGTACTCGTCGATCCGGGCCGCGACCTCGGCGTAGCTGCCGACCAGCGCGGTGCCGGCGCCCTCGCGGACCAGGCCGACCCCGGCCCAGAGGTTCGGTGCGACGGTGAGCCCGTCGGTGCGGCCGGCGTTCAGCGCGGCCATCCGGGCCTGACCCACCGAGTCCATCCGGCGGAACCTGGCCTGGGCGGCGGCGATCCGTTCCGGGCTCATCCCGGCCAGCAGCCGGTCGGCCTCCGCCCAGGCCTCGGCACTGGTGGATCGGGCGATGACGTGCAGCCGGAGGCCCATGCGCGGGACGCGGTCGTGCTCGGCGGCGAGCGCCCGGACCCGGGTGATCCGGGCCGCGATGGCCGCTGGCGGCTCGCCCCACATCAGGTACACGTCGGCCTGGCGGGCGGCCACCGTCTCAGCGGCCGGGGACGCGCCGCCGAAGTAGACCGGTGGCGGCTCGGCGAGCGGGGTGGCCAGGCCGCCACCGTCGACCCGGTAGTGCCTCCCGGCGTAGTCGAAGGGCCGACCGGCCCAGGCGCGGCGGAGCACCTCGATGAACTCGCCGGTGCGCGCGTAGCGGTCGTCGTGCCCGAGGAAGTCGCCGTACGCCCGCTGCTCGGCCGGGTCACCGCCGGTCACGATGTTGAGCGACAGCCGACCACCGGAGACGGCCTGGAACGCCTCGGCCTGCTGGGCGATCAGGGTGGGCAGCGCGAAGCCGGCCCGGACCGCGACCAGCATGCCGAGCCGCTCGGTGTGCTGGGCGACCGCCGCGCAGACGATCCACGGGTCGGGGCAGCCGGCGCCCACGGGCGTGAGAACAGCGGTGAAGCCGTGTGCCTCGGCGGCCCGGCCGACCTCGGCGAGGTACGCCACGGTGGCGGCCCGGTCGTGTCTCGCGGCACCCGCGGTGACGGTGGCGGCACCGACCTGGTCGCCGTCGCCGGAGGTGGGCAGGAACCAGTGGAAGGTCATCGCGAAGTCGCCTCTCTGCCGGTCACCGAGTGCCGATTATCCTAGCAAGCCGGTAGAAAATACCGACATAACTGAGACGCCCTATCCCGCTATGTGGATGAGCCTTGACGCTGACCGCAGCCTGGCCCACTCTTCCTACCAACTAAGTAGGAATACTGCGGATTGGATGGACGATGAGACGGCTTCCCCTGCGCCGGTTGGTCACCCTGGCCACCCTCGCCGCCCTCGGCGCGGCGACCCTGGGCAGCACCGCAGCGTGCGGCGACGACAGCGAGGGCACGGGCGGCAGCTCCGGCCCGGTGACGCTGCGCCTCGGCTACTTCCCCAACATCACCCACGCGCCGGCGGTCGTCGGCGTGGAGAAGGGCATCTTCGCCGAGAAGCTCGGTGCCAACGTCAAGCTGGACCCGAAGACCTTCAACGCCGGCCCGGCCGCCATCGAGGCCGTCTTCTCCGGCGCGCTGGACGCCACCTACATCGGTCCGAACCCGACCGTGAACGCCTTCTCAAAGTCCAAGGGTGAAGCTGTCCGGGTCATCTCCGGCGCGGCCTCGGGCGGCGTGGCGCTGGTGGTCAAGCCCGGCATCACGGGCGCGCAGGACCTGAAGGGCAAGAAGATCGCCACCCCGCAGCTGGGCAACACCCAGGACGTGGCGATCCGTTACTGGCTCAAGGAGCAGGGCCTGACCACCACCAAGGAGGGTGGCGGCGACGTCAAGATCGTGCCGCAGGAGAACGCCCAGACGGTCGAGACGTTCAACAGCGGCGCGATCGACGGCGCCTGGGTGCCCGAGCCGTTCGTCTCCCGCCTGATCAACGCCGGCGGCAAAGTGCTGGTCGACGAGCGCGACCTGTGGCCGGACAGGAAGTTCGTCATCACCAACCTGCTGGTCAGCACCAAGTTCCTCAAGGCGCACCCGGACGTGGTGCAGAAGCTGGTCGACGGCCAGGTGGCCGCCAACGAGTTCGTCAACAGCAAGCCCGAAGAGGCCCAGCAGGCCATCTCCGAGGCGATCGGCAAGATCACCGGCAAGCCGCTCGACCCGAAGCTGATCAAGCAGGCGTGGCCGACGTTGGAGTTCACCAACGACCCGATCTCCTCCTCCCTGAAGACCGGGCTCGACCACGCCGTCGAGGTCGAGCTGACCGAACCGGTCGACCTCAAGGGCCTGTACGACCTGACGTACCTCAACAACGCGCTCAAGGCGCAGGGCAAGCCCGAGGTCGTCCAGCCATGACGTCGACCACGACGGCGCCGCAGAGCGCGACCACCGCGGTCGCGCTCTCCGGCGTGACCAAGGTGTACGGACGCGGGGCGAACGCCGTCCTGGCCCTGGACGGTGTGTCGCTGGACGTCGCGCCCGGCGAGTTCGTCTGCCTGGTCGGCGCGTCCGGCTGCGGCAAGAGCACCCTACTCAACCTGGTCGCCGGGCTGGACCGGCCCAGCGGAGGGCAGATCGGGTTGGCCGACGACGCCAGTCCGGGTCTGATGTTCCAGGAGCCGGCGCTGTTTCCCTGGCTGACCGTCGAGGGCAACGTGGAGGTGCCGCTGAAGCTGCGCCGGCTGCCCCGGGCCGAGCGACGCGAGCGGGTGGCCGAGCTGCTGCGCACGGTGCACCTGGCCGACTTCGGCCGCAAACGCCCGCACGAGCTGTCCGGCGGAATGCGGCAACGGGTCGCGCTGGCCCGCACGCTGGCCCTGGACACCCCGGTGCTGCTGATGGACGAGCCGTTCGGCGCGCTGGACGCGATGACCCGGGACATCCTGCACGACGAGCTGGAACGGATCTGGTCCGAGCGCAAGCTCTCGGTGCTCTTCGTGACGCACAACGTCCGCGAGGCCGCCCGGCTGGCCGACCGGATCATCCTGCTCTCCAGCCGACCCGGTCGCATCATCTACTCCACCGAGGTGAACATCCCGCGCCCTCGTCGGATCGACTCCCCCGAGGTCGCCGCGATCGCCGCCGACGTCACCGAGCGACTCCGTACGGAGGTGGGCCGTCATGGCCAGTGACACCCTGACCAGCGCCGCGCGTACCGATGCGCAGATCTCCGGCCTGGACGCGCTGGAAATCGCCGGCCGGGACAAGGAGGTCTCCCGGGGCGCCCGGCTCTGGGCGGCCACCTGGCCCAAGCTGGCGGCGCTGGCCATCGCCATCGCCGCCTGGCAGTTGGTGGTCTGGTCGGGTTGGAAGCCGCCATACTCGCTGCCCGGGCCGCTGGAGGTCGGCCGCGAGCTGGCGGCCCAGGCCCAGGGCCCGCAGCTCTGGGAGGGCCTGGTCACCACGTTGCGACGGGCCGCCGTCGGGTACGTCTTCTCAGTCGCCGTCGGTCTGCTGCTGGGCCTGGCGGTGGCCCGCTCCAAGGTGTTCCGGGCCGCTATCGGCTCGATGATCACGGCGTTGCAGACCATGCCGTCGATCGCCTGGTTCCCGCTGGCCATCCTGCTGTTCGAGCTGAGCGAGAAGGCGATCTTCTTCGTGGTGGTGCTCGGCGCGGCGCCGTCCATCGCCAACGGGGTGATCTCCGGTGTGGACTACGTGCCGCCGCTGCTGCTGCGCGCCGGTCGCAACCTGGGTGCCCGAGGGCTCAACCTCTACCGGTACGTCATCGCACCGGCCGCCCTGCCGGCGATCGTCGCCGGCCTCAAGCAGGGTTGGGCGTTCGCCTGGCGCAGCCTGATGGCCGGTGAGCTGATCGTGGTCGGCATCTCGCAGACCTCGCTCGGCGCCCAACTGACCTACTCCCGCGAGTTGTCCGACGCGCCCTGGCTGCTCTCCACCATGATCGTCATCCTGGTGCTCGGCCTCGGCGTGGACGCCGCCTTCGGCGCGGCGGACAAGGCGATCCGACGCCGCTGGGGTGTGCTGGACCAGGCTGGACAGTGACGTGTACGTCTCCGCGCGCAGCGACTATGCGCTCCGGGCCATGCTCGCCGTCGCCGCCGCCGGTGGTGGTGGCGGCGGCGGCGGCGGGGATGGTGGCGGCGGGGATGGTGGCGGCGAACTGGTGAAGGCGGCCAGCCTGGCCGAGGTGCAGGACATCCCGCTCAGCTTCCTGCAGGGCATCCTGCTGGACCTGCGCCGAGCCGGTCTGCTGCACAGCCACCGGGGCGCAGACGGCGGGTACGCGCTGACCCGCCCACCCGACGAGATCACCGTCGGGGACGTGCTGCGTGCGGTCGGCGGCTCGCTCACCACGGTGCGCGGCCTGCCGGCCGAGCGCGCCGGCTATCACGGAGTGGCCGCGGGGCTGACCGACGTCTGGCTGGCGGTGCACGGGGCGATCGCCACGGTGGTCGACAGCACCACCCTGGCCAACCTGCTCACCCGCGACCCGACCGACCACGCCCCCACCACCTCATGAGCGGCGGAGGCGATGTGGTCGGGTCGGTGCCCCGCCGACCCGACCACATCTCGTACCGATCCTGACCGGGCCTGCCCCTCCGCCGGCACCGGTCGGCCGGTCGCTGCTCAGCCCACGTGTGCGGCCACCGGGCCGGAGCCCGGGCCGCCAGGGCTGTGCAGCTCCACCAGACCGGCGGGAGCGTTACCCACCGGGGTGGCGTGCCAGGGTGCGAAGGCCGCAACCATGGCGAGCAACAACCCGGCGAGCGCGACCGCGACCACCAGAATCAGTTCGCGCAGTGCACCCGAGCCGGCTTCGCCCGCCATGGTCACCCCTCCCGTGCCGGGCCCCCCGCCCGGTTTCCCCCCGCTGGTCAGCTTCGACCACGGCCAGTCGGGGCGCAGTCGGCCAGCCGACCCAGCCGAGGCTGATTACCGACTCAGACGAGTGGGCCGTGCGGCGCGGCCGACTGGCCGGTCGGCCTGGTGGCCGAGCCGCACGGACAGCCATCCGGCACGGATCACCTCGCAGACAAAACCGACCCGCCCAGCCGAAGCGGGACGGGTCGGTCGGGTCTAGAAGATCAGACGGTGTGGGGGCGACGCGGTCGGCGGGACCGACCCGACGCGCGGTGCGCCGACCGGCCGGCACCGTCAGTGGCCGGGCCACCGGAGCCACCGGTCGCACGTCCCCGAGCGGCGGGAGCCGGCGGGGCGACGATGGTCACCGGCACACCGGACGGCTGGCGGGCACCTGTCACCCGGACCAGCCCTGCCTCGTCCGAGCGGACCTGGACCGACTCCGGCCGGATGCCGGCGGTCGCCATCAGTCGGGAAACGTCGCGGCGCTGCTCGGGCAGGACCAGGGTGACCACGGAGCCGGACTCGCCAGCACGGGCAGTACGGCCGCCCCGGTGCAGGTAGTCCTTCGCCTCGGTCGGCGGGTCCACGTTGACCACCATGTCCAGGCCGTCCACGTGGATGCCACGGGCTGCCACGTCGGTGGCGACCAGGGCGGTCACCTGGCCGTTGCGGAACTGCTCCAGGATGCGGGTGCGCTGCGGCTGGGACTTGCCGCCGTGCAGCGCGGCCGCGCGTACCCCCTTGGAGAGCAACTGGCGCGCGAGCCGGTCGGCGCGGTGCTTGGTGCCCATGAACAGGATGGTGCGGCCCTCACGGGCGGCGATCCGGGTCAGCGCGTCGGGCTTGTCCAATGCGTCGACGTGCAGCACGTGGTGGGTCATCGCGGTGACCGTGGCGGTGCCCGGGTCCACCGAGTGGGTGACCGGGTTGCTCAGGAAGCGGCGGACCAACCGGTCCACGCCGCCGTCCAAAGTGGCGGAGAAGAGCATCCGCTGCCCCTGCGGCGCGACCTGCTCCAGCAGCTTGGTGACCTGCGGCAGGAAGCCCATGTCGGCCATCTGGTCGGCCTCGTCCAGCACGGTGATCTCGACCTGGTCGAGCCGGGCATCGCCGCGGTTGATCAGGTCGTGCAGCCGGCCGGGGGTGGCGACGACCACCTCGGCGCCAGCGCGCAGCGCGTCCGCCTGCCGCTGCAGCGACAGGCCACCGACGACGGTGGTGCAGCGCAGCCCGACGGCGCGGGCGTACGGGGCCAGTGCGGTGGTGACCTGCTGGGCCAGCTCGCGGGTCGGCACCAGCACCAGGGCCAGCGGACGACCCGGCCGGGCCTTACGGCCAGCGGTGCGGGACAGCAGAGCAAGCCCGAAGGCGAGGGTCTTGCCGGAGCCGGTACGACCCCGGCCCAGCACGTCCCGGCCGGCGAGCGAGTCGGGCAGCGTCGCCGTCTGGATCGGGAACGGCTCGGTGATGCCCTGCGCGGTCAGCGCGGTGAGCAGCGCCGGTGCCAGACCGGAATGAGCGAAAGAAGGAATAACTGTGGTCATGCAAGAGCCTTCCTCGACGCGGAACGTGTCGAGGGAGGGCGCCGAAGTCGGCGCTGTCAACCGGCGGCGCAAGGCAGCCAGGACTCACAAGCACGAACCGATTGGAGTACAGGCCGGCCCGCCGCCGGGCCACCGCCTGCGTGCGCAGGCGGCGGCGGGGCGGGCCGGTCCCGTCACCGTCACACCCGGAGGGCGCGACAGGTAATGCTGACCGATCCGAAGATCAGATCGGGCGGATGTTCTCCGCCTGCGGGCCCTTCTGGCCCTGGGTCACCTCGAACTCGACCCGCTGGTTCTCGTCCAGGCTCCGGTAGCCGGAGGACTGGATCGCCGAGAAGTGGGCGAAGACGTCAGCGCCGCCGCCGTCCGGGGTGATGAAGCCGAAGCCCTTGTCAGCGTTGAACCACTTCACGGTGCCAATAGCCATGTGTTTCGTCTCCTTGACGGAACGTCGGACTCGCACTTGTTGCGAGACCGAAGAGGAGCGCTCCGCGCGGGGATGCGCGAATCGCCTGTCGCTTCTGGTCGCCCCGCCCGGAGAACTCCGGACACAACAAAGCGCGCCTGGGGCCACAATCCCGCCAGGCGCACACAGAGTCTCTGGTAACCAAAACTGCAACCCGGTCAACCTACCACGGATTTACCCGCCGAGGTCAAGCTTGGGCGGAATCTTCGGGCAACTGGGCGATCATGGCCGTGAGCCCCGTCACATCCAGCAGGTCGGCGGGCCGGACCGTCACCCCGTGCCGGACGTAGTGGAACGCCGCGCCCACCTGGTCGACTGGCACGCCGGCCAGCTCAGCCCACGCCAGCCGGTACACCGCCAACTGCACGGCAGCCACGTCTGCCGCCGGCCCGGTGGGCTGCGCGCCGGTCTTCCAGTCGACCACATCGAACCGCCCGCCCGGCCGGGCGAAGACCGCGTCCATCCGCCCCCGCACCACGACTCCGGCGATCACCGTGGCGAACGGCACCTCCACCTCCACCGGTGACCGGTCGGCCCACTCGCTGGCCAGGAAACGCTCCTGGAGCTCGACCAGCGCCTCGTCCGGCGCGGCATCCGCGTCGGCCGCACCGGGCAGCTCGTCCAGATCCAGCAGACGGTCAGCTCCGAAGCGCTGCTCCAACCAGGCGTGGAAGGCGGTGCCTCGGCGGGCGTACGGGTTGGGCTCGGCCGGCACCGGGCGGCGCAGCGCACGGGCCAGCGCCGCCGGGTCGCGTCGCAACGCGACCAGCTGGGTGACGCTCATCTGCCCCGGCAGGGCCACCTCGACCGCACCGGAGAGCCGGGTCAACTCGGCCCGCTCAGCCAGCAGCAGATCCGCCTCGCGCTGCCAGCGCGCCACCTCCGGGTCGACCTCCGGCCCACCGGCGATGACCACCTCGACCGGGCCGTCGGTCATCAGGCGACGCACCAGCCCGGCCGCCTCGGCCAGCGCCGGCCGGCGGCCACCCAGCGGGTCGGCCGGCCACTCCGCGCGGAGCACCACCTCGGCCGTGGGATTCGTGGCATCCGGGGTCGGCTCCGGCGCCCACGCGTCGATCAGGTGCCCCGGCCCGCCGTCGAGGCAGGCATCGTACATCTCGCGCAGGAAGAGCGACGGACCTCGCGGTCGCTTCGTGCCCTCCCCCCACCAGTAGCCGGAGCAGAGCAGCAGCCGCCGCGGCCGGGTGACCGCCACGTACGTCAGCCGGCGTTCCTCCCGCTCGTCGTGGGCCCGCCACGCGTCGGTGAAGTCAGTCACCGCCCGAGCCACCGCCCGCTGGTCCGCCGCCTCGTCGAGCGCCAACTCGGGCAACCCGTCGGCGTCGCCGCGCAGTGGGAACGGCAGCACGCCCAGCCCGCCCAACCAGTGGTCGGAATTGCGTACCGGACCCGGCCACAGCCCACGGCTCAGCCCGGCCACCGCCACCACGTCCCACTCCAGGCCCTTGGCGGCGTGCGCGGTGACCACCTGCACCGCGCCCTCCACCACCTCGACCTCACCAGGAGCCAGACCGCGCTCCTCGTCCTCGGCGGCAGCCAGGTAGGACAGGAAACCGGAGAGCGTCGCGCCCGGGGTCTCGCCGCTGAACCGGGCCGCCACGTCACCCAGGGCATCCAGGTGACCCCGGGCCAGGCCGGCGTCACCGGCGCCGTCCCGGCCGGCCCGCACCGCGACCTCCACGTCCAGGCCGATGGTCCGCTCGATGTCCGCGATCAGATCCGGCAGGGCCTGGTCCAGCCGGTAGCGCAGTAGCGCCAACTCCCGGCCGTACGCGCGCAGCCGCGCGAAGCCCTCCGCCGAGTACGCCTGCGCAGGCCCGAGATCGGCCAGCGCCTCCACCAGGGTCGCCTCGTCCAACAGGTCGGGGGTGATCTCCGAGGTGTCGTCGGCGGCCACCTGTCGCCGGGCGTTGGCGATGGCCCGAGCCCGCCGGTGCAACGCAACCAGGTCACGCGGCCCGATCCGCCAACGGGCGCCGGTGAGCAGCCGCAGCAGCGCCGCACCGTCGGTCGGGTCGGCCAGCACCCGCAGCGTGCAGACCACGTCGCGTACCTCGGGGGTGTCCAGCAGACCGCCCAGCCCGACGACCTCCACCGGGAGGCCGCGCTCGCGCAGCGCCGACTCGATCGCCGGAATCTGGCTGCGGACCCGGACCAGCACGGCCGTGGTCGGGCGCTGCGCCACCGGGATGTGCTCGGGAGCCGCGCCGGGCATCCGGGCCGCGCCGCGCCAGGCGGCGAGCACACTGCCGGCGATCCAGTCCGCCTCGTCGGCATATGTGGGCAGCAACGCGCAGTGCACCGTGCCGCCGGCCGCCCCACCGGGGCTGCGGTGCGGGATCGGATCCCGGACGGTCAACGCGGAGCGCAGCTCCGGCACCTGAGCACCCGCCGCGCGCAGCGGAGTCGACAGGGCGTTCGCCACCCGGAGGATCTCCGGGCGGTTGCGCCAGCTCGTGGTGAGCCCCAGCGCGTCGGCGGGCTGGCCGTCGGTGCGGGCGAACTCGCTGGGGAACCGGTCCAGAGTGCCGGCGCTGGCCCCCCGCCAGCCATAGATCGACTGGCACGGGTCGCCCACCGCCGTGACCGGGTGCCCGCCACCGAACAGCGCGTTGAGCAACACCACCTGGGCGTGACTGGTGTCCTGATATTCGTCGAGCAGCACCACCCGGAAGCGGTCCCGCTCGATCTCGCCGACCCCCGGGTGATCCCGGGCCACCCGGGCCGCCCGCGCGAGCTGATCGGCGAAGTCCATCGCCTCGAAGTCCCCCTTGCGCCGGGCGTACGCCCGCACCAGCGGCAGCAGACGCAGCCGGGTCTGCTGCAGGGTGAGCGCCTTGCGCACGTCGGCGTACACCCGACCCGGCCGGGACTGCACCTCGGCGAAGAACCGCCCCGTCCAGGCCGCCAGCTGGTCCGGTGCGACCAGGTGCTCGTCCAACTCCCCGGCGAGCGCCAGCACCGCGTCGGTGATGGTGCTCGGCATCCGGTCCACCTCGGACATGTCGCCGTCGTAGTTGCGCACCAGCAGGTCGACCAACTGCCAGCGGGACGCCTCGGTGAGCAGCCGGGTGGACGGCTCGTAGCCGGCCCGCAGCCCGTGCTCGGTGACGATCCGCCCCGCGTACGAGTGGTACGTGGAAACGGTGGGCTCACCGGCGAGCGGATCGTCCAGCGGGTCCCGCCCCTGCCGGCCGACGCGGCGAATCAGTTGGTCGAGCCGGGCCCGTACGCGGTGGGCCAGTTCGCCGGCCGCCTTACGGGTGAAGGTCAACCCGAGGATCTGCTCCGGGCGCACGTACGAGTTGGCCACCAGCCAGACCACCCGCGCGGCCATCGTCTCCGTCTTGCCCGACCCGGCTCCCGCGACCACCAGCAGCGGCTCCACCGGGGCGGCGATGATCGCGGCCTGCTCCCGGGTGGGCGCGGGCAACCGCAGCAGCTTGGCCAGCTCCACCGGCGTGTACCGGGGGCCGGAGTCCGCCAGCCGGGGCGTCGGCGCGGGGCCCGTGCCGAACAGGGTGGGCTGACTCACGGTGCCGTCGTTCGTGACTGAGGGGCTCGCAAGCTCACTCCTCGCCCTCACGGGTGCGTCGGGTGGTCGGCGGCTCGACGACCTGGCGCCCCTGCCCGGAGACCGGGCAGCTGGTGCGCACCGGGCAGACCCGGCACTTCGAGTTGGCCACCGCGGCGAACGTGGCGGCTGCCATCGTATCGGCGGTCCGCCGGACCAGCGCGGTCGCCCAACCGGCTGCCGGCCCCTCGCCGGCCGACGGCTGATTCTGCTCCCTGGCGTCCTTGGCGGAGGTGCCGAGCTGCACCAGCGCGGCGCCCCCCGACTCGTCACCGAACTCGGCGAACGCCCCCGCCTCCACCGCCGCCTGGTAGGCGCCGAGCTGCGGATGCTCGGCCAGCTCGGTGCCGGTGACAGCGGTGGACTTGCCGGTCTTCAGGTCGATCACCACGAGCCGCCCGGCCTCGTCGATTTCCAGCCGGTCGACCCGACCGGTCAGGTCGACGGGCCGATTCGGGTCGTCCAGGCGGACCGCGAACTCGTGCTCGATGGCGAGCAGCCGACGCGGGTTCGTGGCCAGCCAGCGCAGCAGTTTGTCGACCATCGCCTCGGCGCGCTCGCGCTCCGGCCCGGCCATCCACCGGGCCGCCAACTCGATCGCGTCGAACCGGGCGGCCACGTAGTCGAGCAGAGCCCCCCGGTCGGCACTGGCATCCTCGGCGAGCATCGCGGCGGCGTGCACCAGGTTGCCCACCCCCTGCGCCGTGCTGGTCGGGCCGCTGCCGCCGTGCCGTTCCAGCAGCCACCGCAGGCTGCACCGCAGTGCGCTCTCCATCGCCGACGGGGTGACCCGCACCGGTTTCCCCTCGTCGACCAACGGCCGGTCGTCGGAGAGCACCCGCAAACCCCACCAGTCGTCGGGGTGCGCGCCGGGAACCCCAGCGGCGGCGAGCCGGGCCAGCTCGGCCGCCGCCGCGCGCCGCCGGCCCGCCGGGGCGGCCGGGTCGGTGATGGCGGTACGTAGTTCGGCGACCAGCGCCGGCAGTGTGAGCGCCCGGGGTGGACGGGTCACCGGCAGCGCCCCGGGCCGGTCCGGCTCGCCGTCCTCGTCCGTGTCGCCGTCGCCGGGCGCGGTGTGCGGGCTGCTGTAGGGAGGACCCGCGGTCGGCGGGCCGGTACGCGGGCCGGGCGGCGCGGGCGGGTCGGCCGGCCCGGCACCGTTCGGCGGTGCGGGCGGCGGGGTCGGGCCCAGCTCATGCAGGAACCGGCTCGGCTGCTCCTCGTGGTCGTCACCGCCGACCGCCGCAGACGCCACGGCGCTGACCAGCAGTCGGTGCCGGGCGCGGCTGATGGCGACGTGGAAGAGCCGGCGTTCCTCGTCCAACAACGCCGAGGTCTGACCCACCACGTTGGCCGCGCGGGCACCTCCCACGGAACGACCGGCCAGCACGTCGACCAGCCTTTCCGAGCCGAGCAGACTGCCGCGCAGTCGCAGGTCCGGCCAGATGCCCTCCTGCACACCGGCCACCGCGACCAGGTCCCACTCCAGGCCTTTCGCGGCGTGCGCGGTGAGCAACCGGACCGCCGCGCCCCGGTCGGCGGTCGGGGCGATGGTGTCGGCCGGCAGGTCCTGGGCGAGCACGTGGTCGAGGAAGACCTCGGTGCGGGCTCCGGGCAGCCGGTCGGTGAACCGGGCCGCCGCGTCGAAGAGCACCAGCACAGCGTCGAGGTCGCGGTCGGCCGCCTCGGCTCGCCGACGCCGGGCCAGGTCCCCCTCACCGGCCTCCGGCCGCCCCTGGTTGATCGCGCCCGCCCAGCGCTCGGCCAGACCACTGGCATGCCAGACGGCCCAGAGCACATCCTCGGCGGTCGAACCGGGCCGGGCGGCGGCGTCCCGTGCGGTGGCCAGCAGCCCGGCCACCGTTTGCGCCGGCTCCGCCCACCGCCGGTCGATGCCGGCCAGCTCCGCCGGGTCGCCCAGCGCCTCGACGATCAGCTCCCCGGAAGGGCGTCGGTCACCGCCAGCCAGCGCGAGCGCACGCAGGCCCTGCCGCAGCCGCCGTTCGGCCAGCGGGTCGGCTCCACCCAACGACGAGTGCAGCAGCGCGACCGCCGCCTCCTCGTCCAGTCGGTCCGGTTCGAGCGCGCAGCGCAGCAGGAGCAGCAGCGGGGCGACCGCTGGTTGCAGGTGCAGGGGCAGGTCCTCGCCGTGCACCACGGTGGGTACGCCGGCCGCGTGCAGCGCCCGTCGCAGGGTGGGCAGCTGCAACGCGGTGGACCGCACCAGCACCGCCATCCGCGACCAGGGCACGCCGTCGAGCAGGTGGGCGGAGCGCAGCGCGTGGGCCAGCCAGGCGGCCTCGCTGGTCGCCGAGCGGAACGTGTGCACCTCGACCACCCCGGGCGGCGCGTCCGGCAGCGGGTGCAGCCGGCGGTGCGCCGCCGGGCCGCGCAGTCGACGGCCCAGCCGGGCGATCGCGCCGAGCACAACCGGCCCGGCCCGGTACGACGTGGTCAGCAGCACCTGCGCGGCCGGCGCTCCGGAGGCCGTCCGGAAACGGTGCGGGAAGGTGGTCACCCCGGCCGGGTCGGCGCCCCGGAAGGCGTACGTGGAGGAATCCGGGTCGGCGAACGCGACCAGCGACTTGCCTCCGCCGGCGATCACCGAGAGCAGCTCCAGCTGCGCGGGGTCGGTGTCGGCCAACTCGTCGACGTACACGTGGGCGAGCCTGCGGCGCTCGGCGGCGAGCAACTCCTCGTCGTCGCGCAGCAGCCCGGTGGCCGCCCGGACCAGCTCGGCCGGGTCGTACGCGATGGAGCCCCGGTTGCTGACGTCGCGCAGCGCGAGCACGGCGACGTACTCCCGCAGGAAGCGGGCAGCGGCCGGCCAGTCGGCGCGGCCGAGCTTTTCGCCCAGCCGGGCCAGGTCGGCCGGGCCCACGCCGCGCTCGGCGGCGCGCATGAGCAGGTCACGCAGCTGACCGGCGAAGGCCCGGGTCCGCAGGGCGGGGCGCAGGTCCGTCGGCCAGCCGACCGGGTCGTCCTCGGGCTCCTCGCCCACCACGTCCAGCAGCTCGCGGATGATCAGATCCTGCTCGGGGCCGGTGAGCAGCCGGGGCGACGGCTCGCCCCGTTCGGCGGCGGCCCGGCGGAGCAGCCCGAAGGCGTAAGCCGCGAAGGTCCGCACCAGCGGCTCGCGCAGCACCCGGTGGCCGTCCTGCGCAACCCGCGCCTCGATGCGCTGGCGCAGCGCGGTGGCGCCTCGACGACCGAAGGTCAGCACCAGGATCTGTTCGGGGTCGACCCCCTCGGCCACGCGGGCGGCGACCGCCTCGACCAGCGTGCTGGTCTTGCCGGTGCCCGGGCCGCCGAGCGCGAGCATCGGCCCGTCGGTGTGCCCGACCACCTCCGCCTGCACCGGATCGACCCGCAGGCCCGTCCACTCGCCGGGCAGGGCAGCGCTCGCGGACGCGCCGCTGCCGGCGGGCACGATGCCGCTGGCCGGCGCGCCTACGCCTTCCGGCGTCGGCCCTCCGGACCGCCGCACCAACCGGTACGCCTGCATCAGCTCATCCCATCACGCCCATCCGACACCCATCCCCACACCCCAACCCCACCCCATCCACCCCCGTCGATCATGAAGTTAGCGGCGCGACACGCCGCCAACTTCATGATCGACGCAGTGCGGGGCACCGGGGGTGGGTCAGATTAGGTGGGACTCCAGGGCGTCCAGGGCTGCGGGGACGGAGGTGGCCACCGTCAGGAGGTTGCGGCCGGCGTCCTTGAGGAAGTTCTGGTCGGCCAGTGCGTCGAGCCAGCCCAGCAGCGGACGGTAGAACCCGTCGGTGTCGATCAACACCATCGGCTTGGAGTGCAGCGCGAGGGTGGCCGTGGTCCAGACCTCGAACAGCTCGTCCAGGGTGCCCAGCCCGCCGGGCAGGGTGAGGAACGCGTCCGACTTCTCGATCATCAGGGTCTTGCGGCTGGCCATCGAGTCGGTCACCAGCAGCTCGTCCGCGGCCAGGTCGGCGACCTCCAGATCGACCAGCGCCTGCGGGATCACCCCCAGGGTGCGCCCACCGGCGGACCGGGCGCCGTCCGCCAGCGCGCCCATCATGCCGACGCAGCCACCACCGCTGACCAACGTGTGCCCGCGCCGGGCAAGCTCCGCACCGGTCTCGGCGGCCAGATCCAACCAGCGCTGATCGAGGGTACGGGAGGAGGCGCAGAAGACGCAGATCGCCGCCATCACTTGTCCCGTGGCTGGTCGGCGGCCTGTTCTGCGGCGGCCTGCTGGTCGGCACCGGTACGGGCGACGGCCTCGTCGCGGACCGCTTCCTGCTCCGCGGAGAGTGCCGCCTCCGCCTCGACGATGTGCCGGACCGCGGCGTTGACGTCGTCGGTGAGACAGATCAGCTCCAGGTCGACCGGACCGATCTTGCCGGTGGTGGCCATCGTGTCGCGCAGCCAGTCGAGCAGGCCCTGCCAGTAGGCGACCCCCATGAGCACCACCGGGAACCGGGTGACCTTGCCGGTCTGCACCAGGGTGAGCGCCTCGAACAGCTCGTCCATGGTGCCGAACCCACCGGGCAGCACAACGAACGCCTGGGCGTACTTGACGAACATGGTCTTGCGGGCGAAGAAGTAGCGGAAGTCGATGGCCAGGTCGACCCACTCGTTGATGCCCTGCTCGAACGGGAGCTCGATGCCGAGCCCGACGGAGAGCCCACCAGCCTCGCTGGCGCCGCGGTTGGCGGCCTCCATCACTCCCGGCCCACCCCCGGTGATCACCGCGTAGCCGGCCCGGGCCAGCGCGCCGCCCACCTGCTCGGCCAGCTGGCACTCGGCGCTGTCCGGCCCGCTGCGTGCGGAGCCGAAGACGCTGACCGCCGGCGGCAGGTCGGCGAGGGTGTCGAAGCCTTCGACGAACTCGGAGAGGATGCGCAGCGCGCGCCAGGCGTCCCTGGTCTTCCAGTCGCCCCGCCCACGCGAATCCAGCAACCGCTGGTCGGCGGTGCTGCTCGGGATCGCCCCTCTGCGCAGCGTGACCGCACCCCGGTGTCGTTCCTGTCCCGGACCGCGACCGGCCTCCCGCCCGTTGCTCTGGCTCATGGGGCAACCGTAGTGGAGCCACACCTCTCGGGTGCGCGGGGCGCGGACGCCGAGAAATAGTTCGGGATCATGGGCAACTATTCGGCTCGCCCGTACGTCTTACTATTCACATACCGGGTATGCCCCGGCGCGCGCCTTCGGGGGAGGAGACAGCGTGATCAGCAACAGCGAGATGATCCGGATCCGTCGCCAGATGCAGCGACGGATCCGAGACGTGGTGGCCGAACGCCGCCGCACCCGCCAACAGGACCCAGCACCCCTCTCCCCCGCTCCACCCGGAGCTGATCAAGAGGTTTGCGTCGCCGACAACGGGCCCGGCTGACGCAAACCTCTTGATCACCGGGAGCGGGCACGGCCGGGAAGCGGGTCAGGCCGGGGTTAGCCAGCGGTGCAGGGTTGCCGCACCATCGCGGATCTTGCTGATCTCGACGTGCTCGTCCTTGTGGTGGGCGAGGTTGGGGTCACCGGGCCCGAAGTTCAGCGCGGGGATGCCCATGGCCGCGAATCGTGCCACGTCCGTCCAGCCGAGTTTGCCGATCGGCGCCGCGCCCACCGCCGCCACGAACTCCTTCGCCGGGGCCGCCTCCAGCCCGGGGGGTGCACCGGCTGCCGCGTCGGTCACCTCCACCTCGAAGCCAGCGAAGACCTCCCGCAGGTGCTCCTCCGCCGCCGCCGGGTCACGATCCGGCGCGTACCGGTAGTTGACCTCGATCTCACAGCGATCGGGGATGACGTTGCCGGCGACGCCACCGGTGATCCGCACCGCGTTCATGCCCTCGCGGTAGTCGCACCCCTCGATGGTGACGCGGCGGGCCTCGTACGTCTGGAGGCGCCGCAGCACCTCACCGGCCGCGTGGATCGCGTTCACCCCGTGCCAGGAGCGCGCCGCGTGCGCCCGCTCACCCGAGGTCGTCACGATGGCCCGCATGGTGCCCTGGCAGCCCGCCTCGACGATGCCGTACGTCGGCTCCAGCAGCACCGCGAAGTCCGCCTCCAGCCACTCCGGGTACGCCTGGGCGACCAGGGTCAGCCCGTTGTACCGCGACTCGATCTCCTCGGCCTCGTAGAAGAAGTACGTCACGTCGTAGCGCGGCGCGGGCAGGCTCACCGCGAGGTGCAGCGCGTAAGCGACACCGGACTTCATGTCGGAGGTGCCGCAGCCGTACATCAGGTCGCCGCGCATGGTCGACGGGAAGTTGTTGTTCAGCGGCACCGTGTCGAGGTGCCCGGCCAGCACGACGCGCTGCGACCGACCGAGGTCGGTGCGCGCCATCACCGTGTTGCCGTGCCGGTGGGTGGTCAGGTGCGGTACGCCCCGCAGCACCTCTTCGACGCAGTCGGCGATCGCCTTCTCGTTGAGGGACACGGACTCTATGTCGACCAGAGCACGGGTCAGCGCCACCGGATCGGCGAGGACCTCGGGGGTCAGCGGGTTCTCCATGGTTCGCACGGTACCTTCAGGTCTGTCGGCGCGAGGAGCGAGCTTGCGGGCCCCTGGGGCGAGCGCGAGGAGCCCCGCAGCCGTGAGCAGAGGCCAGCCCGGCCGCGACCGAGAGGTGTAACAGTGACGTCCGCAGATTCCGCCTGGGGCATCGGCCTGGCCACGGTCACCGCAGACGAGCAGGTGCTCGACACCTGGTATCCGACCGGCAAGTTGGGCCTGGGCGAGCTGCCGCTGGTCGCCGGTGAGGACAAGGCGGACGTGCTCGACCTGCCGCCGGCAGCGCTCGGTGACCGGTCGCTGCCTGGTCTGCGTACCGTGCAGGTGGTCACCGTGATCGGCTCGCTGGACGACCCGATCAAGGACGCCCCGGACGCGTACCTCCGGTTGCACCTGCTCTCGCACCGCCTGGTCCGACCCAACCAGCTCAATCTGGACGGCATCTTCGGCAAGCTGGCGAATGTGGCCTGGACGTCCGCCGGGCCGTGCCCCCCGGAGCGGGTGGACGAGCTGCGGGTGATCGAGCGGGCCGCCGGCCGGCACCTGGCGGTGTACGGGGTGGACAAGTTCCCCCGCATGACCGACTACGTGGTCCCCGCCGGTGTGCGGATCGCCGACGCCGACCGGGTCCGCCTGGGCGCACACCTGGCCGCCGGTACGACCGTGATGCACGAGGGCTTCGTCAACTTCAACGCCGGCACCGTCGGCACCTCGATGGTCGAGGGTCGGATCGTGCAGGGCGTGCTGGTCGGCGACGGCTCCGACGTCGGTGGGGGCGCCTCCATCATGGGCACGCTCTCCGGTGGTGGCACCGAGAAGGTGAGCATCGGCGAGCGGAGCTTGATCGGCGCGAACGCTGGCGTCGGCATCTCTCTCGGCGACGACTGCGTGGTCGAGGCGGGCTGCTACATCACCGCCGCTTCCAAGATCACTCTGCCGGACGGCCGGGTGGTCAAGGCCCGGGAGCTCTCCGGCGTCGACGGTCTGCTGTTCTGGCGCAACTCGGTGACCGGCGCGCTGGAGGCTCGGCCGCGCACCGGCCGGGGCATCGAGCTGAACGCCGCCCTGCACGCCAACGACTGACGGACCCGCCGGGTCCGCGGCACTCGGCCGCGGACCCGGACGGGGTACGCCTCAGCGCAGCCGGTACGCCTGGATGATCCGCTGGGTCACCGTGTTCCCGGCGGCGTCCCGGGCGGTGGCCCGCAGGGACGCATAACCGGGCCCGGCGGGATGCCGGACAGTGGCGGTCCAGCCGTGCCCACCGTTGCGGACCTGGGCGGCCTGCCAGGTCTTGCCGCCGTCGTAGGAGACGTCGACGGTCAGCTTCTTCACCCGGGCGGCCGGCGCGCCGGGCTGCGGCTCCACCCGCACCGGGATGACGAAGCTCCGCCCGGCCGGAGCGCTGTTGTCGACCCGCAGCGGCGGCGCGAAGCGCACCGCCATCAGGGGCAACCGGGCCGGCACGTCGCCGGTGACGTGCCGTGACCGGAAGGTCCAGCTGGACTCCACCTCGGTGCTCAGATCGGTGAAGCTGCGCGTCGCCGACGTGCTGAGCCGGTAGTCCGCCGCGCCCGGCGGCACGGCGAATTCGCCGTAGCCGGCGTACTCGCTCTCGCCGACCAGCTTCCCGTTGCGCCACAGGGCGGTTCGCTCGGTGTCGGTGAGCGACCCGCCCGGGTGCCCGGCGGCGTCGCTGAACATCGGCAGCCCGACCAGGATGGTGTCACCGATCCGGGTGACGCTCTGCTCGGGCCAGCGCGGGGCCGGGAACGACGGCGCGTACGGCGCCTGGTTCCAGTCCTCGCGGACGGTCCGTCCGGCCCGGTACGCAGTGGATGTGGAGGAGAGCACCGCCTTCGCGTTCAGCCAGCCGTCCTCGTCCCGCGTCCCGAAGTCGATCTCGGACTCCCACTTCACGCCCCTGGTGTTGTAGTGCTCGACGCGCTGGCCGGGTACGGCGGTGGGTAGGACCAGCGCGGAACCGCCGGTGTTGTACTCCAGCTCGGCCAGCACCAACCGTTCGGCCTCCAGCCCCGGGTAGCCGCCCCGGAACCGGTGCACGACGGTGGCCAGGTCCCGCCGCGCGTAGTTCCGGACGAAGCCGGTGGGCATCCGGCCCGGGATCGCTTCGGCCAACGCGTACAGGTAGGGACTGGGCGCCGAACCCGGTTTGATCCACTGACTGCTGACGGTAGCCACGAACCGGTCCTCGGAGACCGGGTTGCCGAGCTGGCCGGTGGTCAGGCCGGTGAAGCTGTCCGTCCAGAGCCCGATGCCGTACACGCTGCCGTCGTCGGCGGTGAAGACCGCGCTGACATCGATCAACTCCGGGGTGGCACCCCGTTCCGGGACGGTCGTCCGGACCGGCTTCGCCCGGCGGGCGTCGACGGTGATCCGCGTGTCGCGCTCCACGGTCAGCTCGGGCTGCGCCAGCATGGACAGCCCATCGGGCTCACCGTCCGGTCCGGTCTCGAAGATCAGGCTGCTCAGGCCGTAGTGCCCCTTGGGCAGCCGTACCGTGGCCACCCCGTCGGTCCCGTAGAGGTCCCAGTAGCCGAAGCCAACCAGCCCGACCAGGGACGTGGAGTGGTCCGCCGTTCGCACACCGGCGCGGTTCAGGTGCTCCACCGTCAGCGTGTAGCTCTCCACCTCCCGGTGCACGGCCAGCGGCGTGACCGCGACCGTCGACCCGGAGCGGGCCACGACCCGTCCGGTCCAGTAGCCGTCGGCGTCGCCGAGCCGCGTGTCCGCGGTGACAGTGGTCGCGGCCGTGCCACCCGCCGGCACGGTGAGCTGGCTCGCGCCGAGCCGGAACATGCCGGCCGGAACGGCCCGTCCGTCGGGGCCGGCGCCCTCGACGCTCAGGTCCAGGGTGACCGGGCCGGGACCGTCGTTGCGCCAGGTCACCGTGCGGGTGATCGGGGCGTCGTCGCCGTGCGGCCAGAGGGCGCGCCCGAACGAGACACTCACCGGGTCGGTGCTTACCGGCTGGGTGATCGCGTGAGCGACGTCGACCCGGCCGGCGCCCTGCTGGTAGGCGGTCTGCGTCGGGTGCGGCTTGGCGGCGGCCATCAGGGTCGCCTTGAGCCGGTCGGCCCGCCAGCCCGGATGCTGCTGGGCGAGGAGAGCCGCCGACCCGGCCACGTGCGGGGTGGCCATGGAGGTGCCGGAGATCGTGACGTAGCGCTCCCCCACCGGGTCGCCGATCACGCCGTTGGCGGCCCGCGCGGCGACGATGTCGACGCCTGGCGCGGTGATGTCCGGCTTGAGCGCGTCGTCCCCGACGCGAGGGCCCCGGCTGGAGAAGTCGGCCAGCTCGTCGTCGCGGTCCACCGCGCCCACGGCGAGCGCGGCGTCCGCGCTGGCCGGGGAACCGACCGAGCCGTCCGAGCCGTCGTTGCCGGCGGCGGTGACGAAGAGCGTGCCGGTCTGCGCGGTCAGGGTCTGCACCGCCTCCTCCAGCGGGTCGACCTCCGGGGTGTCCCAGCCGCTGAGGCTCATGTTGACCACGGAGGCCTTCTTCTCCACCGCGGCCCACTGCATGCCGGCGAGGATCGCCGAGTCAGTGCACCCGAAGTCCTCGCAGACCTTGCCGTCCAGCAGCGTCGCATCCGGTGCCACGCCCCTGTACCGGCCGTCGGAGGCCGCGCCGGTACCGGCGATGGTCGAGGCCACGTGGGTGCCGTGGCCGATCGTGTCCCGACCGTCGGTGGCCTCGGTGAAGTTGCGCGCCTCGGCCACCTTGCCGGCCAGGTCCGGATGAGTCGCGTCGACGCCGGTGTCCAGCACGGCCACGGACACTCCCTTGCCGGTGAACCCGGCCGCCCACGCGGCGGGCGCGCCAATCTGCGGCACGCTGTGGTCAAGGGTCACCCGGCGGCGACCGTCCAACCAGATCCGCTCGACGTCCCCCGCCGCGCCGAGCCGGGCCGCGCTGGGGCCGGTGATGATCGTCGCCCAGACCGCGCCGAGGGAGGACTTGCCGGTGCTCAGGGCCGCGCCGCGGATCGCCGGCAGGTCGCGGGTCACCCGCGCGCCGGGCAGCGCGCCAGCGGCACTTCGGGCGGTGCCCGCCGAGCCGTACGAGACGAGCAGCGGCAGGGTGTTCCGGTGGGCGTCGTCGTAGCCCGCCTCGACCAACTCGGTGACGTCGAAGAGCCGCCGGTCGACCCGGCCGGAGCGGAGCAGTGGCAACGCGTCCTGCGGCGTTACCGACAGGTGGCCGCGCTCGCGTCGAACGAGGAACCGTACGTCCTCCCGGCCGGCGCCGGGTCGGACGGCGGCGCCGGACGCGGTGACCGTCACCCGGTCACCGGTGATCAGGGTGACCGTGGTCGATCGGTCGGCGGCGGGCGCGCCCGGGGTGGCCGGGCGGGTCGCCAGGTCCGCCCTGCCCGGCGTACCGGGCACAGCGGCGGAGGCGGAGGCGGGGACCGGCGCGGAGAGCGCCAGTACGGACACGAGGCCGAGAGCGGCCAATCTTCTTGCGTGGTGCAACGGATCCTCCTCGGTGGAGCGTCATTACCACGGGAGACGCATTGACAATCATCAGAATTGCATACTCGGTATGCAGACGGAAGTCCCGAATATGACGATCTGAACAACCGTCGCGGACCTGGGCCGGCATGATCGAGCGGTGACCTCCATGAAGGACCGGATGCTCGCCGGCGATCCATACCTGGCGGACGATCCCGAGCTCATCGCTGACCTGGACCGGGCCGCCCGGCTGATGGAACGCTTCAACACCAGTGCCGCGGCCGACCCGCAGGCCCGCCTCGCGGTGCTGCGCGAGCTCCTCGGCGACGTGAGCGAGGGCACCTGGATCCGCCCACCGTTCTACTGCGACTACGGCACACAGATTCGCATCGGGCCACGCAGCTTCGTCAACTACAACGCGGTCTTCCTCGACGGCGCACCGATCACCCTCGGTGCCGACGTCCAGATCGGACCCAACGTGCAACTACTCACACCGACCCATCCGGTGGAGCCCGGTCCGCGCCGCGACAAGTGGGAGGCCGCCAAGCCGATCACCCTCGGCGACAACGTCTGGCTCGGCGGCGGCGCCATCGTGCTGGCCGGGGTGACGATCGGCGCGAACACCGTCGTCGGCGCGGGCGCGGTGGTGACCCGGGATCTGCCCGCCAACGTGGTCGCGGTCGGCAACCCCGCCCGGGCGGTCCGCGAACTGGACTGACTGCGCCGACCTCGACGGGCCGGTCAGGCCGCCGGCGGCTCGGGTAGGCGGACGACCAGATCGGCCCGCTCGGCGGTAGGGGTGACCAGGGCCGCATTGGCCTCGTCACTGCCCAGCGCCCACTCGCGTGCCTGCTCCGGCGACCGCCCGAAGGCCTCGTGCCGGGCGGTCAACCGACGCTGGCGTACCTCCGCGTCCAGGTCGAGGAACCACGCCTCGTGCAGCAGCGACCGGATCTCCTGCCAGGGGAAGTCCGGCAGCAGCAGATAGTTGCCCTCGGTCACCACCAGGCGGACCGACGGCGGCACCTCGATCGCCCCGGCGACCGGCTCCTCCAGCTCCCGACGGAACTCCGGAACGTAGACCGAGGTCGGCTCCAACCGGTGCAATCGGCGCAGCAACGAGACATACCCGTTGGCGTCGAAGGTGTCCACGGCACCCTTGCGGTCGGCGCGGCCCAGCCGGACCAACTGCGCCTGGGCCAGGTGAAAACCGTCCATCGGCACCAGCCGGGCGGTCGGACCGATCTCGGCCACGATCTGCTCGGCCAGCGTGGACTTCCCGACGCCCGGCGCGCCGGTGATGCCGAGCAGTTGTCGCGGACCGGCCTCGGCCAGTGCCCGCGCCCGGGCCACCAACTCGTCGACCGACAGCACCCGAGCCGGCGGCATCAGCCCAGGACCGGGTCGCTGATGGTGAACCTCGCCTGTACGGCCGCCTGGACGGTCTGCGGCTGCGGGTCCAGCTCCAGCTCCGGCGGGCCACCACCCGCACCGCCGCCCCCGGCGAACGCCGCACGGGCGAACATCGGCCGGTCGGCGGAGCCGGCGTCGGCCAACTCGATCAGCGAGGTGACCTGGGCACCGAGCGCCTCCGCGTACTCCCGGGCCCGCAGCAGCGCGTCGCTGATCGCGGCGTGTCGCGCCTCGCGGTGCGCGGGGCTGTCCGGGCGAAGCTCCCACCAGGGCCCGGCCACCTCGACCTGGTCCTGGTCGGCCAACCGGAGCATCAGCTCGCCGAGGGCGGTGAAGTCGGTGACCGTGACCGTGGTGGTCACGCTGCCGTGCCAGGCGATCACCCGCTCGCCCGAGCGCCGCGTCTCCGGTCGGACCCGCAGGTCGCCGGTCTCCCGCCGCGCCACCGCCGGACCGGAGCCGTCCAGCAGCACCCGGACAGCGGCGGCACGCTCGGCCAGCCGGGTCAGGGTGGCCTCCCGGTCCCGATCACGCGCCGTCGCGGTGACCGCGAACCGGGCCAGCTCGGGCGGCACCTCCCGGTACGCCTCGCCACGCACCTGCACCACCGGACTGTCCACCGCCATACCCCCCAGCCTAGTCAGCCATCGGTAGCCACGCCGTGTAGGAGACCGCGTCCGGGTCGACCTGACACCCCGTCAGGTGCCCACCAGCGTCGCCCAGCCCGCGCAGCCAGGTCACCTCGGCGTCATGCTCGCCGCCGGCCGGGAACTCCCGGGCCTCACCGACGAACCGCCGGTCCAGCAACGCCGACCGGGCCGACCTGGCTTCCGCGTACGCGGCGATGAGCGCCGGTGCGTCGTCGGCCCGCAACGCGGCGGCCAGCCCGTCCAGAAACGCGCGGACCTCGGCCAGCTCGTGCAGCACCCGATCGCGGTTGCCGAGCAGCATGTTCGCGGTCCGCTCCGCCGGGGTGCCGGCGACCCGGGTGCCGTCGGAGAAGCTGCCCGCTGCCAGCGCCAGGACGGCGTCGCGCAGCGGCGCCCGCTGCGCCGCCCCGGCAAGCGCACCAGCCAGCAGGTGCGGCACGTGCGAGGCGAGCGCGGCCACCGAGTCGTGTGCCGGCGCGGACATCGGCACCACCCGGGCGCCGAACAGCTCCACCAGCAGCCCGGTCAGCCAGCGAAAGGCGTCCGTCGCGGCACCCTGCGCCGGGCAGAGCACCCAGGCGGCACCGGCCAGCAGGGTCGGCGAGGCCGCGGTCAGGCCGGCGGACTCCGCGCCGGCCATCGGGTGCCCGGGGACGAACCGGTCGGCGAGCCCGAGCCGATCGGCCGCCTCGGCCACCTCGACCTTGGTGCTGCCGACATCGGTGAGCACGCAGCCGGGCCCGGTCAGCTCGGCCACCCGGGCCAGGGTGTGTGGGAGCGTGGGCAGCGGGCCGCAGAGGAAGACCACATCCCGGCCGGCCACCGCCTGCTCGATCGTGGCCGGGGCAACCACCCCCCGGCTCTGGGCCCGTGCACGGGTCGCCGGGTCCGGATCCCATCCGGCCACGTCCAGGCCGGCATCGGCCAGGCGCAACAGTGCCGATCCACCGATCAGGCCGGTGCCGATCACGGCCGCCCGCACCCCGGCGTACCGCCCGGTCACGCCGTCGGTCATCGCCGGGCCGCCGGGGTCAGGCCCGCAGCCGGCCGGCGACCGCCGCGACGTGTTCGTCGGACTCGGTCAACGCAACCCGGACGTGCTGCCCGGCGGCGGGGCCGTAGAAGACGCCCGCGGCGACCAGGATGCCGCGTCGGGCCAGCCAGTCGACCGTCTGCCAGCAGTCCTCACCGCGGGTGAGCCAGAGGTAGAGACCCGCCTCGGAGTGCTCGACCGTGAACCCGGCGTCGGTGAACGCGGTGGTCAGCACCTCCCGCCGGGCGCGGTAACGCTCCCGCTGCTCGTCGGCGTGTCGCTCGTCCTCCAGTGCGGCCACCATGGCCGCCTGCACCGGTGCGGGCACGATCATGCCCGCGTGCTTGCGGACCTTCAGCAGCTCGGCGACGAGCGCCGGGTCACCGGCGACGAAGCCGGCCCGGTAGCCGGCGAGGTTGGAACGCTTGGACAGCGAGTGCACGGCCAGCACCCCGGCATAGCTGCCGCCGCTGACCTGCGGGGACAGCACCGAGACCGGCTCGGCCGACCAGCCGAGAGTCAGGTAGCACTCATCGCTGGCGACCACCGCGCCGCGTTCCCGGGCCCAGTCGACCACCTTTCGGAGGTGCGCCGCGGGCAGCACCCGGCCGGTCGGGTTGCCGGGCGAGTTGACCCAGACCAACCGAACCCGCGAGGTCGGCCCGACCGAGGTGAGCGAGTCGCTCCGCACGACGGTGGCGCCGGCCAGCCGGGCGCCGTCCTCGTAGGTGGGGTACGCGATCGACGGCACCACCACCACGTCACCCGGGCCGATGCCGAGCAGGGTGGGCAGCCAGGCCACCAGCTCCTTCGAGCCGATGGTCGGCAACACGCCGAGACCGTCGACCCCGGCGCCACAGGCCCTGGACACCCACGCCGCGATCGCGGCCCGCAACGCCGGGGTGCCGGCGGTCAGCGGGTAGCCAGGGGCGTCGGACGCGTCAGCGAGCGCCTGCCGGATCACCTCGGGCACCGGGTCGACCGGCGTACCCATGGAGAGGTTGATCAGGCCCTCCGGATGCGCCGCGGCCAGCGTGGCCGCGGCGTCCAGGGTGTCCCAGGTGAACTCGGGCAGCCGCGACGAGACCGGCGCGGGCCGGTTCAGTGGCCCTCGCCGCGCGGCGGCTGCGCGGCGACGAAGGTGGCGTCCTTCTCCACCTTGCCGATCTTCGAGGCACCACCGGGCGAGCCCAGCTCCTCGAAGAACTCGTAGTTGGCGCCGGTGTAGTCCTTCCACTGCTCGGGGACGTCGTCCTCGTAGAAGATCGCCTCCACCGGGCAGACGGGCTCACAGGCACCACAGTCGACGCACTCGTCGGGGTGGATGTAGAGCATCCGATTGCCCTCGTAAATGCAGTCGACCGGGCACTCCTCGATGCATGCCTTGTCGAGCACATCCACGCACGGCTCGGCGATGATGTAGGTCACCGGTCTTCTCCTCCGCAAGACACGCCGCGATCACCCGCGACGGTAAGAGCCTAGTATCTCGCCGGGGAGGGGGTCGATCGTGCTCCGACAGCAGGATGTGGGACACCGGATCGTGGTCCGCCGAATTGTGGGGATTCGCGAAGGCCGCCCGCTCTTCTCCGATGCCCTCGGCGAGCTGGTCGAACTCAGCGAGACCCATCTCACGTTGGCCACCGCGCAGGGCCAGCTGCGGGTCCCGGTGGCACAGGTCCACCGCGCCAAGCGGGTGCCGCCGACCCGTCGGCCGACCGCCGCGGCGGTGGTGGCGCTGGAACGGGCCGCCGACGAGGCCTGGCCGGCACCGACGCAGGGTCGGCTCGGCGACTGGCTGCTCCGGTCGGCTGACGGCTGGACCGGGCGGGCCAACTCGGCCCTGCCGATCGGCGACCCGGACCGACCCCTGCCCGCCGCGGTGGACGCCGTCGAGCGCTGGTACGCCGAGCAGGGCCAGCCAGCAATGATCAATACACCGCTGCCGCTCGCCGCGCCGGTCGGTGCCGAGCTGGACGCGCGGGGCTGGGGCAGCCGCCCGCCGACACTGGTGCAGACCGCGCCGCTCCCCCTACCGACGTCGGCGTCCGCCGGAGCCCCGCCCGCCGACCCACCGGCCGTCCGACTACCCGGCACAGCCGCCAGCGGACAGGGCGGCACGGCCAGCGGACAGTCCGGCGCCGCCGCCGAGCAGTCCGGCATTGCCGGCGACCAACCCGGCACCGCTGGCGGAGAGGGCGGCACGGCCAGCGGACAGGGCGGGGGCGGCGCCGCCGCCGAGCAGTCCGACGCCGCTGGCGGGTGGAACAGTGCGGTCGTTGAGCTGGCGACCGCGCCGAGCGAGGGGTGGCTGGCCGTCGCCGCGGGCCGCAAGGGCGGCCTGCCGGACGCCGCCCGGCGCGTGCTCACCGCCGTGGACCAGGTCCGCTTCGCCCACGTGTACGCCAACGGCGCGCTGGTGGCAATCGGCCGAGGCACGGTGACCGGCCAGGGGCGCTGGTTGGGCCTCAGCCTGATCGAGGTGCTGCCGGTGGCCCGCCGGCAGGGGCTGGCCCGCCGGGTGATCCACGAGCTGGTCGTCTGGGGCGTGACGAGCGGCGCGACGCACGCTTTCCTCCAGGTCGAGCAGCGCAATGCGGCAGCGGTCGCGCTCTACCAGAGGCTCGGCTTCACCACCCACCACACCTACCTGACCAGGGTCGCCCCGCACTGACCCAGCGACCAACCCCAGGTCGACCACCAGACGATGATCGACTCCACATCCCCGATGCGGGGGCATCAGATGCCCAGGACTCCCCCACATCGGCGATAACGAGTCGATCAAGCACCGCGCGCCCACAGACGCACGACGGCGACGGCGACGGCGACGGCGACGGCGACGGATGACCTCAGACCGGCGGACGACGGCCGGTCGACTACCCGACGATGATCGACTCCACATCCCCGACGCGGGGGCATCAGATGCCCAGGACACCCCCACATCGGCGATAGCGAGTCGATCAAGCACCGCGCGCCCCGCAGACGCACGACAGCGACAGCGACCCCAGACTGGCGGACGACGGCCGGTCAGCGACGGACCAGGCGGCCGGTCAACGGCGGACCACGCGGCCGGTCAACGGCGGCCGGTCAGCGGTGGATTAACGGCGGACGACGCGGCGGGGCTTGGCGGCCTTGACCTCGGCGTACCGCTTGAGCTGCTGAGAGCGGTAGTCGCGACCGAGCGCGGTGAGCACCAGGTAACCGACCAGCACCCCGGCGCCGGCGGCGAGCAGGTAGAGCCAGATCTGCGCGAAGAACGTCGCCGCACCGCCAGCGAACGGGTTGTGACCGATCAGCAGAGGCCCGACCAACACGGTCAGCACCATCGCCACCGGCACCACGAGGGCGATGTCGGCCGCCCAGTCGGCCAGCGGCCGGCGACGACCCCAGCGGAAGGCGATCACGGCCAGGATCAGCCCGATCACCCCGAACATCACCAGCGACACCCGGTCGGCGGCGGTGTCGTCACCGTCGAAGCCGAACCGAATGATCAGCCGGGCAGCCACGTTGACCGCGAACAGTGCTGCCGCGAGCACGCCGATGTCACGCCACCGTCTGTCCATCGCAGGACCTCCTGCCGTACGCCCCATAACGGGGCCCGCATCCCAGGCAGGAATATTTACCACTCTTACCTGGGTAAGTCATCAGCCGCCGAGTGTGGGCGGCGGGGCAAGGATCTGCCGGAAGCCCATCACCGCGAAGGTCATCGCGCCGGCCACGATCATCGCCAGGCCGACCCAGTTGTCGCCGGCCAGCAACAGGTCGCCCTCGGTGGTCCGGATAGCGGCCACCGCCATCAGCGCGAACCACGGCACCGCCGGCAGCGCCACCGCCCACCTGCGGCCGACCACCTCGTGGGCGAACCAGCTCAGCGCGATGTTGGCGCCGATGGCGAGCAGTGCCGACACGCCGATCAACTGCCCGCCGACGCGGACCGTGGCGAGCAACAGCTCCAGCACCCCGGTCAGCACCCCGGCGACCACCACGACGATCGCGCCGGCCAGCCGCAGGCCCAGGTCCAGCAGTCGCGGCGGTGGCCCCGCCGAGGGCGGGGCGTCCTGGTCGTCCACAACCGTCATCGGTACGGCGGGCAGGGTCACCGGAGACCGGCCGCCGCGACCGGGGACCGGTCCGGGGCGATCTCCTCGGGCAGCCCGGCGAAGAGGTCGTCCTCCCAGCCGTACGGGCCGGCGCCCGGGCCCTTCTCGCCGGCCGCGAGGGTGAAGAACTCCACGCCCATGAACTCGCCGCCGAAGTTGCCGGCAATCGAGTAGAGCCAGGAGGTGGCCGGGATCTGGGTGGCGTGCGCCCGCATCGCGGCTTCCTTGGCCGTGTGCTGGTCGGTGCCGTCGATCCGGGCGGCGATCTGGTCGTCCGGGGTGCCGAAGGGCAGGTCGGCGACGTCCTCGATGCCGGCGAACGGGTTGTCCGAGGAGTCGGCGAAGTGCGCCATGCCGGCCTCCAGCACACTGAGCGGCATGGCCGTCCAGTAGACCTTGAGCGGGGCGCAGCCCTCGGCGGCGGCCAACTCGACGGCGCGCATCGCCACCCGGTGCGCCTGGATGTGGTCGGGGTGGCCGTAGAAGCCGTTCGGGTCGTACGTGATTAGCACCTGCGGGCGTACCTCCCGCATGATCTCCACCAGGTGCCCGGCGGCCTCGTCGAGGTCGGCCTGCCAGAAGGCGCGGGGGTGCTCGTTGGTCGCGAGCCCCATCATCCCCGAGTCGCGGTAGCGGCCGGCACCACCGAGGAAGCGGTGGTCGTTGACGCCGAGCGCGGCGCACGCGGCGGCCAACTCGCCGATCCGGTACCCACCGAGCTGGTCGGCCTCGGCGGCGGCGAGCTGGGCCAGCGCGGGCACGTGGATCTCGCCCTCCTCGCCGAGGGTGCAGGTCACCAGCGTGACGTGCGCGCCATTGGCCGCGTAGTGGGCCATCGTCGAGCCGGTGCCGATCGACTCGTCGTCGGGGTGCGCGTGGACCAGCAGCAGGCGGCGGTCGGGCAGCATCGTCACGACGGTCACTCTAACTGGCGGTTCGCCCCGGCCGACGCTGACGCGTCCGCCCAGGTCGGCCACATCACCCCCGGTACCGCTCTACGATTTGGCGTGTGGACTTTCCGGAGCTGGCCGCCCGCACCCGCCGGTTCAGCCACGGCGCGCCACGCGCTGTCTCCGTAGCTGAGGACGGTTCCCGGGTGATCTTCCTGCGCTCTGCCGGCCCGGAGGACCCGGCGGACGCGCTCTGGCTGTTTGACGTGGCCGCCGCCGAGGAGCGGCTGGTCGCCGATCCGGCAACCCTGCTGGGCGAGGGCGGTGACCCGAGGTCCCTGTCCCCCGGCGAGCGCGCGCTGCGCGAGCGGCTGCGGCTCAGCGCCGCCGGCATCGGCTCGTACGCGCTGGACGCCGCCGGCCGGGTGGCGGTGTTCGCGCTGGCCGGGCGGTTGTACCGGGCCGATCTGGTGCACGGCGACGTGGTGGAGGTGGCCGCCCTCGGTCCGGTGCTGGACCCACGTCCGGACCCGACCGGGCAGCAGTTGGCGTACGTGACCGACGCCGCCGAGGGTGTGCGTCGGGGCGAGCTGCGGGTGATCGACGCCGATGGCACCGACACCCTGCTGGCCGGCGAGGACGCCGGGGTGAGCTGGGGGTTGGCCGAGCACATCGCGGCGGAGGAGTTCGGCCGGTACCGGGGTTACTGGTGGGCGCCGGACGGCCGCTCGGTGCTCGCCGCCCGGGTCGACGAGTCCCGCCTGGACCGCTGGCACCTGCACGACCCGGCCGAGCCGGCCAGCCCGCCGACCGCCGTTGCGTACCCCCGGGCTGGTGGGCCGAACGCCGAGGTCAGCCTGCACCTGCTGGACCTGGACGACGGCTGGGTCGACGTGCACTGGGACCGGGAGACCTACCCGTACCTGACCGCGGTCAGCTGGGTCGAGGGCAGCCCTCTGATCACCGTGCTGCGCCGTTCGCAGCAGCACGGGCTGGTGCTGGCGGTGGACCCACGAACGGGTGAGACGCAGGTGCACGCCGAGTTGGCCGATCCGCGCTGGGTCGAGCCGATCGCCGGCACGCCGGCGCACCTGCCGGACGGCCGGGTGCTGGTCGGCGGGGAGTTGGCCCACGACGGGTACGACGCGCGGTGCCTGTTCGCCGACGGCACCCTGCTCACCCCGCCGTCGCTGTACGTACGGCGGGTGGTGGGTCGGCTGGCGGCCGCCGCCGGCCCGGCCGACCTGCTGGTGGAGGCGAGCGACGGCGAGCCGAGCGAGCGGCACCTGTTCCGGGTCCGCACCACCATCGGCGGTGGGGTGGACGCGCGCCGACTCACCAACGACTCTGGCTGGTACACGGCCGCCGTGGGTGGGGACGTGCTGGTGGTCGGTGTCGCGTCGCTGGACCACGCCGGGGTGCGCTGGACGGTGCGTCGCGGCGATCAGGAGCTGGCGGAGCTGCGGTCGTTCGCGGCCATCCCTCCGTATTCTCCGCTGCCTCTGCTGGAGCGGGTGACCGACCGGCGGCTGCCGGCGGCGGTGCTCTACCCGGACAACCACGTGACGGGCCGGCGGCTGCCGGTGCTGCTGGACATCTACGGCGGGCCGGGGCACCAGGAGGTCGTGGCGGCCCGGGCCGCCTGGTTGGAACGGCAGTGGTGGGCCGACGCCGGGTTCGCGGTGGTCACGATCGACAACCGGGGTACGCCTGGAGTGGCCCCGTCGTTCGAGAAGGCGATCCACCGGCGGATGGCCGACGTGATCCTGACCGACCAGATCGATGCGCTGACCGCGCTCGCCGGCAAGCACCCCGACCTGGATCTGGGTCGGGTGGGGGTGCGCGGCTGGTCGTTCGGGGGGTGGCTGGCCGGGCTGGCGGTGCTGCGCCACCCGGAGCTGTTCCGGTGCGGGATCGCGGGTGCCCCGGTGACCGACTGGACGCTGTACGACACCGCGTACACCGAGCGTTATCTGGGGTTGCCGGAGGACGGCATGGACGTCTACGCGCACCACTCGTTGGTCGAGATGGCCGCCGAGCCGGTCACCGGCCCGGACCAGGCCCGTCCGTTGCTGCTGGTGCACGGTCTGGCCGACGACAACGTGGTGGCCGCGCACACGCTCCGGCTATCGGCGGCTCTGCTGAGCACCGGCCGCCCGCACGCCGTGCTGCCGCTGACCGGCGCCACGCACATGGCCGCGAACGGCACCGCCGAGCGCCTGCTCCCCCTGGAGCTGGATTTCCTTCGCACCCACCTCGGGTGAGTGCGGAGGCGGGCCTGCACGGCGGTGGACGCGGTGCTGCTGGCAGCCACCTCGTCGGGTTGCAACGGCCGCCAGATCGGATCCTGCAGTTGCGGGTCGCGGATGCGCCGGTGGGATTGCGAAAGATCAGGTACCGCCACGTTCTGGGTTTCGTGACGCTGAGTGCTACGCCGCACCTGATCGTGGCTCGGTTAGTTGGGCATCAACTGGTCTGGATTCTGACTTGCGGCGTAGCTCGCGCAGTACACCGTGCCGGCGCAGGGCCCACGCGAGGCGCCGGACGCTCGGGTGCCGCACGAGCAGCACCGCAGCCCGGCGGATCAAGCCGAACCGGTTGTCGCCCACCTGGTTCTTTCTCGGCACGACCTGCCGGCACGGCGAGCGGATCTGCCGCGATGGACTGCTACACAGCGCCCGCCGAGCTGACCCATCGACTGCTGCGCTCATCGGGCCACCATCGGCGAGGGTCCGGATCTGCCGCCAAGGGCTCGTCACGAAAGGCGACATCGGTTACGGTCGCTGCAACAAACGCATGTGACAACGCGGGGGCCACCCTGATCGTTGAACCGGCGCCTGCCCGAGCCGGCCGTCACATTACGGGAGGACAACGTGTCGGATTATCCGAAGATGATCGTCCCGGTCGACCACATTGAGCCGGTGCCTCGCCGGATCCGAGCCTTCCTCGGCGGCGAGCAGGTACTGGAAACCACGCGGGCGCGGTACGTGTGGGAATGGCCGTTCTACCCGCAGTACTACATCCCCATCGACGACCTGAATCGCAACCTGTTGATCGAGGGCCAGCGCACCGAGGTGTCCCGGCGCGGGACCGCGCGGCTGCACGGGCTGCAGGTTGGCGAGACGATCCGTCCTTCGTGCGGGCGGTTGTACGGAGACGACGCGCTGGCCGGGTTGGCGGACACGATCCGGTTCGACTGGGCAGCCATGGATAGCTGGTTCGAGGAGGACGAGGAGGTCTTCGTGCACCCCCGGAACCCTTATGCGCGGGTGGACGCGCTGCGTTCCACCCGCAGCGTAAGGGTGGAACTGGAAGGGGTCGTCCTGGCCGAGTCGACATCGCCCGTGCTGGTCCTCGAAACCGGTCTACCGACCCGCTACTACCTCAACCGGACCGACGTGAACTTCAGGCACCTCGTGGCGTCGGCGACGAGGACCGCCTGCCCGTACAAGGGCCAGACCAGCGACTACTGGTCCGTCCGTCTCGATGACCAAACCCACCCGGACCTGGCCTGGTCGTACGACTTCCCAACCGCCGCACTCCTGCCGATCGCCGGCCTGATCGCCTTCTACAACGAGAAAGTCGATCTCGTCGTCGACGGCGAGCGACTGAGCCGGCCGACAACGCACTTTCCCTGAACCAAACGCACGCCCTGGCACCGCGTCGAACTGGATTCCCGGTGTACGGATGATGCCCAGCGCGCTCATGCTCATCGCGATGCAGCGGTCGGCTCGCGTCTGTACCAGTGCCGGGTGCGGTCGGCCGGGGATTATTTCCAGCCAGTCGGGTCCGGCACTGGTGATGATGCCGCACGCATGAAGTGCGGTGGCCATGGCGTCGATGCGGTCGATTCCTTGACGCCGCACTGGATTGATCAAGATCCGGCAAGGGTCCCCGCCCGACGGCGTTGTTGGGCGGGGACCCTTGCCTGTCTGCGGTGTGACTTACGGCTTGACGTGCGCGTTCACGAACGACGGGTAACCGAAGACGCTGGAGATGAAGACCCCACCGGCCTTGGAACCGTGCACGTTGTAGGCCACGTCGACGAAGAGCGGCACCACCGGGGCGTGCTCCTTCATGATTCGCTCGTCGAGCTTGGCCCACTCCGGGCCCTGCTCGGCCGGGGCCAGCGCCAGGATGCGGTCCATCTCGGCGTTGATCGTCGGGTCGTTGAAGTAGGCGCTGTTGCTGTTGCCCTCGGCCTTGATGGTGCGGCCGTCGTAGAGCACCGGCAGGATCGAGGCGCCGCTCGGCCAGTCCGCCGCCCAGTTACCGATGTACAGGTCCCAGGGGTTGTCCTTCTTCTTGACCTCGTCGAGCTTCGCGTCGTCCGAGATGTTCCGCAGCGTGATCTTGAAGCCAGCCCGCTCCAGGTTGGCCTTGAGCTGGGCGCCCTCCTGCTGCTCGGTCGTGTTGTCGGCGACGCCGAGGACCAGCTCCGGCGTCTGCCCGCCGAGCAGTTCCTTGACCTTCGCGACGTCGCCGTTGGGGCCCGCGGGGTAGGCCTCGTACGCCTTGTAGCCGATGGTGGCCGGCGGCATGAGCGTGGTCAGCGGCGCGGCGACGGTCTGCCCGCCGAGCGCCTTGATCAGACCCTCGCGGTCGATGGCGTAGTTGAGCGCCTGGCGGATCTTCAGGTCCTTGACCCGCTGGTTGTTGATCACGAGCTGGTTGGCGCTCGGGGTTGGCGAGAGGATGCTGCGCGACTTGAGCGAGGCGTCCCCGGCCACCCGGGCGACCAGCGAGGCCGGCACGGTGTTCCAGGCGAGCGCGCTCTGGTCGGCGCCGTTGTCGGCGATCACCCGGTTGTTGGCGGCGTCCGCGGTGGGCCCGTAGGTCAGGACGAACTGGTCGGGGTACTGGTGGCGCACGGCGTCGGTGGCCGGGTCCCAGTTGGGGTTGCGGTCCAGGGTCAGCTGTACGCCGGTCTGGTTCTTGGCAACCTTGTACGGGCCGGAGGAGAACGGCTGCTGGTCCAGGTTGACGCCGGTGTCCTTGTCAGCGGGCAGCGGCGCGGTGGTCGGCAGCGAGACCGCGAACGGCAGGTCGCAGCGGGGCTTGGCGAACTCGAAGCGCAGCGTCTTGGCATCCGGCGTGCTCAGGCCCGGCGGCAGCGACGTCTTGTTCTTCTTGAAGTCCCACTTCGTGTCGAACTGCGCGGTGTCGGCCAGCCACTCCTGGATGTAGGTCGGGCCGCCGGAGAGGTCCGGGTCGAAGGAACGGGCGATGCCGTACGCGATCTCCTTGGAGGTGATCGGCCGACCGTCCTCGAACTTCACCCCATCCTTGACCTTGAATTCCCAGACCTTGCAGTCCTTGTTCACGTTCGTGCCCGGCGTCTCGGCCAGGTCGCCCACCAGGACCAGACCACCCTTGCCGTCGTCCTTCCAGGTGGTCAGGTAGCGGGCGAAGAGCGGGTTGGTCATCAGACCGGCGAACGAGTACGTCCGCTGCGGGTCCAGGTGGGAGATGGGCGTCTCCCGGATGATGGTGAAGGTGCCGCCCTTCGCGGCCCCACTCACCTCGGCGGCCGGCCCCTTGGAGTCCTTGGGGTCGGTCGCGATGACCCCGGTCTGCTGCCGCTCGGTGTCCACCGTGGTGCCCTCGCCCGTGTTCTCCGAGCACGCACCCAATGCCACAACCAGAGCAATCGCGCCGCCTGCGGCAGCCGCTACGCGTGGTCGCATGAAGTACCTCCTTCACCAATGTGCTGTGCGGTCCGTCGGGGCGAGAACCGCCGACGTCCCGAGGATCGTAAGGAAGAAAACCTACGGATTGTGTAACAGTTGTCGATAAATTTCGCCGCCGAGCCGAGTGGTGGACACCTCGGCCGACCGCCCGGCTCAGCGCAGCCGGACCCGGGGGTCGATGGCCGCGTAGAGCAGATCCACCAGCACGTTCGCCAGCACCACGAACACGGCCGCGATCAACACGGTGGCCATGATGGTGGGCAGGTCGCCCGAGCGCACCGCGTCCACCGCCGTACGCCCCAGCCCCTGGATGCCGAACGTGGTCTCGGTGATCACCGTGCCGCCGAGCGCGCCACCGACGTCCAGGCCGGCGATGGTCACCACCGGGGTGATCGCCGCGCGCAGCGCGTGTCGCCCGTACACCTTGGGTTTGGCCAGGCCCTTGGCCCGCGCGGTGCGGACGAAGTCCTCCGACAGCGTCTCCAGCATCTGCGCCCGCGACAGCCGGGCGTAGATGGCCGAGAACAGGAAGGCCAACGCCACCCAGGCCAACACGAGACCGCTGGCCCACTTCGCCGGATTGTCGAAGAGGGAGGTGTAGCTGGGCACCGGCAGCACCCGCAGGTTGTAGACGAAGACCAGCAGCAGCACCGCGCCCACGAAGTAGAGCTGCAACGAGGCGCCGGTCAGGGAGAAGCCGATGGCCACGCGGTCCAACCAGGTGCCCCGGCGCAACGCGGAGACCATGCCGAGACCAACACCCAGCAGCAACCAGAGGATCGCCGCCGGGATCACGATGCTCAGCGTCACCGGCAGCACCCGGGCGATGGTGTCCGAGACGGCCTCGTTGGTGACGTACGACCAGCCCAGGCAGGGCGCGTCACACCGGCCACCCTGGGCGCTGCCCAGGTCCCGTCCGGTGACGATGCCCTTCATGTAGCCGGCGTACTGGCTGATCAGCGGGTCGTTCAGGCCCAACTCGTCGCGGACCCGCTCCAGCCGCTCCGGGTTGCAGTTCTTCGGGCACATGCCGGTGACCGGGTCGCGCGGCAGGGCGAAGAACATCAGGAAGGTCAGCACGCTCACCGCGAAGAGGGTCAGCAGAGCGGAGAGGATCCGCTTGATCAGAAACCGCGCCATGAGTCCACCCCTACCGGGACGACTTCGGGTCGAGCGCGTCGCGCAACGCGTCGCCGAAGAGGTTGAAGGCGAACACGAGCCCGAAGATCGTGATGCCCGGGAAGAACACGTACGCCGGGTCGGTCTGGAGGAAGTCCAGACTGCGGTAGATCATCCGACCGAAGCTCGGCGTCTCGTCGCTGAGGCCGACGCCGATGAACGAGAGCGCGGCTTCGCTGGTGATGAACTGCGGCACGGCGAGGGAGAACGAGACCAGGATCGGCGCCCAGATGTTCGGCAGCAACTGCCGGAAGAGCATGTGCCCCACCCCTGCGCCGCTGGCCTTGGCCGCCTCCACGAACTCCCGCTCGCGCAGTGCGATCACCTGCCCGCGCACCAGCCGGGCCGTGCTGGTCCAGCCGAAGACGGCGAAGACGGCGATCAGCACGCCCACCCCGAAGGCGGACGACACCTGCCCCCGCTCGCCGTAGAAGCGCAGCGTGAGGGTGGGGGTGAGCGCCAGCGCGATGATCAGGAAGGGCATGGCCAGGGTCAGGTCGGTGATCCAGTTGATCACCGCGTCGAGCCAGCCGCCGAGGTAGCCGGCGAGCGCACCGAGCATGACACCGATCGTCGCGGTGATCAGTGCCGCGGCGAACGCGATGAACAGCGAGGTCCGCAGCCCGTAGATCAACCGGATGAAGATGTCCCGACCCAGCCCCGGTTCCAGGCCGAACCAGTGCTCCCCGGTGACCCCGCCGGCATAGCCCAGTGGCATGCCGAAGCCGTCCAGCAGGTTCTGGAACTGCTCCCGCGGCCCGATCCCGTAGGCCATCTCGATCAGCGGTGCGGCCAACCCCAGCAGCATGAAGAAGATCAGCAGTACGCCGCTGACCACGGCCGTCCGGTCGCGGCGCAGCCGCAGCCAGGCGAGCTGACCGGGTGAGCGGCCGACGACGCCCTTCACGGCCGGGCCGCCCGCGCCCGCGCCCGCGCCGGACTCGATCTCGGCCAGCGCCACACCCTCCACCGGGGACAGGCTCACGGCGACACCTCCTCGATGACCTGGGCAATCGACCCCGCGGGTTCCGGGCCGGTGCTGGCTGCTTCCCGTTCCGGGCCGGTGCTGGCTGCTTCCCCTTCGGGGAAGTGACACGCGGTGGCCTGTCTGCCACCGTCGCGCGGGACCAGCGCCGGCTCCTCGGTGGCGCAGATGTCCTGCGCCTTCCAGCACCGGGTACGGAACCGGCATCCCGACGGCGGGTCGAGCGGCGTGGGCACGTCACCGGTCAACCGGATCCGGCCGACCGGGCCGAGCTGGGTGACATCCGGGATCGCCGAGAGCAACGCCCGGGTGTACGGGTGCTGCGGGCGCTCGTAGATATCCGCACGGTCGCCGATCTCGACGATCCGGCCCAGGTACATCACCGCGACCCGCTGGCAGAAGTGCCGCACCACGGCCAGGTCGTGCGCGATGAACACGAACGCCAGGCCGAGGTCTCGTTGCAGGTCGCGCAGCAGGTTGACCACCTGCGCCTGGATCGAGACGTCCAGCGCGGAGACCGGCTCGTCGGCGACGATCAGCTTGGGCCGCAGGGCCAGCGCGCGGGCGATGCCGATGCGCTGGCGCTGCCCGCCGGAGAACTCGTGCGGGTACCGGTTGTAGTGCTCCGGGTTCAACCCGACCAGCTCCAGCAGCTCCTGCACCCGCGCCTTGACCCCGCCCGGCGGCTTGATCCCGTTGACCTGCAACGGCATCGCCACGATCCGTCCGACGGTGTGCCGGGGGTTCAGGGACGCGTACGGGTCCTGGAAGATGATCTGGAATTCCTGGCGCAGCGGGCGCAACTCCCGACGGCCGGCGTGCGTGATGTCCCGCCCTGCGAACTCGATGCTGCCGCTGGTCGGCTCCAGCAGCCGCACCAGCATTCGGCCGGTGGTCGTCTTGCCGCAGCCCGACTCCCCCACCAGGCCGAGCGTCTCGCCCGGGCGCACGTCGAAGTCGAGACCGTCGACCGCCTGCACCAGACCCGTGGAACGCAGCCCCTGGCGTACCGGAAAGTGCTTGGTCAGACCGCGTACCCGCAGCAGCGGCTCGTCCGTCATCGGGCCACCCCCACGGATGCGATGTCCTCGGCATAGAGCGCGGCGCGCTGCTCGACGCTCAGGTGACAGGCCGCCAGGTGACCGCCCGCGCCCGCCGGACGCAGCTCCGGCACCTCGGTGCGGGACCGGCCGCCGGTGCGTTCCGCGTACCGGCAGCGTGGGTGGAACGCGCAGCCGGGCGGCAGGTTGATCAGGCTGGGCGGGTTGCCGCGGATGGGCAACAGGTCCGCGTCCGCGTCGCCGTGCAGCGACGGCACGCTGGAGAGCAACCCCCAGGTGTACGGATGCTGCGGCGAGCGGAGCACCTGCTCGACGCTGCCCCGCTCGACGGCCCGACCGCCGTACATCACCAGCACCTCGTCGGCGACCTGGCCGACCACGCCGAGGTCGTGGGTGATCAGGATGATCGCGGAGTGGAACTCGGCCTGCAGGTCGGCGAGCAGGTCCAGGATCTGCGCCTGCACGGTGACGTCCAGCGCGGTGGTCGGCTCGTCGGCGATCAGCAGCGCCGGGTCGTTGACCAGGGACATCGCGATCATCGCCCGTTGGCGCATGCCGCCGGAGAACTCGTGCGGGTACTGGTCGAAGCGGCGTGCCGGCTGCGGGATGCCGACCCGGTCCAGCATGTCCACCGCCCGTTGGCGGGCCTCCCGCCGGTTGGCCTTCGGGTGGTGCACCCGGTACGCCTCGGCGATCTGCCGGCCCACCGTGTAGTACGGGTGCAGCGCCGACAGCGGGTCCTGGAAGATCATCGCCATGTCACGGCCACGCAGCCGGCGTACCTCCTCGTCTCCGAGGCCCACCAACTGCTGGCCACCGACGGAGATCTCCCCGGTGATGGTGGTCCGTTTGGCATCGTGCAGGCCGAGGATGGCCAGCGAGGTGACGCTCTTGCCGGAGCCCGACTCGCCCACGATGCCGAGCGTGCGGCCCCGCTCGACGGCGAACGACACCCCGTCGACCGCGCGCACCACGCCGTCCTCGGTGTCGAACCGGACCCGCAGGTCGGTCACCCGCAGGTAGGCGTCCTCGTTGCCACGCTGCCCCGGCACGGCGGGACTGTCGTCCGGTTCCCCGGACGGCGCCGAATCCGAGCTGTCCACGGCCGCCTCCCTCAGTGACGAAGAGAACTTACAGGAAAGTCCCGAGGGTGAAAATAAGCTACAAAGTCGGCACCTGTCAGCGGGCCAGAGCGTAACGAGTCGGCATCGCCCTGAACACCCCTCACCTCGCTATCCACGCCCATTCATCTCCTGATCGCACGTCGGGTGCGACCATGGTGGCGGCGGCACCGGGAGGATTCCCGCCGGCACGAGGTGGAGGTGACGATGACCGCGGCAGTGTTCGGCCACGAAGGCCCGTGGACGGAAGAGGACTACCTCGCCCTCGGCGAGACGCAGCAACGCGTCGAACTCTTCGACGGGAGCCTCCACGTGACCCCAGCCTCCACCCCCCGACACCAGAACATCTCCGGCGAACTACGCGCGGTGCTGCGAACCCCGGTTCGCGAAGCCGGCCTGCACGTCCTGGAAGCGGTGAACGTTCGACTCAGGCCAGGACGGATACCGATTCCCGATCTTGTTATCACCGGCCCGATCGACTTCGACGAACTCAACGTCGAGGCGGGTGACGTGCGGCTGGTGTGCGAGATCATCTCGCCGAGCAACGCGTCGACCGACAAGGTGCTCAAAATGCACTACTACGCCGCCGCGGGCATCGAGTGGTACCTCCTGGTGGAGCAGGACAGCGGCACCATGCATCTGTACCGGCGTCGGGGCGGTCATTACACCGAACAGTCCGTGACCAGACCGGGTGATCTGCTGGTGCTCACTGAGCCGGTGAAGGCCACTATCCGGCCGGAGGATCTGCTCCCCTGACGGGTGTCGGTCGGCTGGCCTAGGGTCGGTCACATGACCGAGTTCGACGCGGCCACCGCCACCGTCCAGGCCGCTCTCGACGCGGGCGCCCGGTACGCCGACGCCCGGGTGATGCACCGCCGTTACGAGTCGATGACCGCGCGCAACGGCGACGTGGAGGAGCTGACCCAGGACGAGAGCATCGGGCTCGGCGTCCGGGCGCTGGTCGGGGCGAGTTGGGGCTTCCACGCCGTACCCGATCTCTCGGACGCTGCCGCCCGCGACGCCGGCCGACGTGCGACCCGGACCGCCATGGCGAGCGCGCGGGTGCCCGGTCCGCCGGTCGACCTGGTGCCGGTCGAAGCGGTCACCGCGAGCTGGGCCTCCGGTTGCCAGATCGACCCGCTCGGGGTGCCGCTGTCGGACAAGGGCGACCTCCTGGTCGGCGCGACCCGGACGATGGCCGAGCACGGCGCCGACCTGGCCGAGGGCCTGTACCAGATCTGGGACACCGCGAAGTGGTTCGTCTCCAGCGAGGGCCACCGGATCGACCAGCGGATCCGCGAGTGCGGTGGCGGCATCTCGGCCACCTCGATCGGCGACGGCGAGACACAGCGCCGGTCCTGGCCGAGCTACCGGGGGCAGTACGGCACCACCGGCTGGGAGCTGGTCGAGTCGCTCGACCTGGCCGCGCACGCCGCGCAGATCGCTGAGGAGTCGCGGGCGCTGCTCACCGCGCCGCCCTGCCCGGCCGGCGAGACGGATCTGATCCTCGGCGGCGAGCAGCTCGCCCTGCAGATCCACGAGTCGGTCGGCCATGCCATCGAGCTGGACCGGATCCTCGGCTGGGAGGCCGCGTTCGCCGGCACGTCCTGGCTGGACCTGGCCCAACTCGGCTCGCTGCGCTACGGCTCGGAGCTGATGAACATCACCATCGACCCGACCATCCCTGGAGCGCTGGGCAGCTTCGGCTTCGACGACGAGGGCTCCCCCGCGGTCAGGCGCGACGCGGTCCGTGATGGACGGTGGGTGGGCGTGCTCGCCGGCCGGGACTCCGCAGCCATGGCCAGCCTCGACTACGCCGGCAGCGTACGGGCCGACGGGTGGGCCCGGCTGCCGATGGTGCGGATGACCAACGTCGGCCTGGAACCCGGCCCGCACACCCTGGAGGAGATCATCGCGGCCACCGACGACGGGGTGCTGATGGACCTCAACCGTTCCTGGTCGATCGACGACAAGCGCCTCAACTTCCAGTTCGGCTGTGAGGTCGGCTGGGAGATCAAGAAGGGTCGGCGGGGGCGGATGCTGCGCAATCCCACCTACACCGGGATCGGCCCGCTCTTCTGGCGCTCAATGGACATGCTCTCCGGCGAGACGGTCTCCTGGGGAACGCCCAACTGCGGCAAGGGCCAGCCCGGCCAGATCGGGCACACCGGCCACCCGGCCGCGCCGGCCCGCTTCCGCAACGTCCGGGTGGGGGTGTCGGCATGACGGAGCCAGAGTTGGCGGGGCAGGTCATTGAGCTGGTCCGACGGCTAGGTGGTCCGACCGCCCAGGCTGAGGCGGTGGTGACGCGGGCGGACCTGGCGCTGACCCGGTTCGCCAACTCGGCCATCCACCAGAACGTCGCGGAGTCGACCGTCGGGGTCCGGCTGCGGGTGCACGTCGACGGTCGGACCACCGCCGGAAGCGGCAGTGTGGTCACCGCCGACGGGCTGCACGCGCTGGTCGAGCGCACCCTGGCCGCGGCGCGGCTCTGCCCGCCCGACCCGGGCTGGCCGGGGCTGGCTCCGCCCACACCCGCGCCGGCCGCGCCGCCCGTCGACGAGGCCACCGCACACGCCGAGCCGGATCAGCGGGCCGATCGGGTCGGCGCGTTCGTGGCCGCCGCCGGGGGCCTCAGCACCGCCGGCTACTGCCGCACCGCGCACCGCTCGTCGGCGTTCGCCAACTCGGCCGGGCACACCGCGTACGGCCGCTCCGCGGAGGCGGCGATGGACGGCATCGCCCGCCGCGACGGCGCGGACGGGGTGGCCCGGCGCTGCGCCGACCGGCTCTCCGACCTCGACGGTGCCGAGTTGGGCGCGCAGGCCGCCGCGAAGGCGCAGGCGGCGGCCGACCCGGTCGAGCTGCCGCCGGGGCGCTACGAGGTGGTGTTCGAGCCGTCCGCCGTGGCGGACCTCTTGCAGAACCTCGCCTGGTACGGCTTCAACGGCAAGCGGTACGCCGAGCGACAGTCGTTCGCCCAGCCAGGGGTGGCCCAGTTCGACTCGGCGGTGACCCTGGTGGACGATCCGCTGGGCGCGTCGGGGCTGCCGTTCGATGCCGAAGGCACCGGTCGACGGGCGCTGACCCTGGTCGAGGCGGGCACCACCCGAGCGGTGGCGCACGATCGGCGTACCGCCGCCGAGGCCGGCGCGGAGTCCACCGGCCACGCGACCGCGGGTGGTGTCACCTGGGGTCCGATGGCGCGCAACCTGCGCCTGTCCGGCGCGGCGGCCGGCCCGGCCAGTGCGGTGGGCCGCAGCACCACCGGCGGAGCCGCCGGTGCGGTGGTCGACGCGGACACCGCGGCGCTGGTCGCCGGCGTACGCCGCGGGCTGCTGGTCACCGACCTCTGGTACACCCGGGTGCTCGACCCGAAGAGCCTCGTCGTCACCGGGTTGACCCGCAACGGTGTCTGGCTGATCGAGGACGGCACGGTCGTGCGAGCCGTACGCGACCTGCGGTTCACCGAGTCGTACCCGCGGGCGCTCGGCCCCGGGGCCGTGCTCGGGCTGGGCGCGGGGGCGGTGCGCATACCGGACCGGGTGGACGGTGCATGGTGGGCGGCACCCTCGCTGCGACTGGCGTCCTGGCACTTCACCGGGGGCGCCTCGGGTTGAGCCGACCGGACGCGCAGTGATGTTCTTAACAACGGCCATCGATCTGCGCGCCAGGGCTTCTCCGCAGGCCAGACACACGGGACACTCCCTTGCGCGGACGGCCCGCAGAGATCGGCGTAACGTGTGTCACTTAGCTGCGTCGGTCGATCCGGCGTGGTCGTTGGTGTGCGCATGGACGTGGCAGCGGGTGCGGGTTCGCCGGTCCGCGTGCCGACCGGAGAAAGATCAGCCCGCCCGTACGGGCCCGTCGAGGAGACGACTCGAATGACTTCAACGGCAACGAAGCCGCGGGGAGCGCGGGCGCGCGCCGCCATCGCGGCGAAGACGTTGCGTACCGACCGATGGTGGTTCGCCCCGCTGATCACCGTGATCGGGCTCAGCGCCTGGGTCGCGTACGCGACGGTCCGGGTGTTCATGCACAAGTGGTACTGGGTGGACCAGTTCCACTACCTGACCCCGTTCTACTCCCCGTGCGTGACCGACCGGTGCGTCGAGTCAGCCTCGCACTTCGGCCGATTCCTGCCCGGCTGGTGGATCATCCCGGACGCCGCGCTGACCCTGCCGTTCCTGCTGCTGTTCCGGCTCACCTGCTACTACTACCGCAAGGCCTACTACCGGTCGTTCTGGCTGTCGCCGCCGGCCTGCGCCGTGCCGGACGGTCACAAGGAGTACGGCGGTGAGACCCGTTTCCCGCTGCTCGGTCAGAACCTGCACCGCTACTTCTTCTACGCCGCCGCGATCATCTCGTTGATCAACACCTGGGACGCGATCCTCGCCTTCCATTCGCCGAAGGGCTTCGGCTTCGGGCTCGGCAACATCATCCTGCTGCTCAACGTGGTCATGCTCTGGGCGTACACCATCTCCTGCCACTCCTGCCGGCACATCATCGGTGGCCGGCTCAAGCACTTCTCCAAGCACCCGGTGCGGTACAAGGCCTGGACGTTCGTCTCCGCCTTGAACGTCCGGCACATGCAGCTCGCCTGGATCACCCTCGGCACCCTGGCGCTGGCCGACTTCTACATCATGGCGCTCGCGGCCGGCTGGTTCTCCGACCTGCGGTTCATCAACTAAAGGGCCCCTGACATGACCACAACCACTCGCATCGAACGACACCACTACGACGTCGTCGTCATCGGAGCCGGCGGCGCCGGTCTGCGCGCGGCGATCGAGGCCCGGCTCGCCGGCAAGAAGACCGCGATCATCTCCAAGTCGCTCTTCGGCAAGGCGCACACGGTGATGGCCGAGGGCGGCGCCGCCGCCGCGATGGGCAACGTGAACAGCCGGGACAACTGGCAGGTGCACTTCCGCGACACCATGCGCGGCGGCAAGTTCCTCAACAACTTCCGGATGGCCGAGCTGCACGCGAAGGAGTCGCCGCAGCGGATCTGGGAGCTGGAGACGTACGGTGCGCTCTTCGACCGCACCAAGGACGGCAAGATCTCCCAGCGCAACTTCGGCGGCCACGAGTACCCGCGCCTGGCGCACGTGGGCGACCGGACCGGCCTGGAGCTGATCCGCACCCTCCAGCAGAAGATCGTCTCGCTCCAGCAGGAGGATCACCGGGAGTTCGGCTCGTACGACGCCCGGATCAAGGTGTTCTCCGAGACCACCATCACCGAGCTGCTGCTCGACGGTGACCGGGTCGCCGGCGCGTTCGGCTACTACCGCGAGTCCGGGGAGTTCGTTCTCTTCGAGGCGCCGGCCGTCGTGCTGGCCACCGGTGGCGTCGGACGCTCCTACAAGGTCACCTCGAACTCCTGGGAGTACACCGGGGACGGGCACGCGTTGGCGCTGCGCGCCGGGGCGACTCTGATCAACATGGAGTTCCTCCAGTTCCACCCGACCGGCATGGTCTGGCCGCCCTCGGTGAAGGGCATCCTGGTCACCGAATCGGTACGCGGCGACGGTGGCGTCCTGAAGAACTCCGACGGCAAGCGGTTCATGTTCGACTACGTCCCCGACGTCTTCCGCAAGCAGTACGCGGAGACCGAGGAGGAGGCGGACCGCTGGTACACCGATCCGGACAACAACCGGCGTCCGCCGGAGCTGCTGCCCCGTGACGAGGTGGCCCGCGCGATCAACAGCGAGGTCAAGGCCGGCCGGGGCTCCCCCGCCGGTGGTGTCTTCCTGGACATCGCGAGCCGGCGTTCGGCCGACGAGATCCGCCGACGGCTGCCGTCGATGTATCACCAGTTCAAGGAGCTGGCCGACGTCGACATCACCGCCGAGCCGATGGAGGTCGGGCCGACCTGCCACTACGTGATGGGCGGCGTCGAGGTGGACCCGGATTCGGGTGCCGCCTTCGGCCACGTACGCGGCCTGTTCGCCGCCGGTGAGGTCTCCGGCGGCATGCACGGCTCCAACCGACTCGGCGGCAACTCCCTGTCCGACCTGCTGGTCTTCGGCAAGCGGGCGGGCGGGCACGCGGCCAGCTACGCCGACGGGCTGGCCGCCCGGCCGAAGGTGGCCGTGGACGCGGTCGAGGCTGCCGTGGAGACCGCGCTCGCCCCGCTGCAACGGGACACCGGCGAGAACCCGTACACCCTGCAGCAGGACCTTCAGGCGGTCATGGGGGATCTGGTCGGCATCATCCGGCGGGAGGGCGAGCTGGCCGACGCGCTCGTCAGGCTGGCCGAGCTGCGCGAGCGGGTGGCCAAGGTGAGTGCGGCCGGCGGCCGACGCTACAACCCGGGCTGGCACCTGGCCCTGGACCTGCGCAACATGCTGGTGGTCTCGGAGTGCACCGCGAAGGCGGCGCTGGAGCGGCAGGAGTCGCGCGGCGGGCACACCCGGGAGGACTACCCGGCAATGGAGCCGAAGTGGCGGCAGGTGAACCTGGTCTGCTCGCTGGACGGCCACACCGTGCAGCTGACCCGGAAGCCGCTGCCGAAGATGCGGCCGGAGCTGATCGGCCTCTTCGACCGGGTGGAGCTGGGCAAGTACCTCACCGACGAGGAGCTCGCCGACTTCGACGCTCTCGTCGCCGACGCTGGAGAGGCGGACAACCGATGAGCGTGAAGCGTCAGTTCCGGATCTGGCGGGGTGACGAGACCGGCGGTGACCTGCAGGACTACATGGTCGAGGTGAACGAGGGCGAGGTCGTCCTCGACGTCATCCACCGCTTGCAGGCCACCGACGCGCCCGACCTGGCCTGCCGGTGGAACTGCAAGGCCGGCAAGTGCGGCTCCTGCTCAATGGAGATCAACGGCAAGCCGCGGCTGGGCTGCATGACCCGGATGTCGACCTTCGGCGACGAGGAGACCGTCACGGTCACCCCGCTGCGTACCTTCCCGGTCATCCGGGACCTGGTCACCGACGTCTCGTTCAACTACGAGAAGGCACGGGAGACGCCGGCGTTCGCGCCGCCGGCGGACGTGGCCCCGGGCGACTACCGGATGCAGCAGGTGGATGTCGAGCGCTCGCAGGAGTTCCGCAAGTGCATCGAGTGCTTCCTGTGCCAGACCGTCTGCCACGTGATCCGCGATCACGACGAGAACAAGCAGGCGTTCTCCGGCCCGCGGTACTTCATCCGGGCGGCCGAGCTGGACATGCACCCGCTGGACGCCCGGACCGACCGCAAGGAGTACGCGCAGGCCGAACAGGGCCTCGGCTTCTGCAACATCACCAAGTGCTGCACCGAGGTCTGCCCCGAGCACATCAAGATCACTGACAACGGGATCATCCCCATGAAGGAACGGGTCGTCGACCGCAGGTACGATCCCCTTGTGTGGCTTGGTAGCAAGATCTTCCGTCGGGGCGAGACTCCCCAGACCAGCGTGACCACCGCCCGTCAGGGCTCGACGTCGCCGGCTGCGGCCAGGGGCGGGGTGCACTCGCACGCGGGTGGCTCCCACGACCCGCGGGCCGAGACGCAGGCGCAGAGCGGCGTCAACTGGGACCGGGAGGTGCCCCACCCGACCGCTCCGGCGGTCGACGACCGGGGCCGGTTGCCACTGACCGAGCTCACCTTCGACCGGGCCGCCGCGCCGTCGCCGTTCGGCGACGACGTGACCTTCCCGCTGCCTCCGGAGCACCTCAACTTCGCGCACCCGGACCAGGACAAGCACTGACAAGACCACCAAAACGGGGGCTACCGGCGCTGCCGGTAGCCCCCGTCCCATACCCTCACCCACCCCGTCCCCACCCCGCCGACCCACCCCGTTGATCATGAAGTTATTGCCACGCTGTCCGGCGTGTCGCGGCAATAACTTCATGATCAACGGGAGCCATGGTGGCCAGGGAGCCCGCCGTGGGTGGGGGTTCAGGGGGTGGTTAGCAGGGGGCGCAGGGCCGCGACGATGGGGGCGTCGGCGGGGAGCCAGGTGACCGAGTCCAGTTCGTTGGCCGCGAGCCAGCGGAGCGCCTCGTGTTCCAGCGCCTGCGGCTCTTCGCCATCGAGCAGGCGGGCGGCGTACACCTTGAGCACCGAGCGGCCGTGCGCCATCCGCACGTCGCGGCCGACCCGGTCGCCGATCTCCACGCGTACGGCCAACTCCTCGGCGCACTCCCGGATCAGCGCGTCGGTCTCGGCCTCCCCCGGCTCGACCTTCCCACCGGGAAACTCCCACATCCCCGCCACCTCCGGCGGGGCGGAGCGCGCACAGGCGAGCACCCGCCCGTCCTGGATGATCGCCGCACCGACGATCACCTTCGGGTCCCGTCGTTCGGCCTGCCCGCCACCATTCGCCCGTTCGGTCTGCACGGGCGTCCAGGGTGCCAGATCAATCGGCGGTTTGGGTACCGTAACCGGCCGCTAGGCCAATAGAACCCGGAAGTGTGGGCGTGGACACCCCTTCCGAGCGGCGAGAGACTAGAGGGCACCGACAAGGCACGGGATGGCGACGATTTGGCCACAAGCCGGCAACGGCGCTTGGGGGGTGCGGTGATGCGCGTGCTGTTCAACAGCCGAGCCAAGCACGACTACCTTTCCGACGCGTTGACCTTGCTATCTGGTTGGACGCGGGAAGACGAGCAGATCCGACGCACGCTCGTGATCGACGATACCCAACACGCGGCGCTGACCGAACGTGTGAAGGTGATCGCCGACGCGCTGCACCTGCGCCCCGAGATCAGCCGCCACGCAGACAGCACCCAGATCCGGGTGGGGCACGGCAACGGCGAGCCGTTGACCGAGGGCGAGGTCCTGCTGGCCGCCCGGATCGAGGACGTCTACCGAACCGTCACCGAGTCCTGAGGTTCCTGAGTGGTTGCCGAGGTCTGAGGTCTCCGCGAAAGGGGCACCAGTCCGCTGGCCGTGATCGGCGTGCTGATGTGGTGCAGGGTCCCGCCGCAAGCCCACCAGGGACCGACCTCGCCGGCGGTGATCGACTCCGTTTCGCCGATGTCGGGGTTTCCCTACGCCGGGGATCCCCCAACATCGGCGACATCGAGCCGATCACGGCACGACCCCACCGCACGACCCGACCGCACGGTCGGCTCACCGGTCGGCGTCCTGCGGGTACCAGCGCAGCTCCACGGAGTTTCCGTCCGGGTCCCGCACGTAGATCGAGGTCGCCGAGCCGCGAGCACCGAACCGGCCGACCGGGCCGGTCAGCACCGTGAAGGCCCCCGAGTCGATCACCTGCGCCCAGTCCAGTGGTGCCACCACCAGGCAGAAATGATCCACGTTCGCGCCCTGCCGGTCGCCACGAACGAGGTCGACGATGCTCTCCGGGCTGATCCGCGCCGACGGGAAGGAAGCGGCGCCGGCCCGCCACTCGTCGACCCGTACCGGCTCCAACCCGAGCTGGCCGCAGTAGAAGTCCAGCGCCCGCTCCACGTCGGCGACGGTCAGCACCAGGTGGTCGAAACCCGTCACCCGCAGCGTGCTCACGCCTCCTCCAGCGCGGTCGCCGCGCGGAGCCAGTCGGTGAACAGCGCCGGATCGATGTCGGCGACCTCGTGCAGCTTCACCGCCGCCATCGCCCGTGCGCCGGGCACCAGTCGTCCGGACGGATCGGTGATCTCCTGCCCCCGCCACAGCCCGAAGGTGACGTTCGACCGGTACGCCTTGAGCAGGCAGACCGGGCGCAGGCCCGGCCGGTCGCCCAGGCTCCAGACGGGGTGGCCGTGCCACATCGCGCCGGTCGCCCCGGGCAGGGCAGCCGCGATGACGGGTGTCAGCTTCTCCCCGATCTCGCGCAGTGGGCCGGGCAGGCCGGTCAGGTAGTCGTCGATGGTCATCGCGAAGCCCTTCGGTCGAGTGGTTCCCTTGCCGCCGTTCAAGATCCGCTGACGGGCGACGCCGACCAAGAGCCGTTGCCGCTACGATCGTTGCGCACAGGTCAACAATGGGAGCGGTGTGCTGGAGCGGTACGAGGTCGAGACGTTCCTGACCCTCGCCAAGGAGCTGCACTTCGGCCGGACCGCAGAGCGGCTGTTGGTCAGCACCGGCCGGGTCAGCCACGTGATCAAGAAGCTGGAACGCCGGATCGGGGCACCCCTGTTCGCCCGAACGAGTCGCGTCGTCCAGCTCACCCCGATCGGGCGGCAGCTCGCCGACGAGTTGGCCCCGCTGGTGGCCGGGATGGACGAGGCGGTCCGTCGCGCGGTCGACGCCGGGCGGGGCGTCACCGGGACGCTGCGGGTGGCGTTCCTGGGCGAGTGGACCGCACCGGTGCTGCTCCGAGCGGTTGCCCTGTTCACCGAGCGGCACCCCGACTGCCAGGTGGAGGTGCACGAGGCACAGCTGGCCACCACCCGCTCCGGTCTGCTCGACGGCTCCACCGACGTGCTGATCGCCTCGTACCCCTTCGACGGGATGGCCAACGGCCCGGCGCTGCTCACCGAGGACCGGGTGCTGGCGGTGGCCGCGGGTCACCCGCTCACCCGGGAGCCGTCCGTGTCGCTGGAGGTGCTCGCCGAGCATCCGGTGGTGCAGTACCCGACGGTGACCTCGGCGGAGTTCAAGCGGGACCGAACGCCGGAGCGCACCCCGTCCGGCCGGCCCGTGCCGAAGGGCCCGACCGGGAACACCTTCTCGGAGATGCTGTCCCTGGTGGCGCTGGGACGTGGCGTGCTGCCGGTGGGCGAGCACACCCGGCGCTACTACCCGCGCCCCGACGTGGCGTACGTGCCGATCCATGACGCGCCGCCGATCCAGCGGGGGCCGGTCTGGCTGGCCAGCAACAGCACCGCCCGGGTGCGGGAGTTCGTCCGTGCCGCGACCGACAGCTCCATGATCACTTGATACTGGCACCGGTTGCCTAGCCTGGTTGGCATGGCGAACATCGCGTACGACCGCAAGGAGCAGGTCCAGCAGATCGAGAGCGGGCTCCTCGACGGTGAGCAGATCATCGCCGTCTACGACGCCGTCGGCACCGGCACCGGGTTCATCGGGCTGACCGACCGGCGCGTGATCATCCAGGACCGCTCGTTCGTCGGGAAGCGGCATGCGATCACCAGCATCCCGTACTCGAAGATCACCAGCGTGAGCGTGGTCAGCAACAAGTCCTGGGGTGGCACGTTCTTCTCCACCGGGGCGATCGCCATCCACGTCGGGACGCACACGTACGAGGTGGAGTTCCGTGGCGCGCAGAAGAGCCACCACGTGCACAACGTGATCCTGCACCACATCTCCTGACGGATCCGGCCTGCCACAGGCCCGGCAGAGGTAAATGCCTTGCCGGGCCCGGCGGCCTCTGGTGTCCTCAACCGACAGCCGCGCGAAGGGAGCAGCCGCCATGCCCGACTCACCGAAGTCCCCCCGACCGAACGTCATCCGACCTGAGGAATCGAGACTTCGTGAGCAGATCAGCTCCCCTGGCCACGGCGCGGCTGCGCGCCACTGACACCAACCCCGGAGGCCGCTGATGTCGGTCTTCGACGATCCCGGCCTCTTCGGCCGGCTGTGGGCCGCCGGCTATGACGACGGACCCAACCCGGACCCGGCTCCGGCCGTCGACTTCCTGGCCGACCTGGCCGACGGCGGGCCGGTACTTGAACTGGCGATCGGCACCGGCCGGATCGCCCTGCCGCTGGCCGAGCGCGGCCTCACCGTGCACGGCGTCGAAGCGTCCGAGGAGATGGTGGCGCAACTACGGGCCAAGCCTGGCGGCGAGCAGATCACGGTGGTCGTCGCCGACATGGCGGACGTCGGAGTAGCGGGTGAGTTCCGGCTCGCGTACCTGGTCTACAACACGCTGTTCAACCTGGTCGACGCCGAACGGCAGGCGGACTGCTTCCGCAACGTCGCTCGGGTGCTGTCGCCCGGCGGGGCGTTCGTCATCGAGACGTTCGTGCCCGACCCGCGCGACTTCGACGCCGACGAGCAGGTGCAGGTCCGTGCCGTGACCGAGGACTCCGCGACGATCCGGCTGCACCGGTACGACCGGGCGGCGCAGCGGTTCATCCGGCAGACCATCACGTTCGACGGTGACGGCGTACACCTGAAGCCGTTCGCCATGCGGTACGCCTGGCCGCACCAGATCGATGAGATGGCGCAGCAGGCGGGGCTCCGGCTCACCGAGCGGTACGCCGACTGGCACCGGCACCCGTTCGACGCCGAAAGCACGGCGCACGTCTCCGTCTACCGCGCGGAGTAGCGACGGTTGGTCGACGCACCGCCTTGGCTCGTTCCTCCGCGTCGGGTGCGAGGAACGAGCCAAGGGCGGTGACCCATCCGGCAGTCGGGCTACCGACACGGGGCCACGCACGCCGCTACACGCTCCTAGAATCGCCTCCCTGGTCCAGATGGGCTCGACCGACCTCCGCCAGCGCGTCATACCCGGCGCGCACAATGCGACGCATGCCTGAGTCTTCTCCCCAGCGACACCACGCCATCGACTACGTGGAATTCACGGTCACCGACCTTCAGCAGGCCAAGCGCTTCTACGCCGAAGCGTTCGGCTGGCAGTTCAACGACTACGGGCCGGAGTACGCCGGCATTCGGAGCCCGCAGGGTGAGTCCGCACCCGAGGTTGGCGGTCTCCGTGTGGACCAGGAAGTCCGGGCGGGCGGCCCGCTCGTCTTGCTCTACTCGAGCGACCTGGACAAGTCCGTGCAGGCGGTGCAGGGTGCCGGCGGCCAGGTGGTGAACGGGCCGTACGAGTTCCCCGGTGGCCGTAGGTTCCAGTTCACCGATCCCAGCGGCAACGAGCTTGGTGTGTGGGCCGAGCTGTAGCGCGAAGCGGAGGTTGTCAGGTCAGCCGCCGGGAGTGCCTTGTGCTCAGAGCGGATTCTGCTGCTGGCAGTCTTTGTTGATTCGCGGGGCTCCCGCCGGGTGAGCTGGCAGCATGCCTTCGGACGCCGCCCGTTTCCCGCGCTCATCGCCGTACTGGCCGGTGGTCAGTCACCCACTGCTCCGGCGCGTCCTGCCCGGGCTGGCCGTGTCGGCACTGGGCGATGGTATGGCGGTGGTCGCGGTGACCTGGCTCGCCATCCAGCTCGCTCCGCACGGTCAGCGCGGCACGTGGATCGCGGTGGCCATGGCGGCGTACACCCTGCCCAGCGCGGCCGGGACGGTCGTCTTCGGCCGGCTGCTGCGGGGGCGCAGCGGTGCCCAGCTCGCCGGGTGGGACGCGATCCTGCGGGCCTCCGCGCTCGCGGCGATCCCCCTCGCGCATCTCGCCGGCGTGCTCACCATCGGGCTGTACGTGATCCTGTTGGCCGCGTCGGCGTTGCTGCACTCGTGGGGTTCCGCCGGCCGGTTCACCCTGATCGCCGAAGTGCTGCCGGAGCGACACCACCTGCCGGCCAACGCGGTGCTCGGCACCATCGGAGGGTTCGCCACCATCGTCGGCCCGCCGCTGGCGGGAATCCTGATCGGTTGGGCGGGGCCGGTGTGGGTCATCGCCGTCGACGCCGCCACCTTCGCCGCGCTGGCCCTCACGTACCGCTTCGCCCTTCCCGCGACCGGCAGAGCCACAGGGCACGAGCGCGGCGCTTCGCGGACCGCCGGCTTCGCCGTCATCCGCCACAACCCCGCGCTGCTGGGCCTTCTGGCGCTGAGCCTCGGGTTCTTCTTCCTCTTCGGACCGGTGTACGTGGCCATGCCGATCCACATCACCGACGACCTGCACGCCTCCGCGACGCTGCTCGGCGTCTACTACACCGCCTTCGGCGTCGGCGGCCTCGTCGGAAGTCTGGTTGCCGGCCACCTTCGCCACCTGCCGCTCCGGGCCACCACCATCGGCATCGTCGTCGCGTTCGGCGTCGCCATGCTGCCACTCGGCCTGGGCGTACCTGTCGGCCTGTCCCTGCCGGCCTTCGCCCTCGCGGGCCTGATCTGGGCCCCGTACATGTCCACGTCGATGGCGCTGTTCCAGCGCAGCACGTCGACCGTGCAGTTACCTGCGGTGCTCGCCGCGAACGGTGCCATCCTCGTGCTGGCGGTGCCACTGGGCACCATGCTCGGCGGTCCGCTGGTGGGGGCCATCGGCGCACGTCCGACGCTGCTGTTCTGCGCCACGGCGATCGTGACCCTCGGCCTGATCGCCGGGGGAATCGCGATCTCGCGGCGGAGCGCGCGATCCCCCGGCGATTCAGCCGTCACGGAGATCAGTGCCAGTCGCTGATGCGGACGTCGTCCGGCGCCGGCCTGCCGCGCCCGGTCTCGACCAGCTCCTTGAGACTCATCAGGAACATCGCCCACTTGGTGCTGCAGTGGTGCATGAACTCGACCGGGTCGCGCCAGCCCTCGTGCGTGAACTGGACGATCGTGTACTCGCCGCGCTGGTCGAGACGCCAGCTGACCTCGGTGCCGATCCATTCCTCGGGACCGTCGACGACCCGCCACCGCACCCGGCCGGCGGGATCCAGCTCCAGGACCTCCATGTCGAAGCCGCCCGCTTCGCCGAACCGGAACGCCAACTGCCCGCCGACCTCGCTCTTGCCCACCGTGTCGGTCGTCCACCAGCCGGCGAGGCCCTCTGGAGTTGCCACCGCTCGGTAGACGTCGTCGAGCGGAGCGACGACGCCCACGCGGTGCAGAATATCGACCATTCTCAGTCTCCTTCGTTGTTGGTGCGGCTGCGTTCGATCGCCTCGGCGATCCACTTGATCCGACGGAGTCGGGCGTCCCAGGAGGCACCCACCGCCGACAGTTGAGCGACGGCACGGGCGAGCTGCGCCTCGTCGACCTGGTAATGACGTTCGCGACCGGCCGGCTCGGCGTGGATCAACCCGACCCGGTCCAGGACGGCAAGGTGCTTCGAGACGGCCTGGCGGGTGACGGGCAGCCGCCTGCTCAGCGAGGTGGCCGTGCCCGGCCCGTCGGAAAGAAGAAGATCGATCATCGTACGCCGAGTGGGGTCGCCGATCGCCGACCACAGCTCATCGTCGACCGCCGTACTCATGGGGTCGAGACCAGCCGCGCGACGTAGGTGCCGAGCCTGGGGATGTAGTGGTCCCACCCGTTTTCGTGGTCGCGGTACTGCTCCTCAAGGACGGCGACCTCCCAGCCCATCTCGCGGTAACCGGTCTCGGTCATCCGGACCCGGGTCCCCGCACCGCTCGGGACCAGGTCAAAGGTGACGAGCAGGGCCTGCCCACTCCGGTCCGGGTCGGTGAAACACCACCGGAAGGAGAATCGCTTCGGGGGGTCGACCTCCACCACGGCGAGTGCGACGGTCGTCGTCTCGCCGGTCTTCGCGTCGCGCCACACCAACTCGCCGGGGGCGCCCGCGACCGGCTCGAACCGCGCGTCGTCAGACCACCACTCCCGCATGTGCTCGGGTTGACTGACGACCTCGAAGACCACCTCGGGTGAAGCGTCGACCTGGATGTCGCGCTCGATGGTTCCCTGCTCCATGCGTATCAACCTTTCGCAACCTTTGGTTGCACTGAACCTACGACACTCCTCGGCCGACGCGCAACCTTTCGTTGCATATTGATGGATGCTCAGACCACCCCGAGGCTGAGGGCGAGCTGGGTGATCATCATCGGGGCGTTCGCGTCACGGGCCACCTGCGCGACCACCTCGCGGGCCGCCGGCCGGTTCCGTACCTCCGCAGGGGCGAGGCTGTCGGCCTGCACCAGGACCCGCGCCGCGTTGCCGGGGTCACCGATCTGGAGGTAGGCGCGAGCCGCGTCGATCAGATGTGCCGCTCGGTGTTCGACGGGCAACCATCGCCACCCTTCTCGCTGGGTCGCCTTCTCGTGCCGGGCGACCGCGTCCCGCCCGTCACCCAGGTCAATGGCGGCGGCGACCCGGGCAAGTTCGACGGCGGTCGGTCCGAAGGCGGTCCGGTAATGGTCGTGCCCGTCGCCCACGCGGGCGGCCATGTCGGTGGCTTCGTCGAACAGGTCGACGGTGGCGCGGTCATCTCCGGCTCGTGCCGCCATCAGTGCGGCCTGGACCAGGAGACACCCGCACAGCGACAGCTCCTGCGGCGTGCCCTCGTCAAGGTCGCGCGAACCGATCAGGTACGCGGCGGCCAGCATCACCGACCTCGCCCGCGCCGATGGCCGAAGCACCTGGCCGAGCTGCACCGCCGCGGCAGCCACCAACACCCGATCGCCGGTCGCGGCGGACATGGCCCGGTCGGCGGCCAGCCACGCGAGGTTGGCCTCGTCCAGCTTGACCAGCAACGACGTCGTCACCCGGTACGACTCCACAAGTGCGACACGGCAGGCCTCCGGATCCGATGCGTGAGTGCGCTGGACCTCGGTCAACAGCTTCGGCAACAGCTCAATGAGCTGCGGATACCGGGCGTGCTGGTAGCTGGTCCACGCATGCTCCAACTCCCGGGCGAGACGGTCAGCCGAAACCGTCGGTCGGCGTGCTGCCGTCCGGCCAAGCGCCATCTCGTACGTGGACAGCGCTGCCCGAATTCGCGCGACGCCCTCGATCTGCTCGGTCGCGTCCACGGGCTGCGCATCGCGCCCGAGTAATGCTGCGGTGTCGACCCGCAGAACGGCCGCGATATCTCGGATGGTCGACACCCGCTCCAGCGATCGGACCCCGCGCTCAACCTTGTCCACCCAGCTCTTCGACTTGCCGAGGCGATCAGCGAAGGACTGTTGCGACAGCTTCCGCCGGGCACGCAGATACGCGACCCGCCGCCCGATCGGTAGGTGGTCACTACTCACGACGCCACCGCCGCTCCGGAACAGCCCGAGTCGTCTCCTCGACCGGTATTCGCTCCGCCTCGGACTGGGCGAGGAGTCGCTGCTTGGCCGCCTCTCGCTCCGCTCCTTCCGCCTGCTCACTCCGGCTTGACCCTGGATCGTGCTGCGTACCGCTCACCTCTGGCTGCTCGCTGATGGACACCTGGCGGGGCGGTAGTCCGGCCAGCTTCCGCATGAGCTCCCGGGGATCGATGTCGCCATGGTTTGCCTCCTTCCACGCGGACGCGGTGCATCCGACCGCGTGTTTCTGCACCTCACGATGCCGTCTTTCTGTTGCCGGGTGCGACGGCACAGCACGCGGCATAACGGACACAGTGGGGGCGACATTAAGACGACAGTCGCTTAATGTGAGGTGCATGACGACCCCCAATGCCGCTCTTCGGGCCGTCCGCGCAGGGATGCGGATGAGTCAGGACGACTTCGCTCGCGCACTTCAGGCCGCAGGCCACCGCACGGGCGAACCCAATGACGCCAACAAGCGGCTCGTCCAGCGGTGGGAGTCCGGTGCGATTGCCGCGCCGCGGCCCGTCTACGCCCGCGCCTTGGAGGTCGTCACCGGCCTGCCCATCTCGCTTCTCGGGTTTGCCGAGGTGCCCAACGGCCAAGCCGCCGAGGACCAGCGTGGTGGCCACGACCTGACGTCGCCGATGTCCGACCTGGCCACGCCGACTCCCGCACGCCGGCCCGCCGCTTCCCACGGGTCATACGAGGGCGTATGGCTCAGCCGCTACCAGTACCACTCCAGCGGACGGGAAGAGTCGTTTGCCGGGCAGCACTATGTGGTCGTGATGCAGCACGGGGACCGGCTAAGTGTGCGCAGCCTCCCGGGCTCGGCCGCGTCGTCGCTGTCGCTCGACCTCACCGTGGACGGCAGCGTCGTCACGGGCACGTGGGTGGAGCAGACTGACCCGGGCGGCTACTACCGGGGCGCCAGGTATCACGGCGCGGTCCAGTTGCTGGCGGAGCCCACCGGCAGGCGGATGGCCGGCAAGTGGGTCGGGTTCGGCAAGGACATGGATGTCAACACCGGGCCGTGGGAGCTGATCTTCCAGGACGCCTCGACCTCCAAGGCGACACTCGATCGGTACAACGCCCCCGTCGTGTAACTACATCTTTGGCTTCGGCCGGTGCGGTCCGGTCCAAGCTCTAGCCCGCTCGGCGCGCCGCCGCCCGCCACAACCATGTTCGTGGAGTTGTGGCTCTGGAGTGGAGCCGTCGCTGTCCCGGCAAGCCGGCCAGGGTTGAGCGCTGCAGGCACCACGGTGGCGGCGTAAGCGATGGCGTGGCGGGGCTTCACACGCCTTCTTGCGACGCTAATAAAGCTAACAGGGGCTGCTGACTCTCGGTATCGGCCGACAGACCGATTACACGCTCACTGCGATCTCGCTAGAGTCGCCGAGCTAATCAACGGGAGGGATCCGAAGTCTGTGCAGGCTCTACAGGGTCAGAAAGAAAATCACCCTTCCGGACGAGACTCGGTCGACGACGAAAAGCAAAAGACGTCGATTCTGGTCCGACGAGGACTGATTCCCGAGACGCGCCCGCAGCGGATTCTCGCTCTAGCGACGTTCGTCAACATGATGGGCAGCGGCGTCTTTATGGTCAGTGCCGCGCTTTTCTTCACCCGTGTCGTCGGACTTCCATTGGGTCAAGTCGGCCTCGGGTTGGGCATCGCGGCCGCGGTTGGTCTTTTTGCCGGCGTACCGGTCGGGCATCTCGCTGACCGACGAGGGTCCCGAGGGGTGTATCTCCGGATGCTCGTCATTCAGGGGGTGGCGATGGCGGCGCTGGTACTCGTGCAGTCGTTCTGGCTGGTTCTGGTGGCGCTCTGCGTGGGCGAACTCGCTCGTTCGGCGGGAGGAGCGGCACGTGGCCCGCTGGTTCGCGGAATCGGCGGCGCCGACCTCACCAGATACCGCGCCTACCTACGCTCGGTCGCGAACCTCGCCGGCAGCTGTGCCGCCGTGGCTGCCGGCTTCGCAGTGCAGTACGACACGCGTCCGGCGTACCTGGCCCTGGTGCTGGGCAATGCGCTCAGTTTCGTCGCCAGCGCCGCCATCGTTGCGGCGTTGCCGTCGATACCGCCCGTGCCCGCACCGCAAACGGCCAGCCCCTGGAATGTAATGAAGGACCGGGCGTACGTTGCCGTCACCGTGCTCGACGGCATCATGGCGATTCACCACCAGGTGCTGCTCTTCGCACTGCCACTCTGGATAATCGGACACACCGACGCACCCCGATGGCTGATTGGTGGGGCAGCACTCGTCAATACCGCTTTGGTGGTACTACTGCAAGTCCGGGCCAGCCGAGGGGTCGACGACAGTGTCAGCGCCGGGAAAGCCATGCGGCGTTCGGGTGTGGCGTTCTTCGTCGGAATGGCGGCGATGGCCGCAGCGGCAGGACTTCCCTCGTGGCTTGCGCTCATAGGCATCGTCGTCGGCGTCATCGTCCACACGGTCGGTGAACTCTGGCACACAGCCGGTTCGCTGGAACTCCGATTCAGCCTCGCTCCCGCCCACGCTCAGGGGCAGTACATGGGACTGTTCGGGTTCGGAGCCGGCCTGGCGAACATGGTTGCTCCCACCGTACTGGCGCTCTTCTGCATCGCCTGGGGAGTCCCTGGTTGGCTCCTGCTCGGCGGGGTGTTCGTCGTGGCGGGTCTGGTGACGCCGCACTTCGTGCGGTGGGCAGAACGGACGCGCCCGTACGCGAAGCAGCCCGCGTAGCTGGGCTAGCTGTACTGCCCAGGCACGCCCTACCGGGAGCGGCCAAACCTCCGGCGTGTTGACCTCAACCGTGCTTGAGGTTCTACGGTCATGCGACCAACGATCTCACTCAACCAGGGCGGCACCATGACGACCGATCGGATGACCGACGCCGAACTGGCAGCCCAGCCGGCGGCCTACTGGACCCGCCTGGCTTACGAGGCCCTCATCGCCTTCGTTCGCGCCCAGCAGGCCGAGCTCGGCTTCAGCCAGCCCCAGTTCTGGCTGCTGCGCAACCTGTCCAAGAACGACATCTCGCCTGACGGCCACGGCATGACCATTCCTGAACTCCAAGAGGCCATGGCCACCTATATCAAGCCCGAGGACGACCTGCACGCCGAGGCGCAGGTGCTGCTGGAACGTGGCTGGATCAGCCGCGACAGCGAGAGCCGACTGTGGATCACCGAAACCGGCGAGCAGGTGCGCGTGGACTTGAAGACCCACGCCCCGGCCATCCGGGCGCGCATCCATCAGGGCATCGATGACGTCGATTATGTCACTGCCTTGAAGGTGCTACGACGGATGATCGAGAACACCGGGGGAAACCCGGTCTAGAGCCATCGCCATCCCAGGGCTGCTGCGCCGGATTCAGACGTTGAAGCGGAACTGCGAGCCGTGATTGGCTCACCAGCTGCTCACACGGCGTCTCAGGCTGCCAGGCCTGCTCACTAGTCGACAACGTTTGGCAGTGTCTCGTGCCCCGTGTGTGCCCCAGACAACCGCGCCGACAGAGGGTGAGACCTGGCAGGATCAACTGGGGTGAGGAGTTCCGCCGGCTTGCTGCGCTGCGAGGCGATCGCATGGGTCGACGAAGACTGGCCGGGGTGGGTCCGTGTGCGGCTCGTCGACGCCGACGGACGAAGCTGGTTCTTCGTCGACAAGGTTCCGATCTTCTTCACGGATGACGGCATCCTTCCCGGCGCTTCCCTCCCCCGTCCGGCGTTCATGCGGTGCTACGTCGTCGGCCAGCAGGAGGACCAAGTTCTTGTCGTTAGTACTGAACCAGACCACGTGGAAGCTGAGGACAGAACCACCCAGTTCCGGGTCCGCCCGGATCAGCTAGAGCGGACGAGCCCGACCTGATCAACTGAACTCTCAGCTTAGGAATCGCCTTGATTGACACTCCGGGTAGCTGCGCGGCCGGCAGACAGGCGCAGAGCGTTCAGCTCGACACCGTGGAAGTGCCAGTGCTGGCCGATGTTGACCGCTATATCGGGCACGTCTATCGTCCCCGTTCCTCCTGCTCAGAGGGTATGCGGCGGCTCGTCGCGCTTCCGACGACTGCTCCGATGCCAGCAACCAAGAGGAATAGACCAAGGGCCAGCCCGAGGTAGAGCAGACGGTCAGACGCGGCAACCTCCTTGTCGTACTGCTGCGCCATCTCCGGAGTGGGGTCCTGGTAAGGGATCGTTGCTCCCATGCAGCAAGCGAACAGCGGAACCAAGATTCCCCCGCCGATCATGAACCAACCAACTACCCCAACAACCCTCGGCCGTCGCATCATTCAATGATCAACCAAGAGTCCCGAGACCTCTACCCGCTCCTCGTTCCGTGCCAAGGAACGATCATGGTCCGGTACACCCGCTGAGCTCCTGATACCCGTTTGCAGGAACAGGATCTCTAGCCGGCTGACCGGGTCGTGGTAGGTGGCTCTCAGCCTTCGCGTCGCCAGATCTGGCGGGGTGCGAAGCCATCGCGCCGCAGCCAGTGTTCTGTGTAGACGATGCGATCCGCCTCGACGACCACGAGCGTGTCCCGGGGAGGGTCGGACAGCGACCGGCCGCGCTCGACGTGCTCGTTCTCCCAGCGGAACGCCGACCAATAGTGGGCCCGGTCCGGGTCGTCCGGGCCCAGCACCCGGGCCGTGCCAAAGACCTGCGCGCCACGGCTGCTGGCCAACCCGACCAGCGGAGCGAAGATCCCGACCGACGCCCTCGGGTCGATGGCGAGGTTGTGCATTTTCGGCGACCTCGGCGCGGCGGTGAACAGCACGGCGAAGCCCAGCGCGTAATAGCGCACCGGCGTGGCGAGCGGCCCGTCGGGGCCGGCGGTGGCAAGCACGCACATGTTCTGCGACGACAGTAGGTTGAGGATTCGCTCCTCCAGGCGTTCGCGGGGCAGGCGGCCGGTGGGCGTGGGTCCGGACAGCCATGGGTTCGTCGACGGCACGGTCACCTCACCTCACTGCTGGTCGAGCAGCAACGGCACGTCCGGGCAGGTCAGGCAGACGAAGATGCGCAGCGCGCCGTGCCGGCCGACGACCACCCCGGTCGGCTCATACGAATCGTCATCCGGCTCGCCGTCCGCCCGCGTCGGCTGCCACCGCCCGCTGTCCCGCTCTGAGGAGGCGATGACGAGGGTCAACGTGGTAGGGCCGGCACAGCGGGGGCACGGCGTCGGGTGCAGGTCGGTGAGGCTCCAGTTGGCGTACCCGCCGACCTTCCACCCGGGCGTCATGAAGGTGTCGACGTACTCCTCGTCCTCATCCTCGTCGACCAGCCGCTGCAGGTCCTCCGGCAGTTCCTGCGGGTAGGGGTACTCGACGACCTGCTCCGGGTGCAACCGGCACGGCCGGGGCATATAACCGTCGGTGCCGACCTCGCCGCGCGGCGGCTCCGCGAGGAGGTCGGTCAGCTCCGTCTCCCGCCGCCAGCGCAGCTGCACCGTCGGCCCCCACGGGCCCTCGGAGTGTTCGAACGGGCACCACAGCACCTGCAACAGGTCTGCCCCACCGGGGCGGGGCAGGTCGGGTACGTCCTCGGCGCGCAGTTGCGCCAGCGCGACCATCGGGTTGGGCGCGGGGTGTTCTCGCGGCACGTACCGGTGGCCGACGACCGGGCCGCCGTCGCGCGAGCCCCAGCCGACGAAACCCGGGCCGACCAGGACGGCCAACTCCTGGTGCAGATCGAGCTCACCCTCGGCAAGGATGTGCGGCTGCCTGCGCCCGCGCTCCGCCGTCCGCATCCGGGTCGCCAGCTCGGCCGGGATTGGCACGTCCTCGTGGACCATATGCGGCACGTCGCAGGTGGGCCAGGGCTCGTCGGCCGGCCAAGGCAGCGGCCCGCCGACGTGGCTGTCGGCCGCCGTGACCGCCCCGGGACGTGGGTGTAGCCGGGTCGTCGTGCGGCCGAGCTTCTCCAGGCCGGGATAGCGAGCGAGCGCCTCGGGCGGCAGGGGCGGGGTGATCATGGCGAGATCGTAGGCGGCCGCCGGGCGGCCCGCCCCGTAGGACCAGGTGGTGGACAAGTCCCGCCCCGACCGCTACGACGTCGTCGGCGCGGTCATCTGCCTGGTCGGGGTCGCCCTCATCAGGTACGCCCCGTGCATCGGCTGAACCGTCCCTCGGCCGATCCCGGCCTGGTCGGAACCGCGCCGGGACGTCGACCAGCCCTCGCCCGCCCGGCCCGCCGCGCCCCCGTCAGGCGGTTGCCTGCGCGATTGCGCGGCCGGCCTGGCGGCCGGAGAAGATGCAGCCGCCGAGGAAGGTGCCCTCCAGGGAGCGGTAGCCGTGCACGCCGCCCCCGCCGAATCCGCTCGCCTCACCGGCGGCGTACAGGCCGGGGATCGGGGTCGCGTCGGATCCGAGCACCCGCCCCGACAGATCGGTCTGCAGGCCACCGAGGGTCTTGCGGGTGATCACGTGCAACCGGACCGCGATGAGCGGACCGGCCTTCGGGTCGAGGATCTTGTGCGGGGTCGCCGTACGGACCAGCTTGTCGCCGCGGTACCGGCGGGCGTTGTGAATGGCGGAGATCTGGCCGTCCTTGGTGAACGCGTTGTCCAGCTCCCGGTCGCGGGCGACGACCTCGCGGCGGATGTCCTCCACGTCGAGCAGGGGCGTGTCGGTCAGTGCGTTCATGCCGGCGACCAACTCGTCGAGAGTGTCGGCGACGACGAAGTCCTCGCCGTGCTGCTTGAACGCCTCGACGGGTGCGGGTGCGCCGGGGCGGATGCGGCCGAGGGTCTGCCGGACCGACTTGTTGGTGAGGTCGGGATTCTGCTCGGAGCCGGAGAGCGCGAACTCCTTCTCAATGATCTTTTGGGTGAGTACGAACCAGCTGTGGTCGTGCCCGGTGGTCCGCAGGTGCGCCAGCGTGCCGAGGGTGTCGAAACCGGGGTAGAGCGGTCCGGGCAGCCGCTTGCCGGTGGCGTCGAACCACAGCGAGGAGGGCCCGGGCAGGATGCGGATGCCGTGGCCGGCCCAGATGGGGTTCCAGTTCTTCACCCCCTCGACGTAGTGCCACATCCGGTCGGGGTTGATGACGGTGCCGCCGGCTTCCTGGGTGATCCGCAGCATCCGCCCGTCCACGTGCGCGGGGACACCGGTGATCATGTGCTCGGGTGGGGTGCCGAGCCGGGCCGGCCAATTGCCGCGGACCAGGTCGTGGTCGGCGCCGATACCGCCGGAGGACACCAGGACAGCCTGGGCGGTCAACTCGAAGTCGCCGACCACCGTGCGGCTGCTGGCCACCCCGCGAGCGGAGTCGCTGGATTCCAGGACAGCACCCCGTACGCCGGTCACCACACCGTCGGTAACAATGAGCTCGTCGACCCGGTGCCGGAACGCGAAGGTGACCAGTCCCTTCGCGGCGGCGTCGCGGACCCGACGCGCGAACGGCGCGACGACCGCAGGTCCGGTGCCCCAGGTGACGTGGAAACGCGGAACCGAGTTGCCGTGCCCGGTGGCCCCGTACCCGCCGCGCTCGGCCCAGCCGACCACCGGGAAGAACCGAACGCCCTGGGCGTGCAGCCAGGACCGCTTCTCCCCGGCCGCGAAGTCCACGTACGCCTCGGCCCACCGGCGCGGCCACTCGTCCTCGGGCCGGTCGAACCCGGCCGTGCCCAGCCAGTCCTGCAGGGCGAGCTCGCGCGAGTCCCGGATCCCCATCCGGCGCTGCTCCGGCGAGTCGACCAGGAACAGGCCACCGAAGGACCAGAACGCCTGCCCACCCAGATTCGTCTCGGGCTCCTGGTCCAGCAGGATCACCCGGCGGCCCGCCTCCGCGAGTTCGGCGGCGGCGACGAGACCGGCCAGCCCGGCTCCGACCACGATCACGTCTGCGTCCATGACAGGCACTCCCCACCGTCGTACTCACTCACGGTCCAGAACCGCAGCGGATGAGGACGCATCTTGTCACTGAGTGGTAAGACAGCTTTATGGGGCCTTCCGGAGCGAGTGGCCGCCCGGCAGAAGGTAGCGTCCCGCCATGCGCATGAAGCTCGGCCGGCCCGACCTGGCTGCATACGCCGACCGGTTCGACGTCCCGCCCGCTGCGGAGGGCTTCAACGTCACGTTCCTCGGCGTCTCCAGCCTGCTGTTCGACGACGGCGACACGGCGGTGATGACCGACGGGTTCTTCTCCCGGCCGTCCCTGCTCAGGGTCGCCCTCGGCAGGCTCGTACCCGACGACGTGCGCATCGACTCCGCGCTCACCCGACTGGGCCTCGACCACGGGGGCCGCCGGCTGGCCGCCGTGATCCCGGTGCACACCCACTTCGATCACGTCATGGACTCCGCGACCGTCGCCCTGCGCACCGGGGCGGTGCTCGCCGGCGGCCGGTCCGCAGCCAACGTCGGCCGAGGGGCCGGGCTCACCGATGAACGCATCCACGTCGTCACCCCCCACGAGCCGATGTCCCTGGGTGCCTTCACCCTCACGTTCGTCGAGTCTGAGCACTGCCCACCGGATCGTTTCCCTGGCACCATCACCGCGCCCGTGGTGCCCCCGGCCAGGGCGTCCGCCTACCGGTGCGGTGAAGCCTGGTCGGTGCTCGTCGCGCACGCGAGCGGCCGGACCGCATTGGTCCAGGGCAGCGCCGGCTACCGGCCAGGAGCGCTCGACGGATACCGGGCCGACGTCGTCTACCTCGGCGTCGGCCAGCTCGGCGGGCAGGACGAAAGCTACCTCCGCACGTACTGGGCGCAGACCGTACGAGCCGTCGGAGCCCGTCGCGTGGTCCTCGTCCACTGGGACGACTTCTTCCGCCCGCTCGACCGGCCGCTGCGCGCCCTGCCGTACGCGGGCGACGACCTCGACTTCACCATGGGGGTCCTCACCCGGCTGGCCCACGACGAGCGGGTCGCTCTGCACCTGCCGACCCTGTGGCGTCGGGAGGACCCCTGGGCGGGGCTGCGGTGACACGTCCCAGTGGACCTGCCGGCTCTGCCGGGTGCGCACTTGACAGCGGGAGGCGTTGCTGACGGCCGCTAGGGTCGCGGGCGTGCGAGCCGGCCGGCGGAATTCAAGATGGCCGCGCCGCCCCAGCAGAGACACACGCGGTGGGCCGCCTCCGGGTCGCCCCCCGGCGGTCCCGGGTACGGGGCAACGGTGGGCGGGTCGGGGCGGTACCGTCCGCACCGTGTCGGAAACTGACGACGCCGGGTCGGGCCGGGCCAACTGGCTGGACCGACGTCGTGATCTGGCCGGCTGGGTGCTGACTCCGCTCGTCACACTCGTGGTGACTCCGGTGCTGGCCGGCTGCACCGCGATGGTCACCGTGCTCGGAGCCGATCAGCCGCCGGCCCTGTGCGAGGCGGTCCGCTCCGAGAACGGCTGCGAGGAGGCCACGCTGACCGTGCTGGGCGCGCACCTGGCGGTCGCCGCCGGGATGTGGTTGCTGCTCTGGCTGGTGCCCTGGTGGCGTGGTCTACGCGTACCGCGTGTCCTGCTCGCCGTCGCCGCGGCCGGTGTGGTCATCGCCGTACCGCTGCGGATGGCCGGCTGAGGCACTCGAAGGCGTCTCCGTCGATGGCGGGCCCTGTCCGGCCCGGGCCGGACCAGACATCAGATCCTCGGAGCGGGCCGCAGCAGCAGCGTCACGACGTCACCCTCGCTGATGCCCTGGGCCTTTCGGACGGCGTCCTTGAGCGGAACCAGGTAGCGGCCCTGCCTGGGAAACAGCGCCGTCCTGAACTCCGTGCCCCCGATGACGACGTGCACCGGCACCTGGCCCCAGTAGGCGAGCGACCGCGTCGCCTCCTTCAGCTCGGCGCTGTCGGACTCAGGCATCGCCACGAAGAAGTACGGCGCGGGTCCACGCCACTCGATGATCTCACCGTCGAAAGCCCACTCCACGAGGGCAGCCTAGGCGGCCGACGCCGGCCCGGGAATCACACGTTGAAGCGGAACTCCGTACGTCGGATTTGTGAGCTGCTGTGATGGTTCGACACACGCTCTGAACTGTGCTTGTTGTGCATGGTCAAGTTGGCTCGCGTTGGTCATCTGCGGAAGTAGTGCGGACTTTTTGCGGACCGATGAGCCATAAGCATTGCGTCTTATGCTTCTCTCGCATAGGGTCAACGTATCCAACAAGGACGAGTGAGGGAGACCGGGATGACCGCCACCGCCAAGAGCCTCCACTGCGAGATCTGCGGTGAGGCCGGCGCCCGGACCGTTCCGGCCCCCAGCGGCGACACGATGGACGCCTGCAAGACCTGCGAGCGCTACGAGAACAGCGAGTCGACTCGCTTCGCCGTGCGCGGGTTGATCGAGAGGGCCGGGCGACCGGCCAACCCACAACACCCAACGGCCCGCAGAGTGTTCCAGCACCGAGCGAGCCTCGATCGCCCCAGGAGGCGACCAGATGGAGAACACGATCCCGAAGCACCCGAAGTGGTGCGACCCGGCCCGGTGCACGGTCAGTGCGGACCACACCAACGGCAGCCACGCCAGCCGACCCGTGACCGTCATCGACGCCGACCAGCCGCTCACGCTGAGGCTGGTGCGTCCGGATCAGCGCAACGACGCCGCGCGCCAGGTGCTTGAGCCCGGCTACCGCCCCGCCCGGCTGGTGATCGAGCCCGCCGAGGGGTCCGTCGTCAGGACGGTGCCTGTGACCGTCTGGCAGGCCCACCTGATCGGCCGCATCCTCCGCACCCCGGTTGCCGCCTGATCGGTCGGCTTCCCCGTGCGTCCGGCACCCCCGGACGTACCGGTAGCTGACCGACCCGGCCAGTGAATAGGGACGGGCCCGGCAGGAGTTCCAGCTCCTGTAGATCCGGGCCCTTGATCGCCCCAGGAGGCGACCCAGTGAAGATTCTTGCATCCGCACCCGTCCCGCCGGCCAACCGGCTCATCGACGCCGACACCACCGACCTGACCGCGATCCGCCTGGCGGACACCAACCAGGGCCGGTTCCCGGTGAACGCCCCGTACGCCGCCGCCGCCGATGCCGACGACCTGGAGCTGATCCAGGCCGCGATGCGAGCCAACCCCGGCGCCGTGCACGAGCTGGCCGACGCGATCCGCCACGGCGACGACCGGTACGCCGAGGGCTACGTCGACGGCCTCCAGCGGGCCTTGGCCGCCCGCCCGGCCGGCTGCCCGCCCTACTGCACCGAAGACCACCGCGGCCAGGTGACCGAGGTCGACGGGTTCTCGATCGGCCTGTGTCACGAAGTGGTCGTGGCGGACCTGACCTCGCGGGACCCGTCGTCCACCATCCTGCCCGCCACCGCCCGCGTGCTGGTGGAGTCGACCAGCGAGCGCGGCGAGGTCACCACCCCGACCCGGGTTGTCCTGTCGATCGCCGAGGGCCTTGAGGGCCACTACCCGGGCAGCGAGGACGTTCAGGGTTGGAGCGGCACTCCCGCCGAGGTCGAGCAGTTGGCGTACGCGCTGCTGTCCGCCGCCCGTATCGCCCGGCACGCCCGCTGATGGCCCCCGTCCTGCTCAAGCAGACGCTGCGGGCCGGTCAGGCGTACGTGGTCCGTGACGTGGACCAGCCCGAGCGGGGGCCGCTCGCGGCAGCCGTCATCAGCCCGGCCGGGTGGCAGGTCGCCGCGGTGGACCGAGTCGTCGGATCGGGTCTCTCGCAGCGCGGTGCCATCGCTCTGATGATGCGTACCGCGATCCTCGCCGCCGGCCGACCCACCGGCTCCCTCCTGGTACACGACAGCACCACCGACAAGGAGTTGACCCGATGAGCGCCACCTTCAGCGAGGCCCGTACCGACGTCTGCCCGCCGTGGTGCGTCGAGCACTACACCGGTGAGGACGGCACGCAGAACCACTCCGGCCCGATGACCCGCGGCGTGGTCGGCGAGTCGGCCAGCAACGGTGCACCGATGGAGATGCACGTCTGGCCGGAGCTGCGCGTGGGTCCGGACGGGCACATTCGGCCGGTCGGCCTCATCGGCGAGACCCACCGTGAGCCGGACGACTTCGAGCTGACCTCGGAGCAGTTGCGGCGCATGGCCGCGCACTGCATCGCCGTCGCCCAGATGTGCGAGGAAGCCGCAGCCAAGCGGAACGCCGTCACCGACCCGGTTGCCGGGTAGCGGTAGCGGTAGCGGCACCAGAGACCCCCGGACCCCCGAAAGCAGGGGTTTCCGGGGGTCTCGCCGTTGTGCCGCTACCTGCTACCTGATCATGCGCCGAAGGGGTTTCCGCAGGTCGCAGGCACAGTGAGAGGTAGCGGCAGTAGGTAGCGCTGCCGCTACCTCTCCGCTACCGGCCGCTACCCGTGCTACCTCCCCAGGACGGCTTTTGGGGCCTCGGCGGGGGTGCCGCGACCACGCGACCAACGCTGTTTCGGCCGGTCAGGGCCGCGACCAACGTGGTCGCACCCCCGCGACCACGATCGGCGCCGCGACCACTGCCGCGACCAGCCCGCGCGACCATGTCCCCGGTCCCCGGGGACATCCCTGGTCAACGGCCCATCAGGGTCTTCGGGGACACCTCCGGGCAGCCCGAGCTATCCGCTATCCAGGGGGGTCCGCGCTGCTCGCGGCACCTGCTCGCGCGCTAGCTCCCCCGCTATCGATAGCGCAACCAGACCGGCCACGAACCGGCCACGCTATCGCCACCGGTGGCCGGTCTGATGGCCGCAGAAACCGGCCACCGAGGCGGCCATTTTGCGGTACGGAACCCGCCACCGGTGGCCGCAGAAACCGGCCATTTTGCGGTACGGCCACAGTGGTACAGGTCGCCAACTGGCGTGGTACGGAACCCGCCAACTGGCGTGGTACGTGGCGGGTTGGGTGGCGTGGTACGGGCCGCCACTGCTAGCCCCGGTTAGGGCTACTGCTAGACCCTCCCCTAGCCCGTCTGAGCAGCGGACTAGCCCCTGTACCACTCGCCACCCACAACACGGTATGTACCGTCTGGCGGGGTGCCGTACGAGTGGTAAAGGGCTAGGAGCCCATGCCACCGGAGCTTCGTGACCCCCTCCCTCGTTCGACACGACATGACCTCCCCACTTGAGCCGGGCTCCCTCGCCGCACGTGAGGTCGGAGTCATGCTGACCAAGGTCTTCGATCAAATCCACCAAGCGTTGTGGGAGCGCAAGGAGGTAGAGGCGTTCGAGGAAGCCCGCGCTGCCGTGCGGACGGAGGTTGAGTCTCTGCTGGAGCTAGCGGAACGCCGCGTGCATGGCGGCAATATCCCTGATCCGGCCAGGCGGAGGCGACTGCTCTACAACATCGAGGAGGCAGCGCAGCAGCTCGGTGGAATCAGCACCCGAACTGTGTACAAGCTCCTGAGGGCCGGCGAGCTGGAATCCGTGATGATCGGTTCCCGTCGTCTGGTGCCGGATGCAACGCTTGAGGCCTACGTCGAGAAGCTGCGCGCGAAGGCAGCTATTGCCGCCGGGGTCGACGCCGCGGCTGCTGCGGGGCCCGCAGGCTAGTGAGCGCGAGCGCGGACTCACGCTCGAAGTTGCGGGTCGGCTCCTGCATGAGCCGCTCGATCTCGGCGATGTCGGCTGGGGTGAACCGAACGAGTCTGCCCACCCGATGGTGCGGGATCTCCCGGCCGGCAACCTTCAGGTCCACCAGAGAGACCGAGACCTGAAGCCTCGCGGCCAGTTGAGTCTTGTCTAGCCACTTCTGGTCGTCGCCTGCCACCCGCGCTCGCATCGCCTCCATGACCGGTCTCAGGGTGGCAACGAGCTGCGCCAGTTGCTGATCTGTGAGCTGCCAGCCGCCCAAAGAGCGGGCGTTCATCTCTGCCTCCGTCACGCCTTACCTGCCCTTCGGCGAGGCAGGTGCGCGATTCGGATCATGTGCGCCCGCCGACGGCTGTCCGCCATCTGCTGCTGGGTCGCCAGCGGCACGTCCGGAAACTCGGCTTGGATTTCCTGTAGCCACTTCGAAGCGAGGGCTCGGCGGGCGGGCTCGGTGGCGGCGGCCCGGTCCACGGTGTTGCCCCGGCGGGTGTAGGCGGCGATACGGCCGGCGGTGGAGGCGGTCATGCCCCGTTGTACGGCCTTCGACCAGCACCAGTTCGACGACTGGACGAAAATGTCTGTCGCGTTGCCGACCGGCGCGGGGTATTTGAACGTTGGTGTCCCATACCGTGCTCAGTCTGGATTCGTTCACCCGTTCACCCGGCTGTGACCAACTGCGCCTGTTAGTCGATCTTCTGGGTATGTAACCTCAAGAGGCAAGGAGCGTTTACCAAGTGTCACGCCCCAAGCACAGGTACAAGGAACTTGAGGATCTTCTCCGGGAAGCCGAGCGACGGGGCTGGAGAGTCACCGGAGGGGGAGACAGGTACTTCAAGTTGTACTGCCCCTGCCCCGCAAAACATCTGAAAACCGTGAAATGCACCCCTTCGAACGCGAACTACCTGAAAGACTTGACGGGTCAACTCAAGCGGGCCACGTGCTGGGAGGACGACTGATCATGCGACAGCATCGAATCGCGATCCAGATGACGTTCGAAGGCACTCCGCACGGTACTGACGAGCAGTACGAAGAGTTCCTTGACGCGGTACAGGAACACTTGGACCGGCTCGGCCGCGAGGTACAGATGGCTGCGAGCCTGGTCGACCGCACTGCGGAGTTTGCCACGAGCATCGAGGCCCCCGACTTTGAGAGTGCCGTCAACACCCTGCTTGTCGACCTGCGCACTGCGCTGCACGCGTCCGAGTGCCACACGGACGACTGGCCGCAGTACGTGGCGACTGATCGAAGCCTGCAGGAGCTGCAGGAAGCCTGACCTCCGGAACGTAAGGAACGGCCCGCCAGGCGCGATCCTGGCGGGCTGTTTCGCATCACCGCTCCGCGATCGTCTTCAAGTAGTCGCTGATGTAGTGGAGGCCAGTCCCGGTGTTGCCGCGACCGTATGGATCAGTCAACGCCTCGCTGACCCCGCTAACGGTCTCCCTCAACCCCCGCAGCTCGTGGGCGACCGCCAGCAGCCCCAACGTCACGGCCTCCAAGCGCAGGGCCTGCGCCTTCTCCGGCTCGGTGTGTGGCTCTTGAGCGAGCGCGATGCAGTTCTCAGCACGAGCGACGGGGTCCAGCTTCGGCATGGCGTTGCTCCATCCGGTCGAGGGTCATCCCTCAGGGATCGTGTCGACTCAGCGTTGAGTCCCGGCCCATCTGTCGAATACTGGACACCTCCACTCTCGTTGGCCTGAGGCATGACTCGCACACCACGAACCGAAGACACACCCCGCCTGCTGCGCACCGAGGCCGAGATCCTCGCCGCTGGCGCCGCCGCGGTTGCCGACTGGCCACCGCTCACCGAGCGGCAGATCGACCTCATCGTCGCGCTGCTCAGCCCAGTGGCTGCCGAAGTGCAGGCCATACAGCGCGAGAACAGATGACGACGAACGGCCCGCCAGGCGCGATCCTGGCGGGCCGTCGCCCTGCTACAGGATCACGCCGCGCAAGCGGCGATCACTCCCCCTACTGCCACGACGAGGCCGGATACGGCCACGATCAGAGCTGTCAGCTCCGCCCAGCGCCCGGTGGCTTCGCTGTCCTTCGGCCGGCGTACCCGCCGTCCCCTCCCCCTCGTTACCGACATTGCCTGTGCCCTCCCAAATAGGACAGAGGCCGGGGCGGTGCCCGCTGGTATCGGTGCACCGCCCCTTCCGGCCCCGCGACAGACACGATTGCCATCGCGGACGAACAACGGGACTGCCGCAATGCGTGATCGCACCGACTGTGCGATCAAGAGTCACGTTCACGGGACTCTGCCCGGTTCGTGGGGGTGTCGCGGGTAGTCGGGCCAGCTACCAGGGCCCGTCGCCGAAGAGCGCCGAGCAGGCTGACCCGACCTCACGCCGAGCGGGTTGTCCGGTCGACGACAGGGGATCAGTCACTTACGCCACCCCTTACCGCTGCCTCGCTCGTACGCCTGGATCGCCGAGACCGTCACCCGGCCCACCTCAGCCGGATTCGCCGTCGGAGGCACGTTGACGGTGAGGTGCAGGGTCCGGTGGATGACGGTCATACCGCCGCCGCCCGGCGCGAACCCCGGGCCAGGGGTATACCGCGGCTGAACGGTCGCCCCATACCAGCCGGCCGCCTTGTCGAGAATGTCGAGCGACCGGCCCGGGTTGCCGTTCTTCGGAATGAACGCCTCACCACCAGTGCTGGGCTCCGCGAACGCGTACCGGGCCGGGCCCTGCGGGGAATACATGGCCGCGTCACGCAGCCGCACCAGACCAGACCGTCAGCGGCGTGCTCGTAGAGTCCACCCCACCGGTTCTTGAGCTGGGTGCCGCCCGGCACCTTGAGGTCGCCGGTGCTGGTCCACCGGACGGTGCCGCTGATGTAGATGTGCTTGTTCTTCAGCTCGTTGATCTTCGACTTGAGCGCGTTGACCGCAGCCTTCGCCTCCGAAGTCTTCGCCCAGAACGGCACCGTCTTCGACGGCGGAACCGACCTGACCTCGAAGTTGAAATCCTCCGCCTGCTTCTTCGCCGTCTTCGCCCCCGGCGCCGACACATCCGTCGACACCTCGCCCGGGATCGCCCGGTACTTGCCGATCAGCTCATCCACGGCCGTCTCGTTGAAGCCGAGCTGCAGCAGCGTCGCCCGCAGCCCAGCGATGTCCTTGACGTACTTCCCGTTCGCCTCGTCAAGGGTCATGTTGTTGTCGATGCGCGCCTGCCGCAGATCGTTAATCTTGTCGATCTGCTCCAACACCGCAGTGGCGTTATCCCGGCCAGCCTGCTTGTTGTCGTTGAGCGTGCGGGTGCCGGTCTCCAGCTCCTCACGCACATCAGCCAGGCCCTGCTTGTAGGCGATCACCGCCTTGTCCAGGTCCATGCGCTCACCGAACAGCTTGTCGAAAGCCTCCTTCAGCTCGACGACCTTGTCCGCAGCCTCACCCGCCGACCCGCCGAGCCCCCCGACCTGACCGGCAGCCGTGGCCGACGCCGAACCGGCCGTCTCCACCGCGGCGGCGTACACCGGGAACAGCTTGCGCAGCTCATCGACGCTGACGCCGTCCTTCGCCGCAGCCTCAGCCAGCCGGTCGAACGCAGCCGCAGCCTGGTCGGCCTCGCCGCCCGACACGAGCTGAGCCAGGGCCGAGTCCATCGCCTCGACGCGTTCACGGGTCATCGCCAGCGACGTGTTCGTGTCCCGCAGGGCGGCCCCAAGGAATGGTGCCCGCTCGTACATGTCCTGCATCCAACGCACGGTGCTCCGGCGGGTGTTGTCGGTGTCGGCCAGGAACTTCAGCCCCACCGACAGGTCTTCCAGATCGGAGCCGAGCACCCGAGCGGACTCCCCGGCCAACTTCCCGCTGGCACCCCACTCGGACAGACCCTTCGCCATCGCGTCGATCTGCGGGTTCAGATCGTCGTGGAAGCTGCTCAGGGCGGCACCCGCCACCTCCAGGGCCACGAAGGCGATCCCGGCCCGGCCTGCGGCCCTGCTGGCGCGCTCCAGCCCTCTAGCGGCTCGTTCGCCGCGCGGGCCCATCGTCGCCAGCTCCTCGCTGGCGCGGGTGGTCGCCACCCGCATCTTCGCCGCCCCCGCAGCCGTCAACAGGGTCGCCCCCGCGAGGCCGGCCAGCACGACCGCACCTGACTGAACCGGCCCAGGGATCGCCGACACGGACTCGACCAGCTCATCCGCGGTCTGCACCAAGGTCCGCAGGGCCGACGACGAACCCGACCCGGCCTCGATCGCCATCGTCTCCAGAGAGCCACGCAAGCGCTCGATGTCGCCGACCAGGTTGTCCGTCTTGGCTCGCGCGACGTCCGACGCCGCCCCCTGGTCGTTGACCGCTGCGGTGTAGTCGCGGATGCCCTTCTCGCCGACCTCGTACAGGACGTTCGCCGCGCGCATCGCGTCCGCGCCGAAGATCTGCGCCAGCGCCGCGTTGCGCTGCTCCTGGGTGAGCCCGCCGAGTTGCGTTTGCAGCTGGCCGGCCAGGCTCGCCATGCCGACGAAGTTTCCCTGAGCGTCGTAGGCGTTAATGCCGAGCTCATCCATCAGCCCGGCAGCCTTATCGGTCGGCGCCTGCAGCATCATCAGGGCCGTCTTCAGGCTGGTCCCGGCGTCGGATCCGATCAACGCCCGATCGGCGAACGCCGCCAAGGTGCCGACCGTCTCCTCCAGGCTGACGCCGGCGCCGTTGGCCGCCAGCCCGCCCTGCTTGAGCGCCTCACCCATCTCGTGCACGTCCGTCGCGGACTTGTTCGCCGCCGCGGCGAGCACGTCGGCGATGTGCCCGACGTCGCCACCCTTGAGCTTGAAGACGTTCATGGTCTTCGCGGCAATGTCCGCCGCCTCCGCCAGATCGAGTGATCCTGCTGCCGCCAGGGACAGGGAGCCGGTCAGGGCCCCGCCGAGGATCTCGGACGAGTCAAGGCCGGCCTTCGCCAGCTCGGCCTGCGCCTTCGCCGCCTCGGTGGCGCTGAACGAGGTGGCCTGCCCGGCATCGAGGGCCGACTGCCGGAGACGCTCAAGCTCCGCCCCCGTGGCATTGCTGACCGCCCCGACCTCCGACATCTGCTTGTCGAACTTCGCTGTTACAGCCACAGCAGCCCCGAACCCCGCAGCCGCGGCCAGCCCCATGCGGGCCATCTGATCAGCGACCGCGTCCAGGCGCCCGGCCTTCGCCGCCCCGTCCAGCTCACCCACGAAGTCCCTGGTAGCGCCACGAGCCTGCCGCAGACCCGACATGTACCCGGCCACCTCAGCCTGGAGGCGGACACCCACCGTTCGTAGTGCCATCGCGCACCCTTCCGAAAGTTTTGAACCTGACCGACCCGACAGAGCCCTCCCCGGCGGTCCCGCTGGCATGGGGCCTTGGGGTCCCCTCCCCTGCCCCCCTTGGGGGTCTGGGCTCTACCGACCGGCGCCCCGTTGGGCAGCCTCGCGCGCCCTCTCCAGCCGCGGTAGTTCGTTGACCTCGCCCGGCTTCGGAGGCTTGCGGAACGTCAGCGGCTCCCACCTGTTGTCGAAGTGGTCCCCGGCGATCAGCGATCGCAGGTACCGCCACTCCGTGAGCAGCGCGCCGGTGGCCGGGTCGTGGCTCTTCGTCCACTCGTCGACGGTGTCCGTCTCGCTTAGGTCGAGGCAGGCGGTCAGGACGGCCCGCTTCAACGTGTCGTCACCGAACCTCGTGGCCTCGGCCAGCAGCTGCTGGCGGCGCTTGTGGTCGCCGGCAGTGACCCGCTCCCACGCGGTACGCCACGCCGCGTTCAGTACGACCCGGTCGGCGGGGCTGACGTCGGCGGGGATCCCTGGGCCGACCGGCAACTGTCGTTCGATCCACTCCGCGCGGGCGGTGCGACGGGCCTGGATGTCTTCCCCGAACTCCACCAGCTGCGCGCAGGTGTCCACCCACAGTTTGGCGATCTGCTGGGCCTTGGCCAGGTCGGTGATGTCGAAGTTCCCCCGGATCTCCGCAGCCCGCGTCAGGTACGACCGTTGCAGCGTCTCCGCGCCCAGGTACATGGGGTCTTCGTTGACCGGCGGCAGGCTGGGCGGCACCGCCGCGCCGGCCGGGCTGGTAGAGCTGCCGCCGCGTAGCGCCTGGAGCAGCTTCTGCAGGGCCTCGTCCTGGTCCGGTGCGGTCATCTCGGCGTGCCTCCTCTGCGGGCCACCAGTGCGGCCACGTCTTCGCGGTCCCACAGGTTCCGGGCCACCGGCTTGACGCCCTCGGCGTGGGCGATCCGGCGGGCGTGCCGCTCGGTCACCTTGAGTCGGGTCGCCATGTCGGCGGTGGTCACCAGTGGTGTCGGGGGTAACTGTGGCCTGGCGTCCGTGAAGGTCCGCGCGTCGTGTCCGTGCGCGGACAGGTGGGCCATTGCTGCGGCCCGCAGCACCTCCAGGGCTTGAGTGACTTCCGGGCGCACTCGCCCGCCGTCGCGCTGGCGGCGGGCGATGTCCTCTCGCAGGGTGCGCCATATCGGCTCGGCGAGATGGCCGGGTAGGAACACCCCGCCAGCGGCGATCAGGGATGCTGCTGGCCGCTCAGCGTCGCTGTCGCGCACCGCTGGCACTCCCTCGCCTGCCCTGGGTTCCTGTACGACCACACCCGGCACCCCTCGCAGCCGAACCGGCGCGGGTTGCCCTGATGCGCCGGCTGTGGCATCTCGTGCCCGCACACCTCACACCGCCTCAACGGGGCGGTCAGGTCAGCGAACGTCCGCAGGCGGGTCACCGGGCGTCACCTCCGTACGGGTCTGCCAAGTCCCAGATCCGTACAGACGGAAAACGACCTCCCCGGCGGTCCCCGGTTGGAGGGGCGTTGGGGTCTTCCCCCCAGGGGGTGCTCACGCAGGCCCCGGGGTGGTGTTGCCGGGCTGGGTGAGCGCCTCGGCGAGGTGACGCACCATGCCGACCAGCTCCAGGCGCAACCGTCGGGCGGTGGCCGGGTGGAGGTCGGCCGCGCCGACGGTGGCCTCGATGCCGTCGAGCACGGCTGGCGGCAGCATCCGGTCCCGGTGCTCGGGCAGCCACGCCGAGCAGGTGGGGCACAGCCGGTGTTCGCCAGCGGGGGTGTCGGCCGTGCCGCCGCCGAGGGCACTGCGGTAGATGACGGGTGCGCGGAGGGTGCGGGTGGTCCAGCCAATGGCGAGGGACTGCCCGGCGGCGGCGGGGCAGATCAGGCAGCGCCTCACCGCCGACCGCCCTTCCCGCGCCTGCGTCCTCGTGAGCCTCGTGGTTGGACCCTTCCCGTACCCCTCAGGGAGTCCTGTTCGGCCGGCAGCGTGGCGCTGAGCGGGTTGCCGCTGGCCGTGGACGGTCGACAGTCGCCGCAGGTGCCGTACTGGTAGATCAGCGGTCCGAGTTGGACCATGCCCGGGTAGATGCCGTCCCCGTGCTGCGGGCCGGCGCACTCTCGTCCGCAGGCGTCGCAGGTGCGGTCACGGACGCTGTTGCGGGGAAGCGCGGTGAGGTAGACGCAGCCGGGGCAGGTCACCAAGCCGGGCTTCCACGCCGCAGCGATCACCGGCTGCGGCCGGTCGGGGGTGGGCTGGTGCCGGCACGTCGAGGCCCGGCCGTCCGCCCACCCGGTGAGGGTGTCGAGCAGGCCGAGGCGCAGCCATGAGGGGATGTCGGCTGCGTCTGCGCCGTGGGCCTGGCTGGTGCCGAGGATGGCACGGCCGGTGTCGGTCATGAGGCGTAGGGCGTCGCTGGTGGCGGCGTCGAGCTGGTCGACGTGCCCGACGGGTGCGACCGCGCGCAGCTGCTCGACGAACTGCTCGTAGGCGGGATGCAGCATCAGACGCTCCAGGGCCAGGGTGGGGGTCACGCGGCACCTCCAGGGCGCATGGCTCGGCAGGCGAGGCAGTTGGGGTGTTCGGGTCGGTTGCTGGCGACCCACCAGGAGTGAGGGCTGTCGGGCTCCGAAGGGAGCGAAGGGAGCGAAGGGAGCGAAGGACGCAGTTCCCTAGGCGGTGCTCCCTTCGGTGCTCCCTTCGCGGGATCGTGCTCCGAAGGGAGCACGAAGGGAGCGGGCTCTATACCGTCTGCTCCCTTGCTCCCTTCGCTCCCTTCGGCGGGCTTGAGTCGCCACATCCAGCCGGCGTCCATGCCGCTCTTCTCGGAGAGCACCCCGGCCTTCCGCTTGGCCCGCTTGAGCGCGTCCTTGCGGAACCCGTCCTTCTCGCCGGCCTTGAACACGTCCACGGCGGACGCCTCGCCGCCCTGGTCGACCAGGTAGCCGCGGAGCCAGTCAGCGGCGTCCTTGCGGTCCTCCTGGTCCTCGGGGTCCCCCCGGTCGCTGAGGATGTCCGTCACCGACCGGTCGGACTCACCGAGCCACACGAGCCGGCCGACGTGCGCCGGCCCGAGGCGGGTGGGGATCTCGACGCCCTCGATCTCGTAGCTCAGCGACGGCAGGTCCAGGCGACCCAGGCTGTTCTTCGTCTGCGTCATCACCCGGCCGCCCTCTGGGTCGGCAGCGAAGCCGAACACCGACCGGGGAACGTTCTTGAACGCGCCCGACCCAGTGATGAGCGACGACGGGTCGGTACCGGCGCCCTTGTTGAAGTGGGCGATCCCGAGCACGACGCAGCGGGCACGGTCGGCGAGGCGGGCGAGCGGGTCGAGGGCGACCCGGACGTCACGCTCGCGGTGGGTGTCGATGCCGGCCCCGATGGTCGACATGAGCGGGTCGAGGACGAGCAGCGCGGCGCCGACCCGGCGCATCTCCCGTTCCAACAGGGAGTTGTCGACGGGCAGGGACAGCGTGGTGCCGTCCTGTTCGTCCTCGACGACTTCGACCCGGAACACCTTCGTCAGGTCCGCCCCGGCGGCGATGAGCCGGGGCACCAGGGTGTACTTCCAGGAGTCCTCCACGGCGGCATAGATGACCGCGCGAGGCTGGCCGTACAGCGACCCGGGCAGCGTGCCGCGCGTGATCATGGCTGCGAGCCAGATGCCGAAGCTGCTCTTCCCGGTGCCTTCGCGGCCAGCGGCGACGGACAGCGACCCGAGCGGGATGCGTCCACTGCCGTCGGTCAGGTCGTCTTCGTGGCGCCACGCCCATACCACCGGCTCGGGCTCGATATCCGACGCCGCGGTGAGGACCAGGCGCCGGCGGGGCCGCTCGGGCTCTTCGTCGACGAAGCCGGCCGCGATGGCGGCGTCGGCGATCTGGTCGTCGGTCCAGTCCTCGTTCACGCTGCCGCTCCGATCGGTGCGTCGTCGGGCACGCGGTGCCGACCGTCGGGCAGCCGCCGGCACGAGCAGTGGTACAGACCGTCGACCAGCGGAAGCCAGTCGCCGTCGCTCACGGGTCGGCCGGTGTTCCAGTCGACCGGGCCACCGGTGTAGGTCCACGGCACCCGCCCGTACCGGTCGAGCAGGTCGGTGGCGACACGCTGCGCTGCGGCTTCCATCTCGGCGATGCGTGCGGCGACCCACTGCTCGCGGGTGCGCCGGGCGATCGGCGCCCAGGTCGTCATGGCCAGCTCGGCGAGTTCCGCGCGCTCGTAGGCCCGGCCGATGGCGTGCGCCATGACGGCAGCGCGCTGGATCTGCCCGGCGACTCGCACCGGGCAGCCACCGGGCGGGCACCATCCGGCGAGGGGGCGCAGCGTGTCGGTGGCGTGCGTAGACTGGCTACTGGTCTCGCCGACCTGCTCTGCCGCCGCCCCGTTGCCCGCGGGGCGGCTGTGTGTCTGCGTCATCTCAGGCGGCCACCGTCGCGTCGTCGTCCTCGGCGAGCCAGGCGGCGACGTCGCGCTCGGCGTAGAGGACCCGCTTTCCGCGCTTGATCCCGCGCGGCCCCTTGCCCATGTGCCGCCAGTACCGAACGGTGCTCGGCGTGCTGCGGGTGAGGGCCGCGACCTCTTCGGTGGTCAGGTACTTCTCCATGACGACTCCAATGCGTCAGTCGCATACAGCGATGATGCGTTTCGCTCATGAACTCAAGCATGACCAACGCTTGCCGTCAAGCTCCGCGCGCATTTAGAGTCATGCGCGTGACGCATACGGACACTTCAACGGCAGAGCAGAGATTCGGCGGACAGGTCAGGGAGGCGCGGGAGCTGCGCGGCTGGAGTCAGGAGGCGTTGGCACGCCACCTGCGGGAGTCGGCAGGGCTGGAGCTGCACCAGACGGCGATCGCACGGCTTGAGCGAGGCGAACGGGCCATCCGACTGAACGAGGTGGCAGCCCTCGCGCAGGTGCTCGGCCTTCGACTGGACCAGTACGCCGGAGGGAAGCCACCACTCACGGCCGAGGAGTACGAGCAGGCGCAGGTGCTGCTCGAAGAGACGCGCAGACAGGAGGCCGCCGCCCGGGAACACCTCGCCAGGGTGCGGGTGAGGGCGGACCGAGAGGCGCAGGAGGCTGAGGGTTCCGTGGCGGCCCTCCGTGACGCGCGGGTGCGCCTGGAGGCGTCCATCCGGGACTACGAAGAGCGCCGGGATGGGTAACGTCGCCAAGCGGCCTGACGGGAAGTACCGCGCTCGGTGGCGCGACCTGTCCGGCAAGGAGCACGCGAAGCACTTCACGAAGAAGCGCGACGCGGATGCCTGGCTGGCCATCGTGGAGGGCGACAAGCTGCGCGGGCAGTACATCGACCCGACCGACCGGACCACGGTCGCGCAGTACGCCCGCCGGTGGGCCGCGGCCCGGCCGCACAACCCGCGCACGGTCAGGCGGGTCGACTCGCTGATCCGTACGCACATCGAGGGCACCAGCATCGGAACCCGCCGACTCGTTCAGGTACTTCCCTCCGACGCCCAGGCGTGGGTGACAGATCGCAGTCAGGGCCTGTCGCCATCGACGCTGCGGCTACTGGTGTCGCTGGTCCGCTCGATCTACACCAGCGCGCAGCACGACCGGCTGGTCGGGTCGTCGCCGTTCGCGGCTCGACTGACGATGCCCGAGTCGCAGCAGAAGCGGGTCGTCCCGTTGACGGTCGAGCAGGTTCACGACCTGGCGGCGGCGATGCCGCCACGGAATCGGGCGATGGTGCTCACGCAGGCGGGGCTGGGGCTGCGCATCGGTGAACTGCTCGCGCTACGCCTGGCCGATGTCGACTTCGCGGGCAAGGTGGTCCGCGTGGAGACGCAGATCGCGCCCGGCGAGCGCACTCGGACAGCCCCGAAGACGGCCTGGTCGGAACGCACCGTGCCGCTGCCGGCGCCCGTGGCGGAGGCGCTGACCGCGCACGTCGCGGCCTTCCCGCCGCCGGCAGACGGCACGGTGTTCACGACGCGGTTCGGGCAGCCGTACCGCCACGACTACTACGGCACGCGGATCTTTCAGGCCGCCGTGGCAGCGTCAGGGCTCCCGGACGGCACGACGCCCCACGACCTGCGGCACCACTACGCGAGCGTTCTACTCCACGCTGGCGAGTCGGTCGTCGCGGTCGCTGAACGGCTCGGCCACAAGAACGCCAAGTTGGTGCTCTCGACGTACGGGCACCTGATGCCGGACTCCGAAGAGCGGACCCGCAAGGCGGTGGAGAACGCCTGGCGGAAGGGAAGCGCGGACCACACGCGGACTGACTCGCGGCCTGAGCGGCGTTCCCGCAGGTCACGGCGTTTCGTCAGACGTTGAAGCGGAACTCCACGACGTCGCCGTCCTGCATGACGTACTCCTTGCCTTCGATGCGGACCTTGCCCGCCGCCTTGGCCGCCGCCATCGAGCCGAACTCGACCAGGTCGTGGTACGAGACCACCTCGGCCTTGATGAAGCCGCGCTGGAAGTCGCTGTGGATGACGCCCGCGGCCTCCGGCGCGGTGGCGCCGACCGGGACGGTCCAGGCGCGCGCTTCCTTGGGGCCGGCCGTGAGGTACGTCTGGAGGCCGAGGGTGCGGAAGCCGACCCGGACGAGCTGGTTGAGGCCGGGCTCGTTCTGCCCGATCGACTCCAGCAGCTCGCGGGCCTCATCGTCGGGCAGGTCCACCAGTTCGGATTCGATCTTCGCATCCATGAAGACGGCCTCGGCGGGGGCGACCAGGGCGCGCAGCTCGTCGAGGAACGTGGCGTTGGCCAGCTCGGCCTCGTCGACGTTGAAGACGTACAGGAACGGCTTGGTGGTGAGCAGGTGCAGCTCGCGCAGGTGCTCCAGCTCGATCTTGGCTGCGGCGGCCCCGGAGTAGAGGGTGGTGCCGCCGTCGAGCACCTCGATGGCGGCCTTCGCGGCGGCGACCGCGGCGGCCCGGTCCTTGCGGAGCTTGGCCTCCTTCTCCAACCGGGGCAGCGCCTTGTCCAGGGTCTGCAGGTCGGCGAGGATCAGCTCGGTGTTGATCGTCTCGATGTCGTCGGCCGGGGAGATCTTGCCGTCGACGTGCACCACGTTCGGGTCGGAGAAGGCCCGGACGACCTGGCAGATCGCCGAGGCGTCCCGGATGTTGGCCAGGAAGGCGTTGCCCCGACCCTGTCCCTTGGACGCACCGCGAACCAGGCCGGCGATGTCGACGAACGACACCGGGGCCGGCAGCACCTTCTGCGAGGAGAAGATCTCGGCCAGCTTGCCCAGCCGCTCGTCAGGCAGCCCGACCACGCCGACGTTGGGCTCGATGGTGGCGAACGGGTAGTTCGCCGCCAGCACGTCGTTCTTGGTCAACGCGTTGAAAAGCGTGCTCTTGCCGACGTTGGGCAGGCCGACGATGCCGATGGAGAGACTCACGACGGGCCAGCTTACGCCGGTCGCGTCCAGACCGGTCCAGGCGGCTCCGATCGGGTCGCGCCGGACCACCGGCCGCCACGTCGGCGGACCACGACGGCGCGGTCCCGTTGCTACCCTTTTCGATGTCGCGTGCGGCGTTAGGGGGCGTTGTGGACCAGGTGACGGAATTCGACCGGCTGTTCCAGCAGACCCGACAGGCACTGGCGTCGATGAGGTCGACAGGGCAGGTGCCCGGCGACGGTCTGGCCGTCGAGCAGGCGCGGGGCACGGGATCCGCAGCGGGCGGCCAGGTCGAGGTGGCCATGGTCGGCCAACGGGTCGAGTCGGTGACGGTGGACCCTCGCGCTCTGCGGATGGGCGCCGAACTGCTCGGCGAGCAGATCACCCTGGCGGTCAATGCCGCGCTGGACGACCTGCGACTCCAGGCCGGCGAGGCGGCCGTGGACGCGCCGCCGGTGGACCCGGTGGTCCTTGGCGAGAAGCTCGACGAGTTGCAGAACGAGTCGGTGCGCAGCATGGCAGCGATGACCGACGCCCTCACCGATGCGGTGCGGCGCATCCAGCAGTCAGCGAGGTGACGACATGCGCGACGACCTGCAGGTCCATCCACCCGCACTGCGTCAGGGCGGCGGCCACCTGACGACGGTGGCCGAGCAGCTCGCCGGGCAGTGGGAGGCGCTGCGCGCGCGGACGGCCTCGATGGGCGACATCTTCGGTGACGATGACGTGGGCGGCCTGATCGGCATGTCGTACCAGGTGGCCGAGGAGATCGCGGCGGAGTGCCTCGGGTCGGTCGTCGACGGGCTGCGCGGCTTCGGTGACGGCCTGAGCCTGATGGCCGATCAGTACGACCTGGTCGAGCAGGACAACGACGCCCAGTTCACGACGATGAGCTGGTAGGCGGATCGATGGGCATCATGCTGCCGGGCGAACTCGCCGGCCTGCTCAACGAGCTGGGTTACACGTGGCCCAAGTCGGACGAGACGAAGATGTTCGAGCTCGGGCAGATGTGGATGGAGATGGCCGACTCGCTGAACAGCGCGGCGGCAGAGGGCACGGCGGCGGCGCAACGGGTGCTGGACGGCAACCAGGGCGACGCGCTGGCCGCGTTCCAGCAGCGCTGGGAGGCCGGCGGGTCGGCGATCTCGGTGCTCCGGGACGGGGGCACCGGTGCGCAGATGGTGGCCGCGACGCTCTTCGTGTGCGCGCTCATCGTCCTCGCTCTGAAGATCAACGTGATCGTCCAGCTGATCATCCTGCTGGTGCAGATCATCCAGGCGATCGCGACGGCCGCGCCGACGTTCGGTGCCTCTCTGCTGGAGATCCCCGTTTTCAAGAAGCTCACCGACATCGTCCTCAACATGCTGATCGACCAGGCCATCGGGGTGGTGCTGGGATGACCTCTCCGCTGCCCGAGCTGTATATCGCCGTCGATGTGGAGGCGGACGGCCCGATCCCCGGGCCGTACAGCATGATCTCGCTGGGGATGGCCGTGACCGGCCACCCGGACATGGCCTTCTACACAGAGCTGCGCCCCATCTCCGACGAGTTCGTGCCGGCGGCCCTCGCCGTGTCGGGCCTGGACCGGGAGCGCCTGCTCCGGGAGGCACCCCAGCCGCAGGAGGCGATGGCCGCGGCGGCGGCCTGGGTCAACGGGCTACGCCGGGTCGGGCGTCCGGTCTTCCTCGCCGCACCGGCCGTCTGGGACGGCATGTTCGTGCACTGGTACTTCGTCCGGTTCGTCGGGCACAGCCCGTTCGGTGCCACCGGCTCGGGCGTCGACCTGCGGAGCTACTGGATGGGCCTGACCGGCAGCGAGTGGGTCCAGACCCGAAAAGGCAAAATCAAGCACGAGCTGGGCCTGCACGACGTGCCCCACACACACCACGCCGGGGAGGACGCCGCCGAGCTGGCGCAGGTCTTCGACGCGGTACTGCGCCGCCGGCAGTCGGACGAGCCGGCGTGACCGGGCGACGCCGGGACCTGCCGGACGGGGCCACAACGGCCGCCCGGGGCATCGTGGCGCAGGCCGCCCGGAGCATGATGCGCAAGGCCGACGACGTGGCCGGCGAGGCGGCGGAGCAGGCGACCACCCGGGCCGCCCGGCACATCCCGCAGGGCTTCACCGAGCGACAGTGGACCCGGTTCGCCCGAGGCGCCCGGCAGACCCAGCGGCAGGCCGGGCTTCCCGACGGCGACCTGGTCGCCCACGGCAGCCGGGTACGCGGCACCGCCCGCCCCGACTCCGACATCGACGTGGCGCTGATCGTCGACGACGACACCTTCTTCAACCTCGCCGAACGCTCCCTGTCGCGGGCACCGGACGGGACTCGGCTGCGTAAGACCATGCTGCGCCGGATCAACGTGAACGGTCAGCTCGCCAGCTTCGACCTGGGCACCGACTTCACCCATCTGCGTCGCGAGCTGATGGACACGCACGTGCCGCACAAGGTGCAGTTCTCGGTGCTGCGCCGCGGCGGCAAGTTCGACAACGGCCCGTTCCTCCCGCTCGATTGAGCGGACCGGCATCTGGCAAGGTGGCAGACGTGCAGACGACGTTGCAGTTCCTCATCATGGTCGACGGCCCGCTGACAGCGGCGGAGCTGCTGGACCGGATCCGCACCCGGCTGCCCGACGCGGTGCCCTACCGGCGCGACTCCGTGGACGTACGCGGCAACCTGTTGGAGATCAACCCCAACGAGGACGCCGACCCGCAGCTCGCCGCCACGGACGAGGACGACTACCTCTACTTCCGGTGGCGGGTGGAGCTGACCCCGATGGACAACACGGTCGACGAGGGGCACCAGATCGGCCTGGCCCGAGAGCTACTGCGGGCGATCGAGGGCCCGCAGGCACGAGCGACCGTGTGCGCCGCGTTCGAGGACCGCGTCTGACCCGCTCTCAGCCGAGCAGACGCGGGGCGATGACCGCCTCCCGGACGCTGCCGTCCGCGCCGCGGCTGACCTCGTACGCCGAAACGCCCTCACGGTCCGCGATTGCCTCGACCAGGCGGGTGCCCCGGTAGACCAGGCCGACCCCGTCGTCGGTGCAGTGGCTGGTCGGCAGCGTCCCGTCGCCGACCAGCTCGTGCATCAGCGGGCGCCGCTGACCCTCGCTGTCGTAGTGCACCCCGTTGCCGTACGGCAGCCAGGCCAGGCCCTCGGTGAAGCCGCGCAGCCGGGGGCCGAAGCTGTCGGTGGCACCGCCGACATGCCAGCAGATCGAGCCGGCGGAGACGCCTGCCAGCACCACGCCGGCCTGCCAGCATTCGTGCAGGATCTCGTCGAGCCCGTGCACCCGCCAGACCGCGACCAGGTTGGCCACGCTGCCGCCGCCGACCCAGATCACGTCCTGGGCGAGCAGGTGGGCGCGGACGTCCTCGACGTTCGGCATGGGGAACAGGGCGAGGTGCGACAGTCGGAACCGGGTGTCGGCGAACGCGCCGTAGACAGCGGTCAGCGAGGTGGGCTGGTCGCCGACGGCCTGCCCGAGGTAGCAGACCCGCGGCTGCGGACCGGCCTCGGCCAGCTCGGCCGCCAGCTCGAAGACGGGGCTGGGGCGCATGTCGTAAGGCCCCCGGTCGCCCCGGACGAAGCCCATGCTGGTGGCGACGATGGTCGGTTCGCTGGCGGGCATGTGGGTCCTTCCGTCGGGGCGGTGCGGCGTCCATCCTGCCGCAGCCGGCCCGCGGCCGAGCACCCACCCGCGCGGCGACCGATCCGGCCAGGCAGCCGCATCGTGCCAGCGCAGCCTCAGTCAGTCAGTCAGGTCGCCGCTGGCGAGGCACCTGGACCTCGGGCCAATGACCCGGGGGCAGCTCGTCGAGCGGCCGGTCGGCAGGGGGCAGTTGCGCGGCGGCGGCACGGGGCAGGGTGAATCGTTCGGCGGCGGCCGGGCCGGCGGCGACCGACTCACGCAGCATCCAGCGCACCTCGTCGGCCGTCCAGCCCAGCGCTGGCCGGGCGGCGATCTCCCGGACCAGCCGCCGGCCGGCCCGGGTGTCGTCGTCGTAGAAGCGCATGCACCAGTGGTGCGTCCACATGCCGAGCGCCCGCAGACCCGCGTCGTCGAGTGAGCCCGCCAACCGGCCGCAGGCGGTGTCGGAGAAGATCTGCTCGGGGTCGCCCGCCCGGTCCCGTTCGATGGCGCCGACGGCGGCCGGCGCCACGGCCCGCATCCGGCGGTAGAAGGACTGCGCCACCGCGCGGGGCAACGGCGGGAACGCGCCCTGTGTCGACGCCGCCGCCCGACCCGCCACGCTCGCCATTGGCCGCACCCCTTCTTGAGTTGGTGGCCGGACGTTACCCGCCACGACCGACACTTTCGGACGGAAAATTCGCCCTCCAACGTGGATAGCCAGGATGACCTGGGGCGTCTGTATGGGTGACAAGGAAACGGGGTGGTGGGTGGACGAGGACGAGCGAGCCCGGTTGGCCGAGTTCGTCGCCAGCCGGACTCCGGCGCTGATGCGGGTCGCGTACCTGCTGACCGGGAACCGCAGCGCCGCCGAGGACCTGTTCCAGTCGGCGTTGGCGCGGACCATCCCCAAGTGGGGGAGCATCCGGCACGCCGACCCGGAGGGGTATCTGCGCGTGGTGATGTACCGCGAGCAGATCAGCTGGTGGCGGCGACTGCGTCGGTGGCGGGAGACGCCGCTCAACCCGGCCGACGAACCGGTCGGCGCCGACCCGAGCGGCGGCTCAGACGTGCGGTTGGCGATGCGCGCCGCGCTGGGCCACCTGCCATCGGCACAGCGGGCGGTGGTGGTCCTGCGCTACTACGAGGACCTGCCCGAAGCCCAGGTTGCCGAGTTGCTGGGCTGCTCGGTGGGCACGGTGCGCAGCCGTACCCACCGGGCGGTCAGCCGACTGCGGGCGCTCCTGCCGGAGATCGAACTGCTGGAGGTACGGCGATGAGCGATCCCGTCGAGCACCTCATCCGCACCACCCTCATCGACCTGGCCGAGGAGGCACCGATCGTGCATGACCAGTTGAATCGAGCGGAACGGCGGGTGCGCAACCGGCGCCGCGCCACGGTGACGATGGGGGCGGTGGGCGCCCTGGCGGCGATCCTGATCGCCACCCCGATCGCCCTGGCCGCGACCGGCTCGGACGGACCTCCACCGGCCGCGCCCAGCCCAGCGGGCCCGGCGGGCGCGCCCGCCCCCAACCCGTCCGGGCCGCCCGGCGTGCCCAGCCAGCCCGACCAGCCGGGCCCGGTGATGCCGACGGTCACGTCGAGCCCGCCGGGGCCTCCCGGCGTGCCCGGCAGGCCAGGCGAACCCGGCGTGCCGGGCAAGCCGAGCCCAATGCAAACGCCGGCATCGCTGAGCCCTCCCGGCGTGCCGAGCCCGATGCGGGCGTCGGTCACCCGGATCCCCGCCGAGCCGGGTGAGGGGCCCGCCCCGGCGAGCTGATCAGATCCGGTCGGACCGGGCGGTCTCCCGCCCGGTCCGACCGCCCTCGGCAAGCCCGCCGCCCCAGCTCCCTGAGCTGTCGAGCGAGGAGCGGTCGGAGATCCTGGTCACCATCGCCCGGCATTCCCCGCACCGGCATGCGCCGCCCAGCACGGCGAACAGGGTGTGGTTTGCCAAGGTCGGCGCGGCCGACCCACTCTTGAGCCATGACCAACCACGGACACCCGACGACGCGCAAGCTGCGGGGGCAGGGATGAGCGCCGCCCTGGCCCGGGTGCCTGGGTCACTCACCGGGCAGATCGTCACACCCGGAGATCGCCGGTACGCGCAGCTCCGCTCGACGTACACCACGACGGCGTCGCCGGCCGCCGTCCTGCTGCCGAAGACCACCGCCCAGGTGGTCGCCGCGATCCGCTACGCGCGGGAACAGCGGCTGCCCATCGCCGTCCGCAGCGGCGGCCACGGCTTCTCCGGCGCATCGTCCAATAACGGCGGGCTGGTCATCGACCTGTCGCTGCTCAACCGGGTGCAGGTGCTCGACGAGCGGTCCGGGCTGGTCCGGGTAGAGGCGGGTGCCCGCTGGGCGAATGTCGCGAAGGCGCTGGCCCCGTACGGCCTGGTGATCAGCTCGGGTGACCACGGCGGTGTCGGCGTCGGCGGCCTGGCCACCGGTGGCGGCGTTGGCTGGTTGGTCCGCTCCTACGGCCTCACCATCGACCGTGTTCGGGCGGTGGAGGTGGTGCTCGCGGACGGGACGGAGGTACGCGCGGACGCGGAGCACGAGCCGGAGCTGTTCTGGCTGGTCCGGGGTGCCGGCGCGGGTGCGGGGATCGTGGTGGCGTTCGAGATCGAGGCCACCGAGCAGCGCAACGTCGGGGTGGCACAACTGGTCGTCGAGGCGCACCCGGATGGCCGGACCGTTCGGGAGTGGGCGGCCTACCTGGCGCAGGCCCCGCGGGAGCTGTCCACGGCCGCCATGCTGTACGCGGAGGGCCGGTCGGCTCTCATGTCGATCACCGCCGTGGTCGCCGCCGAGAGTTTGCGTCGGGTTCGGCCCGTGGTGGAGCCGCTGCTGGCCATCGGGAAGGTCCTCGAACATCGGACCGACCTGATGCCGTACCCGACCCTGGTGCCGACCGCGCACCTGCACCCGAACGTTGGGCAGCAGCGGGGCACGACCACCAACGGCCTGTTCAACGGGTTGGACGAGGCCGGGGCGCGGGCGGTGACGCGGGCGGCGACCGGGCCGGGGCGGGCGGTGATCCAGCTCCGTTCGCTGGGCGGCGCGGTCAACGATGTCGCCCCCGACGCGACCGCCTACCCGCACCGGCATCAGGACACGATGGTCATCGCCTCGGTGTTCCCACCGCAGGGTGGCGCGGCGCTGGACGCCGCCTGGCGGGCCGCCGGCGCCCGTGCCGACGGCGCTTACGTCAACTTCGAGAGCCGGCCGGACCCGGCGGCGTTCGACCGGGTCTACCCGGGCGAGACCGGGGCCCGGGTACGGCGGCTGTGGCGGCGGTACGACCCGGACGGCGTGTTCCGGTCGGCCCTGCTGACCGCCCGAGTCGGGCAGCCTTCCCGATCCGGTCAGCCCGCCCGTTCCGGCCAACCTTCTCGGTCCGGCCAACCTTCTCGGTCCGGTCAGCCCGCGCGGTCGGGGCAGTCCCACCGACGCCGCCGCTGATCGTCGGGCCAGCGGCTGACCCGGCGGCACGCCCAGGTCCGATTCCCGCCAGCCGGAGGCCCGTCGTGCGGGGCATGATCGGTGACATGGAGATGGACTTCGAGCGGTGTTACCGGGCCGTGGACAGCCGTGACCAGCGGTTCGACGGCTGGTTCTACACCGGCGTGACGTCCACCGGGATCTACTGCCGGCCGTCCTGCCCGGCGACCACACCCAAGCGGCAGAACGTCCGGTTCTTCCCGTCCGCCGCTGCCGCACAGGGTGCCGGGCTGCGCGCCTGCCGCCGCTGCCGGCCGGACGCCACGCCCGGCTCACCGCAGTGGGACGTCCGCGCCGATGTGGTCGGCCGGGCGATCCGGCTGATCGCCGACGGGGTGGTCGACCGGGACGGCGTACCGGGGCTGGCCTCCCGCCTGGGCTACACCGAGCGGCACCTGCACCGGATGCTGAGCGCCGAGATGGGCGCCGGGCCGCTCGCGCTGGCGCGGGCCCAGCGGGCACAGACCGCCCGGATCCTGATCGAGACAACCGACCTCGGGATGGCCGAGATCGCGTTCGCCGCCGGGTTCGGCAGCGTGCGGCAGTTCAACGACACGCTCCGCGAGGTGTACGCGAGTGCCCCCTCCGACCTGCGGACGGCCCGTGGCCGCCAGCAGGCGCCGGCCGGGGCGGGGACCATCGCGCTCCGGCTCGCGTACCGCCCGCCGCTGCACGCCCAGGCGCTGCTGGACTTCCTCGCGGCGCGGGCGTTGCCCGGCGTGGAGGAGGTCCGCGACGGGACGTACCACCGGGGTTTGCGGTTGCCACACGGCATCGGCCAGGTGGCGCTGACCCCGGCGGACGGGTACGTGGCGGCGACGCTGCGGCTGGCCGACCTGCGTGACCTGGCGCCGGCGGTGGCACGCTGCCGCCGGCTGCTCGACCTGGACGCGGACCCGGCGGCCGTCGACGCCACGCTCGCCGCCGACCCGGCGCTCGCCCCGGCTGTCGCCGCCGAACCCGGCATCCGGATCCCCCGCGCGGTGGACGGCTTCGAGCTGGCCGTCCGCGCCATCATCGGCCAGCAGATCTCGGTCACCTCCGCCCGAACAACCCTCACCCGCCTCCTGACCTCCGCCCGCGTTGATCATGAAGTTGTTGCCAACGGCACCGGCGTGTCGCGACAACAACTTCATGATCAACAGGACGAAGGGGGGCCTGGGGAGGCCGGGGAATTGGGGAGGTTGCGGGGGTTCTTGAGCGCTGAGGAGGTGTTGGGGGTGCCGGACTCTGGGTTTGGGATGCCGGTGGGGCGGCGGGAGACCTTGCGGGGGCTGGCTCGGGCGGTTGCTGACGGGTCCGTGGACTTCGCGGCGGGTGTCGATCGGGCGGAGACCGTGCGGCGGCTGCTGGCACTGCCCGGCATCGGCCCGTGGACCGCCAACTACCTCGCCATGCGCGCCTTCGGCGACCCGGACGTCCTGCTCAGCACCGACCTCGCGGTCCGACGCGGCGCCGCCGCGCTCGGCCTGCCCGCCACCCCGACAACCCTCGACGGGTACGCCGACCGCTGGCGTCCCTGGCGGTCATACGCAACGATCAGACTCTGGAGAGCGGCATGAACATCGACAGCACCGTCCTGAGCACACCCACCGGCCCGTTGAGCATCCTCGCCGGCCCGGACGGCGACGTACGGGCGGCCGGCTTCACCCCGGACCCGACGGCGCTGCTGCCCCTGGTCCACCCGACCCTGCGGGCGACGCTGCGGCAGCGGGCCGACCTCGGCCCGGTCAGCACGGCGGTCCGGTCCTACCTGGACGGTGACCTCACCGCCATCGACGCGGTGCCGGTCCGTCAGCTCACCGGCGGTGAATTCATGGCGCACGCCTGGCAGGTGCTGCGCGAGGTGCCGCCGGGCACCCCGGTCACCTACACCGGGTACGCGGCGCTGGCCGGCCGACCACCGGCGGTGCGGGCCGCGGCGGCTGCCTGCGCCCGCAACGCGGCGGCACTGTTCGTGCCCTGCCACCGGGTCCTTCGCACCGACGGCACCCTCGGTGGCTACCGCTGGGGGCTGGACGTGAAGAGGTGGCTTCTCGGTCATGAGCAACGCGTGACAACAACCTGACAGGGGCATCGACACCTATTGACGCTACCGTCGGATAGTGCCTGTGGAGAGCGACGGCGACCCGGCTGACCGGGCCGCTGTGGGCCCCCACCCCGTGCACAACCTCTGGCGGCTGCGCCCCTACCTGCGCCCGTACGCCGCCGAGTTCGCCTGGCTGCTCGTCGCGGGGCTCGCCGGAACGGCGGCCGGGATCGCCGTGCCGCTGGTCGTGCAACGGGTGGTGGACGGGCCGGTGGCCCGACACGAACCTCGCGGGCTGCTCCAGCTCGGCGGCCTGGCGTTGCTGCTCGGTGTGGTCGAGGCGGTCCTCATCTTCATCCGGAGATGGGTGCAGTCCTCCTCGGCGGTGGGCATGGAGGCGGCGCTGCGCGCCGACGTCTACGCCCACCTGCAACGGTTGCCGACGAGCTTCCACGACCGCTGGCAGTCCGGCCAGTTGCTCTCCCGGATCACCAGCGACCTGTCGGTGATCCGCCGGTTCCTCTCCTTCGGCGTGTTCTTCCTGGTGCTCAACCTGACCACCTACGTGGTCGTGGTCGCGCTGCTGATCGACCTGCACCCGGCACTCGGGGTGCTGGTCGCGGCCAGCGCGGTGCCGCTGCTGCTGATCAGCCGCCGGTTCGGGCGGCACTACCATGCCGCGTCCCGGCGGATGCAGGACCAGCAGGGCGACGTGGCGACCCTGGTCGAGGAGACCGCGCAGGGCCTGCGCACCATGAAGGCGTACGGCCGGGGGCCCGAACTGGCCGCCCGCTTCGCCGGTGGAGCCCGGAGGCTGCACGACACGGGCGTCAGCAAGGGGCGGCTGCTGGCCAACACCTCGGCGCTGCTCGACCTGGTGCCCAACGTGACCCTGGGCGTGGTGCTGGTGGCCGGGGCGGCCTCCGCCGCGGAGGGCACGCTCACCATCGGCGAACTGGTCGCGTTCGTCAGCCTCCAACTGATGCTCATCTGGCCGGTGCAGTCGCTGGGCTGGATCATCGCCAACGGTCAGGAGGCCGCCACCGCCGCCGACCGGATCCAGGAGGTGCTGGACACCCCACCCCAGATCGTGGACGTGCCGGGCGCGCTCGCGCTGCCCCGCGACGCGGTCCACGGTCGGCTCCGCTTCGAGCGGGTCGCGTTCAGCTACCCGGGCGCCACCACACCGGTGCTGCGCGAGATCGACCTGACCATCGAGCCGGGCGAGACGCTGGCCCTGGTCGGTGCCACCGGCTCCGGCAAGAGCACGCTGCTCTCGCTGGTGCCCCGGCTGCACGAGGTGACCGCCGGCCGGATCACCCTGGACGGGCACGACCTGCGCGAGCTGCGGCTGGCGTCACTGCGCCGACTGGTCGGGGTGGCGTTCGAGGAACCCACGCTCTTCTCCATGTCGGTGCGGGAGAACCTCACCCTGGGCCGCCCGGACGCCGGCGACGACGACGTCCGCGCGGCCCTCGCGCTGGCCCAGGCCGATTTCGCGTACGACCTGCCGTGGGGGTTGGCCACACGGGTGGGTGAGCAGGGGTTGTCCCTCTCCGGCGGGCAACGGCAGCGGCTCGCGTTGGCCCGGGCCGTGCTCGGCCGACCGGCGGTGCTGGTGCTGGACGACCCGCTCTCGGCTCTCGACGTGCACACCGAGGCGCTGGTCGAGGCGGCGCTACGGCGGGTCCTGCGCAACAGCACCGCGCTGCTGGTGGTGCACCGGCCGTCGACGATAGCGCTGGCCGACCGGGTCGCCCTGCTCGAAGACGGGCGGATCACCGCGATCGGCCGGCACTCCGAGCTGCTGGCCACCGTGCCGGCGTACCGGGCGCTGCTCGCCGCTGAGCCACCCGCCGGGCACCCCCCGCCAGCCGGAGCCGCCGGGCCGAGGCCGTCCCCTTCGGACGGGTGGGGGCTGGTGCACTCGTGACGGTGCCGAAGCAGGCCGACCCACCGCCCGAGGAGGAGCCGGAGCTCACCCGCTGGCGCGGAACCGCCACCGACCCGGAGGCCGACCGGAGCCGAGCCGAGGACACCGCACCCGAGGCGGTGGCCCGGCTGCGGCAGCTCAGCCGGGCCCTGCTGGCCAACCTGCTCCGCCCGCACCGGAGACGACTCACCGCCGCAGTCGGTCTGCTGCTGGCCCAGAACGCCGCCGCGATGGCCGGCCCGTACCTGGTCATGATCGGCATCGACCGGGCCGTCCCGCCGCTGCGCGCCGGCGACCCTGGCCCGCTGGTCGCCGTCGCCGGGGCGTTCGCGGCCGCCTCGGTGACCGAGTACGCGGCCCGCCGCGGGTTCCTCACACTCTCCGCCCGGATCGGCCAGGCCGTCCTGCTGGATCTGCGGCAGCGGGTGTTCGGGCACTTCCTGCGACTGTCCGTGGGTTTCCACGAGCGGTACACCTCCGGCCGGATGGTGTCCCGGCTCACCAGTGACCTGGACTCGATCGCCGAACTGGCCGACGGCGGGATCGACAGCCTGGTGCTGGCCGGGCTGTCGATCGTGTCGGTGGCCGCCATCCTGCTCTGGTTGGACCTGCCGCTGGCTGCCGTGACGCTGTTCGCCTTCCCGTTCCTGTTCGGGCTCTCCCGCTGGTTCGCCCGGTCGTCGGCCAGCGCGTACCGCCGAACCCGGGACGCGGTCGCGCTGGTCATCGTGCACTTCGTCGAGTCGATGCGGGGCATCCGGGCGGTGCAGGCGTTCCGTCGGGAGCCGCGCAACCAACGGATCTTCGTGGCGCTCGGCGACGACTACCGACGAACCAGCCTGCACGCGTTCCGGCTGATCGCCACGTACTCGCCCGCGATCAAGCTGATCGGCAACGTCACGGTGGCGGTGGTGCTCTGCTACGGCGGCTGGCGGGTGCTCGACGGACGGACCGAGGTCGGTGTGCTCGCCGCGTTCCTGCTCTACCTGCGCCGCTTCTTCGAGCCCATGCAGGAGCTGAGCCAGTTCTACAACTCGCTGCAGTCGGCCACCGCCGCCTTGGAGAAGCTGGCCGGGGTGCTCGACGAGCGGCCCGCCGTCGTCGAGCCGACCCGACCCACACCGCTGCCGACCGGCCCCGGTCACGGCGAGTTGACCTTCCGGGCGGTCTCCTTCGGATACCGCCCGGACACCCCGATCCTCGCCGGGCTGGAGCTGACCGTGCCAGCCGGACAGACCGTGGCGCTGATCGGCCCGACCGGTGCGGGCAAGTCGACCATCGCCAAGCTGGTCGCCCGGTTCCACGACCCGGACACCGGCACGGTCCGACTGGACGGGGTCGACCTGCGCGACGTGAGCGACGCCGACCTGCGCCGCGCCGTGGTGTTGGTGACGCAGGAGAACCATCTGTTCAGTGGGACCGTGGCCGAGAACATCCGGTTCGGCCGCCCGAACGCCGACGACGCCGCCGTCCAGGCCGCCGCGCGGGCAATCGGCGCGCACAGTTTCATCGCCGCCCTACCCGAGGGGTACGCCACCCAGGTGCACCGACGCGGCGGCCGGCTCTCCGCCGGGCAGCGGCAACTGGTCGCGTTCGCCCGGGCGTTCCTGGCCGACCCGACCGTGCTGATCCTGGACGAGGCGACGTCGTCGCTGGACGTGCCGACCGAACGGCTGGTGCAGCGGGCACTCGGCACCATCCTGCGCGACAGGACCGCCGTCGTGATCGCGCACCGACTCTCCACCGTGGAGACCGCCGACCGGGTGCTCGTCCTCGACGGCGGGCAGGTCGTCGAGGACGGTCCACCCGCCGTGCTGGCCGAGGCCGACGGCCGGTACGCGGCCCTGCACCGGCAGTGGCGCGACTCGCTGATCTAGCAGCGTGGCCCCGGGCGGTGGCCGTTCCCGCTGGCCGGTGTGTTCGGCAGCAACTACGTGGCTCCGCACCCGGGAGGTGCCTACGATCGCAGGATGACCGATACGGCGAGGACGGCCCGCGCCGGCGTTCCCGAGCGTCCGACCCTGGACGGGCTCGAGGAGAGCTGGGCACGCCGCTGGCAGGGGGAGGGCACGTACGCGTTCGACCGGAGCAAGGAGCGGGTCGACGTGTACTCCATCGACACCCCGCCGCCGACCGTATCGGGCGAGTTGCACATGGGGCACGTGTTCTCGTACACGCACACCGACACCGTCGCCCGGTACCAGCGGATGCGCGGCAGGGCCGTCTTCTACCCGATGGGCTGGGACGACAACGGCCTGCCCACCGAGCGTCGCGTGCAGAACGTGTACGGGGTGCGCTGCGACCCGGCGCTGCCGTACGACCCGGTGTGGCGGCCACCGGCGGCCCCGGTCGACGACGCGGCCCGCCGCGACCCCACCCCGATCTCCCGGCGAAACTTCATCGAGCTGTGCGAACGACTGACGGTCACCGACGAGCAGGCCTTCGAGGCGCTGTGGCGGCGGCTCGGGCTCTCGGTGGACTGGTCCTTGACGTACACGACGATCGGCCGGATCGCCCGGGCCACCAGCCAGCGGGCATTCGTGCGCAACCTGCTCCGCGGCGAGGCGTACCAGTCGGAGGCACCGACGCTCTGGGACGTCGGCTTCGCGACCGCGGTCGCCCAGGCGGAGTTGGAGGACCGGGAGCGCCCCGGCGCCTACCACCGGCTGCGGTTCATCGCGTCCGACGGGCGCGAGGTGCTCATCGACACCACCCGGCCCGAGCTGTTGCCGGCCTGTGTGGCGCTGGTCTGCCACCCCGACGACGAGCGGTACGCCGACCTGGTGGGCGGCACGGTGCGCAGCCCGTTGTTCAACGTCGAGGTGCCGGTGCACGCCCACCCGCTCGCCGACCCGGGCAAGGGCACCGGCGTCGCGATGGTCTGCACGTTCGGTGACCTGACCGACGTGACCTGGTGGCGTGAGCTGGGGCTGGCGACGCGGGTGGTGATCGGCCGGGACGGTCGGCTGCTCCCCGAGCCGCCGGCCGGGGTGCCGGCGCAGCCGTACGCGGCGCTGGCCGGGCAGACCGTCAACGGCGCCCGCCGGGAGATCGTCGGGATGTTGGCCGACGCGGGTGACCTGATCGGCGAGCCGCGCCCGATCACCCACCCGGTCAAGTTCTACGAACGCGGCGACCGGCCACTGGAGATCGTCTCGACCCGACAGTGGTATCTGCGCAACGGCGGCCGGGACGACGCGCTGCGGGCGACGCTGCTGGCCCGGGGCGCAGAGCTGCACTGGGTGCCGGCGCACATGAAGCACCGCTACGACCACTGGGTGGGCGGGCTGACCGGGGACTGGTTGGTCAGTCGCCAACGCTTCTTCGGGGTGCCGGTGCCGGTGTGGTACCGGCTCGACAACACTGGCGAGCCGGACTGGTCCCACCCTCTCACGCCGGACGAGTCCGCGTTGCCGGTCGATCCATCCAGCGACCCGGCACCCGGCTACGACGAGTCGCAGCGCGGCCAACCGGGCGGCTTCATCGGTGACCCGGACGTGCTGGACACCTGGGCCACCTCGTCGTTGACCCCGCAGATCGTCGGCGGCTGGGAGACCGACCCGGACCTGTTCGCCCGGATCTTCCCGATGGACCTCCGCCCGCAGGGGCAGGAGATCATCCGGACCTGGCTCTTCGACAGCGTGGTCCGTTCGCACCTTGAGCACGGGGTGCTGCCCTGGCGGGACACCGTGCTCTCGGGCTGGATCCTCGACCCGGACCGCAAGAAGATGGCCAAGTCCAAGGGCAACGTGGTCACCCCGCTGGCGCTGTTGGAGCAGCACGGCTCGGACGCGGTGCGCTACTGGGCGGCCAGCGGCAAGCCCGGCATGGACCTGGCCTTCGACCCGGCGCAGATCAAGGTCGGCCGACGGCTGGCGACGAAGCTGCTCAACGCGTCCAAGTTCGCGCTCGGGCTGGGCGCGGCGGACGCGCTGCGCTCGCCGGCGACCGCACCACTGGACCGGGCCATGCTCGCCGAGTTGGCCACCGTGGTCACCGCCGCGAGCACCGCCTTCGACGCGTACGACCACACGGCGGCGTTGCAGGCGACCGAGGCGTTCTTCTGGCGGTTCTGCGACGACTACATCGAGCTGGTCAAGGAACGGGCGTACGGCACTGGAGCGGCCGCCGACTCGGCGCGGGCCGCGCTGGCCTCAGCGCTGTCGGTGCAGCTGCGGCTGTTCGCCCCGGTGCTGCCGTACGTGACCGAGGAGGTCTGGTCGTGGTGGCGGTACGGCTCGGTGCACCGCGCGCCGTGGCCCACCACCCACGAGGTGGCCCGTTCCATCGAGGGGACGGCTGAGCCGACGCTGCTGCGGCTCGCGGGTGACGCGTTGAGCCAGGTCCGGCGGGCCAAGTCGGAGCGGAAGCTGTCGATGAAGGCGGAGGTGCCGCTGGCCGAGGCGCTCGGCCCGGCGGCGCTACTGGAACAGCTCACCCTGGTCGCCGACGACCTGCGTGCGGCCGGCCGGATCGGCAAGCTCGACCTGCTCCCCGACCGCACCCCGGAGCTCGTCATCGCCTGCGCCTTCTGAGCTGCGTCCGCCGCCTGTTCCGCCGGAGCGGCTGCGTCCGCCGCCGCCCACCCCGCCGGGGCGGCGACGGACGGGCCGTCACCAGCCGCGCAGGAAGCGCAGCCCGAGCAGGAACGCGATCACGGCTGGCCCCACCAGCAGGGTGATCGCCTGGAGGCGGTACGGCATCCGGTGCCGGGTCAGCTCCCCCGCGTTGCCCAGCACGATGGCCCCGGCCAGCATCAGGAACCCGCCCCACCAACCGGTCTCCAGGTGGATCAGAGTCACCCGGATCAGTTGCAGGGTCAGGCCGAGCAGCGCGCCGGTCAGCGCGAGCAGGGCCACCGCCCGGTGCAGGCCGCGGGCCAGCGGGTGGGCCGCCCGCCAGCCGTAGGTGCCGGCGACCGCCAGGCAGGGCAGCACCACCATCAGCGGCCAACCCCGCCCCATCACGCCGAACATCAGCAGCGCGCCCACCGCGAACACCAGGGTGCCGACGCAGGCGAGCATGTACCCGGCGAAGGCCCGGCCACCGCCCCGGGCCAGCAACGGCCCGCCGCTGGCAGCGATCAACGCGGCCGGGATCAGGATGAACACGGCCCACCAGTGGAACTGGCCGGTGCCCTGAGCGGCCGTGGCGACCGTGGCGCAGGCCAGCCCGGCGACCGCCAGGCTGGTCAGCCACGGCCGGCTGCTCCGGGAGTACGGCTCAGCCAACGACGTCCGCTCCGCTTCGACGCTCACGCCCACCAGCCTGGCCGGTACCGCCCCCGCCGGTACATCCGGCCAGCCCTACCGCCGTACGGTGGCTGGCCGGAACACCGCCTCGCACCGGTCTCAGCTCGTCTCGCCGGCCACGCTGAACGAGCGCAGGCGGTCGATGGCCAGCACGGTGAAGCCGACGCTGACCAGCGCGGTCATCACCGACGCCACGGGCACCGACACGGTGGTCTCCAGCAGCCCGCTGGGGGCGAGCTGATCGGCGAGGGCGATCACGTACTGCTGGATGGAGAGCACCTTCGTGCCGCTGACGAAGTTGCCCAGCAGCCCTTCCCAGATCAGCACGTAGACCAGGCCGAGCAGCACCGGCCTCCGGGTGACCAGGCTGAGCGCGAGGAACAGTGCCGAGTACGCCAGCGCACCGAGCGTCGCCGCGACGGCCAGCGCCAGGCCGAGGCGTACCGAAGCGGCCAGCACGCCCGCGACGTAGAGCGGCACCGCCACGGTGACCGCGGTGACCCCGGCGGCCACCGCGAGCTTCGGCAGCACGATCTGCCAGCGCGGCAGCGGCTTGGTCAGGATGTGCACGACCGTGCCGTCGTCGATCTCGGCGCCGAGCACGCCGGTGCCGATGATCAGCGCCACCACCGGCAGCACCACGGCCAACCCGAGGCCGACCAGCACCGGCGGCCCCCACTGGCCCGGGTCCACCCCCAGCGAGCGGCAGAGCACGGCCAGCCCGAGCAGCACCAACGGCAGCGGGAGCAGCAGCAGGAACCGACGGCGGCCGAACAGCCCGCGCGCGGTGATCCAGGTAATGGTCGACATCTCTATGCCTCCACCAGGTAGGAGAAGACGCTCTCCAGGGACTCGTCGGACGGCACCAGTTGGCGCACCCGGATGCCTTGATTGAGCGCGATCCGGGGTAGCGCCCGGGTGAAGGCGCCGTAGTCACCGGCACGCACGGTCAGGCCCGTGGGGTCCAACTCGACCCCACTCACCGACGGCTCGGCGATCAGCGCGACAGCCAACGCCCGGTCGTCGGTGGAACGCACCGCGAAGACGTGCGGGCGGTTGGTCATCAACCGGCGGATGGTCCGGAAGTCGCCGGAGGCCGCCAGTCGGCCGGCCACCATCACCTGCACCGTCCCGGAGACCTGCTCGACCTCCTCCAGGATGTGCGAGCTGAACAGGATCGTCCGGCCCGCGTCGCCCAGGGTGTGCAGCAACTGCATCATGTGCAGCCGCTGGCGCGGGTCCATTCCGTTGAACGGCTCGTCGAGCAGCAGCACCTGCGGGTCGTGCACCAGCGCGGCGGCCACTCTTGCCCGTTGCCGCATGCCCTTGGAGTACGTGCCGATCCGGCGGTCCTGCGCCGACTCCAGCTCCACCAGGTCGATGGCCCGCCGGGCCGCCGCCGCCGGGTCGGCCAGCCGGTGCAGCTTCGCGCTGGCCAGCACGAACTCGTACGCGGTGAGGAAGCCCTGCACCGCCTCCCGCTCGCTGACCAACCCCAGACGTCGGTAGACGCCGGGGTTGCGCCAGGTCGGCTCGTCGTCGAGGGTCACCGTGCCCCGTGACGGGGAGAGGAACCCGGCCATCATGTGCAGCAGCGTGGTCTTGCCGGCGCCGTTCGGGCCGAGCAGCCCGGTCACCCCCGGCCCGAGGGTCATGCTGATGTCGTTGACCGCGACCACGTTGCCATACCACCGGGACACCCCGGTCAGGCTCAGCGTGCTCATCAGGAGGCGACCTTCCGGTAGCGGGCCAGCAGGAGGGCGGTCGCGCCGGCGACCAGCAGCACCGCGGCCAGGGCGTAGACCGGGCCGAACCTGCCGATCATCATCTCGCCCGGATCGCCCTCGACCAGCAGGTCACCCAGCGACCAGATGCCCACCCCCTGCACCAGCGTGGAGGGCGAGGCAAGCCCGGCCAGCTCGTTGGCCGTCTGCGACGGCAGGATGCTCAGCACACCGACGATCGGGGTGGTCATCAGGAAGACCGCGACCACGCCACCGGCGGCGAAGGCGCGCTTGCCGGTCAGCGAGGCGACCAGCAGGCCGACCGAGGCGAAGACCACCGCCCACAGCCCGGCGTAGAGCAGCCCGGGCAGCAGGTCGAGCAGCTCGTTCCACACCCCGCGCATGCCCTCCTTGGTGGTGAACGCGGCACCCAGGAACATCACCAGCTGCGGCCCACCGAGCAGCAGCCAGAGCGCCGTGACCAGCGCCAGGAGCTTGGCCAGCGCGTAGTCAGAGCGCGGCAGGGGCCGGGAGAAATACAGCGGCAGCACACCGCTGCGCAGGTCCCGGGAGACCAGCTCGGGTGCGGCCACCGCGACGAAGAAGATGACCAGCCAGCTCATCGAGTCGGCGAACTGGGCGTACGTGGCGACCGGCTCGCCGATCTGGCTGCGTACCGCTGTCAGGGCCACCGCGACCAGGGTGACGATGCCGACCACCAGCCACGGGAAGATCTTGGCCTTGGCGCTGCGCCCGAAGCCGAACGTGGTGCGCAGCCCGTGCACGTAGAGCGCGCCGAAGACGTGCCGCCGGCCCAGCCTCGGGCCCTCGTAACGCTGGTAGCCGATGTCGTGGATGACGCCGGTGGGCGTGGACCGCACGGCGGCGGAAGACGGCTCAGGCATGAGTGAGCTCCCTCGTGGCGAAGAGTTCGGCCACCCGGTGCCGGCGCTGGTCCAGTCGGTGCAGTGGCAGGTCCAGTTCGGCGACCGCGCCGAGGATCAGGTCGTAGGTGCCGTCGTCGGCGAGAGGTACGAGTAGCAGTCGCCCGTCCCGCGCCACCGTCAGCTTCAGCTCGGCGAGCCGGGCGGCAAGCTCCTCGGTGCCCTCACTGACCTCCACGGCGAGCACGTCGGTGGCCGTGGTCATCGCGGAGATGTGGTCGGCGCGCAGCAACCGGCCGCCGTCGATGGCGATCAGCGTGTCGCAGATCCGCTCCACCTCGCCGAGCAGGTGCGAGCAGACCAGCACGGAGATGCCGAACTCGGTGCCGATACGGTGCACCAGGGCCAGCATGGCGTCGCGGCCGGCCGGGTCCAGGCCGTTGGTCGGCTCGTCGAGCAGCAGCAGGTCGGGGTCGTGCACCAGCGCCTGGGCCAGCTTGACCCGCTGCTTCATACCGGTGGAGTAGCCGCCGACCGGGCGGTAACGCTCCTCGTAGAGCCCCACGTGCCGCAGTGCCTCGGAGGCGCGCTCGCGAGCGGCGGTGCGGGGCAGGCCGCTCATCCGGCCGAGGTGGGTGACCAGCTCGGCGGCGGACAGGTCCGGCGGGAGGCAGTCGTGCTCGGGCATGTAGCCGACCCGGGCGCGGACCGCCGCCGGGTCGGCGGTCGGGTCGATGCCGAGCACCGAGACCTGACCGCTGGTCGGGGCGATCAGGCCGAGCAGAATCTTGATCAACGTGGATTTGCCGGCGCCGTTCGCGCCCACCAGGCCGATGATCCCGGGCTCGACGGCGACGGTGAGGTCGGCGAGCGCGGTAACCCGACCTCCGTACGTCTTGGTGAGCGACTGGGTCGCGATCAGTGTCACGCTGCCCAGCGTAGGGAGTCGATGCCCACCACGGACACCGGCGCGCCCCCGGCGCTCCCCTGATCCTTGCCGCAGCGGACCCCTAAGGTCCGCCGCCGGGGGTGGTCGAGACGTTTTGGCCGGTCCGGCGGTCGGCCCCACCCCGCCACTGGAAAGGCCCGTCCGGGGTGACACCATTCATCTCCCGTTCACCAGGCAGCAGTCCGGCAGGTGAACGACTGACGACGCGCGGGAGGGATCGTGATGGCCGAAGTGGGCGTCCCTAAGGTGAGCGTCGTGGTGCCGGCATACAACTGCGGCCCGCACATCGACAAGCTTGCCGCCTCGCTGCTGCGCCAGTCACTACCCGCCGACGAGTTCGAAGTGATCTTCGTCGACGACGGGTCGACCGATGACACGGCCAGACGACTGGACCGGCTGGCCGCCGAGCACCCACACATCAGGGTGCGGCACATCGAGAACTCCGGCTGGCCGTCGCGCCCGCGCAACCTGGGCATCGAGCACGCCCGCGGCGAGTACGTCTTCTTCGCCGACGACGACGACTGGTTCGCCGACGAGGCGTTGGAGCGGCTCCACGCCTGCGCGAAGACGCACGACGCCGACATCGTGGTCGGAAAGATGGCCGGCCACGGGCGCTCCGTGCCGCGCGAGCTGTTCCGGAAGAACCGCTTCGCCGCCACCCTGGAGAACTCCCCGCTGATCGACAGCCTGACCTGCCACAAGCTGTTCCGGCGGTCGTTCCTCAACGAGCACGATCTGCGGTTCCCGGAGGGTGGCAAGCGTCGGCTGGAGGACCACTCGATGGTCGTGCGGGCCTACTTCCTGTCCCGACGGACCTCCGTGCTGTCCGACTACACCTGCTACCACCACGTCCAGCGGAGCGGCGCCAGCAACATCACGGCGGCCCAACTGGACCCGTCGAGCTACTTCGCCAGCGTGCGGGATGCGCTGGACATCGTCGACGCCAACACCGAGCCGGGTCCGCTGCGGGACCGGCTGCACCGGCGGTGGCTGCGCAACGAGATGCTCAGCCGACTACGCGGCAAGCGGCTGCTGGACGCCCCCGAGGGCTGGCTGGAGCAGGTCGCGCTGGAGACCCAGAAGGTCATCCAGGACCGGTTCGCCCCTGGCGTCGCCGCTGGCCTGCCGCCCCTGCTTCGGGCCGTGGCGTACCTGGCCGAGCGGGGCCGTGTCGCCGACCTGCGCCGGCTGGCCCGCTGGGAGGCGGGCATCGCCGCGCACGGCACGATCGACGAACTCCAGCGCTCCGACCGCGCCGTCACCGTGACTGTCGCCGCCGAGCTGCGCTCCGCGGACCAGCCGGTCGGCTTCCGCGCCGACGACGGCCGGGACGTGTTGGTGCTCCCGATGGAAGAGATCGACCCCGAGGTGCTCGACTCCACCGCGCAGGTCCGCAAGGCCCGCCTGGACATGGTCGCCCGCCGCCGGGAGACCGGCGACGAGATCTTCCTCCCGGTGACCTTCCAGACCGAGCGGATCACCGGAACGACCGGAGCGGACACCGTCCACCTGGTGCACCGGGCCACCACCACGATTGACTTCGGCGCCCTCAACGGCGGCCGGACCAGGGGTAGCTGGCTGCTCAAGGCCCGGATCACCAACGCGGGTTGGACCGAGGACGCGCGGCTGCCGCTGGTGTTCATCTGCCGGGCCGACGGCTCGCGGCCCCGGATCCGCGACGAGCGGAAGGTATGGAACCGGGTGCGGTCGGCGGTGGGCCGGCGGATCCGGCGCTGATCCGCCCGCCCGGGTCGTGGAGTGGCGCCCTCGACCGATCGGCGGTCGGCTGCGAAACTGTGTGCCGGTCAGCGAGTGGGGGGTGTGGATGAGCAACGGCTGGGTGCTGCCCGACGAGGTGCTGCGGGACGCGCCGGCGTACACGCCGCGTCCCGGTGAGCTCGCGGATCTGGAGCTGCTGCTGACCGACGCGTACGCCCCTCTGACCGGTTTCATGACCCGCGCCGACCTGGTCTCGGTCAGCCGACGCGGCCGGCTGGCCGACGGCGTTCCGTGGCAGGTCGCGGTGACCCTCCAGGTGCCGGCCGCGCTGGCCCAGAGCTTCGATCCGCGCGACCCGGCCCGCCGGGCGCTGGTGCTGACCGACGGCGAGGGCGCGCCGACGGCTGCCCTGGACGTGGCGGACGTCTGGCAGGTACGCGAGGGCGTGGCCGGGGTGGGCGGCCAGGTCCGGCGACTGGGCGACGGTGGCCACGGCCCGTTCCAGCGACTGCGCCGCAGCCCGGAGGAGGTCCGGGCGCTGCTGCCCCCGGGCCGGGTGCTCGGGGTGATCGCCGACCGGCCGCTGCATCGCCCGCAGCTCGCCCAGATCGCCCATGCCGTCCGCACCCTGGCCGCGCACCTGCTCGTGATGATCCCGGTCGGTGAGGGTGGCGTCGGTGGGCTCCCGCCGGAGGCGCTGGTGCGCACGATCTTCGCCGCCCGGGACCGGATGCCGCCCGCCACTCTCGTCGCGGTGCCGCTGTCGCACCGTCGGGAGGAGATCAGCGACGCGCTGTTGCGCGCCCGGGTCTCCGCCGCGTACGGCGTCACCCACCTGCTCTCCACGGGGGAGATGCTCTCCGGTGCCGGGCTGCGGGTGTTGGTGCCGCGGGAACTCGCGTACGACAACCGGGACGGCCAGTGGCGCTGGCGGGAGGACATCCCACCGCGCAACCGTCGGCTCGCGCTGACCCAGCAGGAGATCGACGACCTGCTCGACCGGGGCTTCCCGTTGCCGGAGTGGCACACCCCGCCGGCCGTGGCGAGGGAGCTGGCCCGGGCCCGGCCGCCGCGCCGGCACCGAGGGCTGGTGGTCTTCATGACCGGTCTCTCCGGCTCCGGCAAGTCGACCATCGCCCGAGGGTTGGCGGACGCGTTGCGGGAGAGCGGCGACCGCACGATCACCCTGCTCGACGGGGACGTGGTGCGCCGGGAACTTTCCGCCGGGCTGGGCTTCAGCAAGGCCGACCGGGATCTGAACGTCCGACGGATCGGCTGGGTGGCTGCCGAGATCGCCCGGCACCGTGGGGTGGGTGTCTGCTGCCCGATCGCCCCGTACGCGGCGGCCCGCGCCACCGCCCGGGAGATGGCCCTGGCCGCCGGGGCGGGTTTCGTGCTGGTGCATGTCGCCACTCCGCTGGAGGTGTGTGAGCGTCGGGACCGCAAGGGCCTGTACGCGCGAGCGCGGGCCGGCCTGCTCACCGGGATGACGGGCATCGACGACCCGTACGAGGAGCCGACCGACGCCGACCTGGTGCTCGACACCACCGACCTGAGTGTGGCGGACGCGGTGCAGGTGGTGCTGCACCATCTGACCGAGACCGGCTGGGTGGAGATGAAGATCCCGTCCGCCTGAGGCGTCGCCGTACCCCGTTCCTTCCACCGCTGTCCGCTACGCGCTAGTGTTCATCTTTGTTGGAACACGTTTGACCGCGTGAGAGTACGTGGACCCCCGGGAGGCACGGCGAATGCTCGCTCAGCAGCGGCAGGTGGCCATCCTGGAGCGGGTCCGGTCAACCGGCGGGGTCCGGGTGAGTGAGTTGGCAGGCGAGTTCGGTGTCTCCGACATGACCATCCGGCGCGATCTGGAGGCGCTGCACGATCGCGGCCTGCTGGCCAAGGTGCACGGCGGCGCCACCACAACCGGGCCGAGCTCGACCGACGAGCCGGGCTTTCACGCCAAGTCGGTCCGCCAACTGCCGGAGAAGGCGGCCATTGCGGACCGGGCTGCCCAGCTGGTCCGGCCTGGCGCTGCGGTCGCGCTCTCCGCCGGCACCACCACGGCCGAACTGGCCCGGAGGCTGGTGGACGTGCCCGGCCTGACCGTGGTGACCAACTCGCTGCCGGTGGCCGAGATCCTGCACGCCGGTGGTCGACCGGACCAGACGGTGGTGCTCACCGGCGGCGTACGCACTCCGTCGGACGCGCTGGTCGGCCCACTCGCGGTCGGGGCCGTCCGGTCACTGCATTTGGATCTGCTCTTCCTGGGCGTACACGGCATCACCGAGCGGGCGGGCTTCACCACCCCGAACCTCATGGAGGCCGAAACCGACCGCGCGCTCGTGGCCGCGGCGGACCGGCTGGTGGTGCTCGCCGACCACACCAAGTGGGGCACGGTGGGCATCTCCTCGATCATCGAGCTGGCCGCGGCACACGTACTGGTCAGCGACGACCGGTTGCCTCCGCCCGCACGACGGGTACTCGGCGAACAGGTGGGCGAATTGATCATGGTGAAGGCGACAGGGGCGGGCCGCGCGACGCGCACGCCGACGAGTGAGGGGGCGGCGCAGTGAAGCGCACCGCGATCGACCTGGCCGACGGCCGGGAGCTGATCTACTTCGACGAGCGCGACGACGCGGTCCGCGACCAGCCGGACCGTCGGGACCTGCCGCCGCCGCCCCCCGCGTCCCAGCTGCGCTACGACCCGCTGACCGACGAGTGGGTGGCGGTCGCCGTGCACCGGCAGACCCGCACCTTCCTCCCGCCGGCGAACGAGTGCCCGCTCGACCCGTCGGTGGGTGACCGGCTGACCGAGATCCCCGCGCCCGACTACGACGTGGTGGTCTTCGAGAACCGGTTCCCGTCGCTGAGCGGCCGGGTGGCCGACGAGCCTGGGGAAATCACCCCGTTCACACCGGTCCGGCCGGGCCTCGGGCGGTGCGAGGTGGTGTGCTTCACCTCGGACCACAACGCCTCCTTCGCCAGCCTGCCCCCGCGCCGGGTTCGCACCGTGCTGGACGCGCTCGCCGACCGCACCGAGGTGCTCGGCGAACTTCCCGGCGTGGAGCAGGTCTTCTGCTTCGAGAACCGGGGCGTCGAGATCGGCGTCACGCTGCACCACCCACACGGGCAGATCTACGCGTACCCCTTCGTGACGCCGCACACCCGCGCGCTGCTGGCCGCGGCGCGCCGGCACGCGGAACGGACCGGCGGGGGCAACCTGTACGCGGACGTGCTGGCCGCCGAACGCGCCACCGGCGACCGGGTGGTCGCCGAGAACGATCACTGGACGGCGTTCGTCCCGGCGGCTGCCCGCTGGCCGTTCGAGGTGCACGTCGCGCCGCGCCGCGTGGTGCCGGACATCCCGGCGCTCAGTGACAGCGAGCGGGACGCCTTCGGGCCGCTGTACCTGGATCTACTGCGCCGCTTCGACGGCCTGTTCGACATGCCGATGCCGTACATCTCGGCCTGGAACCAGGCCCCGGTGCGGATCGACCGGGAGTTGGGCCACCTGCACCTGCAGCTGTTCAGCATCCGGCGAGCCAAGGACAAGCTGAAGTACCTGGCGGGCTCCGAGTCCGGGATGGGTGTCTTCATCAACGACATCTCCCCCGAGCGTGCCGCCGACCTGCTGCGCGCCGCCTGATCCAGGCGGAAACACACCGCTGCCTGAGATGTCCGGGAAACAGGGCGCGGGGGGCCCGGGACAGGGCCCCCCGCAGGGAAGGGACGGCTGGCTGTGCACGGCACAGCCGGGAAGGCTGGCTGATCGGCGCACGGGTGCCGCGGGTCGACCGTGGTCAACCTTCCTTGGACGCGACTGGCATCTCGTCCATCCTGGTCAACGAGGCGCGCCGACCGGAGTGACGCCAACTGGCGCGCCACCGGTGGACACGCCGAAGCCCGCCGGCGAGTGCCGGCGGGCTCCGATGACGCGGTACGCCTGGGTCAGGCGGCGATCTTGCGCGCCAGGTTCTCGTCGAGCGCGTTCATGAACTCGTCGGTGGTCAGCCACGGCGCGTCGCGCGAGATGAGCAGCGACAGGTCCTTGGTCATCTGGCCACCCTCGACGGTGTCGACGATGACCTGCTCCAGGGTGTTGGCGAACTCGGTGACCGCCGGGGTGCCGTCCAGCTTGCCCCGGTGGGCGAGGCCCCGGGTCCAGGCGTAGATCGACGCGATCGGGTTGGTCGACGTCTTCTCACCCTTCTGGTACTGCCGGTAGTGCCGGGTGACGGTGCCGTGCGCGGCCTCGGCCTCGACGGTACGGCCGTCCGGGGAGAGCAGGACGGAGGTCATCAGACCCAGCGAGCCGAAGCCCTGCGCGACGGTGTCGGACTGCACGTCACCGTCGTAGTTCTTGCAGGCCCAGACGTAGCCACCCTCCCACTTGAGCGCGGCGGCGACCATGTCGTCGATCAGCCGGTGCTCGTAGGTGATGCCGGCGGCCTCGAACTCGGCCTTGAACTCGGCCTCGAACACCTCGGCGAAGATGTCCTTGAACCGACCGTCGTACGCCTTGAGGATGGTGTTCTTGGTCGACAGGTAGACCGGGTAGTTGCGGTCCAGGCCGTACCGGAACGACGCGCGGGCGAAGTCACGGATCGACTCGTCGTAGTTGTACATGCCCATGGCGATGCCGCCGCCGGGGAAGTTGGCGACCTCCATCTCCATCGGCGCGCCGCCGTCGGCCGGGGTGTAGGTGATGGTCACCGTGCCGGGGCCGGGGACGACGAAGTCGGTGGCCTTGTACTGGTCACCGTGGGCGTGCCGGCCGATGATGATCGGCTTGGTCCAGCCGGGGACCAGCCGCGGCACGTTGGACATGATGATCGGCTCGCGGAAGACGACGCCGCCGAGGATGTTGCGGATGGTGCCGTTGGGCGACCGCCACATCTTCTTCAGGCCGAACTCTTCCACCCGGGCCTCGTCCGGGGTGATGGTCGCGCACTTGACGCCGACGCCGTGCTCCTTGATGGCGTTGGCGGCGTCGATGGTGACCTGGTCGTCGGTCTCGTCGCGGTGCTGGATCGACAGGTCGTAGTAGTGCAGGTCGACGTCGAGGTAGGGCAGGATCAGCTGCTCGCGGATCTGCTTCCAGATGATCCGGGTCATCTCGTCGCCGTCGAGTTCTACGACCGGGTTGTTTACCTTGATCTTCGCCATCGGCCGGCGCTCCTCTCGGGGGACACGTGCTCTAGCAGTACGAGCGTACTGCAATTGGACCGGCAGCCCTCAGCCGGCCTCGACCGACCGGCGGAAACCGGGCTGGACGGCTCAGGGGTTCCCTGGCACCATCACCCGATGCCTCTGAGCCGCACCCTCGGGTCTATCACGGTCACGGCGCTCAGCGACGGGGAGGGCGCCTTCTTCCAACCCCGCACGGAGGCGTTTCCGCATGCCACGGAGGCCCACTGGAGGGAAGCCGACCGGCGTGACCCCGGCTCGGTGACCGCCGACGGGCAGTGGTGGCTGCCGTTCCGCAGCTTCGCGATCCGCGCCGGTGACGGGCCGGTCACCCTGGTCGACGCGGGCATCGGCCCGGCAGACTCCCTCGCCGCGAGCTGGGCACCGGTGCCCGGCCGGATGCCCGCCGAGTTGGCCGCCGCGGGCATCGACCCGGCTGACGTCGACACGGTCGTGCTGACCCACCTGCACAGCGACCACATCGGCTGGGCGGTGACCGGCACGCCGGGGCGGCCATACTTCCCGAACGCCAGCTACCTGGTGCAGCGCGCCGAACTCGACGCGGCGGAGACGCTCAACCCCGGGCTACCGGCCGGCCTGATCGCGCCGTTGCGCGCCGCCGGCCAGCTCCGCGTGGTCGACTGCGAGACCGCCCTCACCCCGGCGGTACGCCTGCTGCCCACCCCCGGCCACACCCCGGGCCACCAGTCGGTGCTGCTGGAGGCGGCCGGCGATCGGATGCTGTTCACCGGCGACCTGCTGGTGCACGCCGTGCAACTGGTCGACCCCGACCTGGCGTACGCCCACGAGGAGGACCCGGACGCCGCCCGGCTCTCCCGCACCAACCTCCTCGCCACCTTCTCCCCCGCCATCCTCGCCACGCCCCATCTGAGCGAGCCCTTCGCTGCCTTCTGAGCCCCTCCGTTTCGCGCCAGTTGGTCCGCGTCGTGCAGGCCGTCCGCGCGAGTGAAGGCGGGTCGGACGATGATCGACTTCATTTCGCCGACGTGGCGGTATCCCGGCGCTGGGACACCGCCACATCGGCGACATGAAGTGGATCCCCCCCGCCGAGGACGCGGGCCGTTCGGAGCCAGGTCGAGCGAAGGGCCCGTCGGCGGTGCCGACGGGCCCTTCGAAGCGCTTGGTACGGAGATCACATGCTGGCGACGTCGCCCTGCTTGGCGCGGACGGCCTCGGCGGCCTCCTTGAGGCTGGCCATCTCGTCGGCGTCCAGGTCGGTCTCGACGACCCGCTTGATTCCCTCGGCACCGATCTCGGCCTCGACACCCAGGTAGACACCGGAGATGCCGTACTCGCCGTCGACCCAGGCGCAGACCGGCATGACGTCGCCGGAGTCCTCGGCGACGGCCTTGGCCATCCGGGCCGCGGCGGCGGACGGGGCGTAGTACGCCGAGCCGGTCTTGAGCAGCGCCACGACCTCGGCGCCACCGTTGCGGGTCTTGACGACCAGCTCCTCGATCTGCTCGGCCGGCATCGCGTCACGCAGCGGCTTGCCGTTGACCGTGCTCTTCGACGGCACCGGCACCATGGTGTCGCCGTGCGAGCCGAGGGTCAGCGTGCGGACCGACGCCACCGGTACGTTCAGCGCCTCGGCGACGAAGTTGGTGAACCGGGCGCTGTCCAGCATGCCGGCCTGGCCGAGCACCCGGTTCTTCGGGAACTGGGTGGCGAGCTGGGCCAGCGCGGTCATCTCGTCCAGCGGGTTGGAGACCACGATGACGACGGCGTTCGGGGCGTACTTGGCGACGTTCTCGGCGACCTGGCGGACGATCTTGGCGTTGGTCGCCAGCAGGTCCATCCGGCTCATGCCCGGCTTGCGCGGCAGACCGGCGGTGATCACGACGACGTCGGAGCCCTCGATTGCCTCGTAGCCCTCACCGTTGGCGCCCGTGGTCACGCCGACCACCTTGGTCTCGAAGCCCTCGATGGCCCGCGACTGGTTGAGGTCGAGGGCGAGACCCGCTGGCTTGCCCTCCACGATGTCGGTGATCACTACAGTGTCGAAGACGTCGTACTCGGCCAGGCGCTGTGCGGTGGTGGAGCCGTAGAAACCAGCCCCGACGACAGTGACCTTCTTACCCATGGTCGTCCCACTCCCTGTTACCAGTCGGTTTTCCGGACCGTATCAGTCATCCTGGCACCGATCAGGCCAGGGGCGGACGGTTACGGCCTTACACCTCAACCGCGCTCGGCACGCTCCACGACGTTGGTGAGCAGCATGGCCCGAGTCATCGGACCGACGCCGCCGGGCATGGGGACCAGTGCGCCGGCCGTCTCGGCCACCTCAGGGTCCACGTCGCCGGTGTAGCGGCCCTTGCCGTCCGCGCCGATCACGCGGGTGATGCCGACGTCCACCACGACCGCGCCGGGGTTGATCATGTCGGCGGTGAGCAGGCCCGGTACGCCGGCCGCGACGATGACGATGTCGGCGGCCCGGGTGTGCGAGGCGAGGTCGAGGGTGCCGGTGTGGCAGAGGGTGACCGTGGCGTTCTCGCTGCGCCGGGTGAGCAGCAGGCCGAGCGGGCGGCCAACGGTGTTGCCGCGACCGACCACCGCGACGGTGGCGCCACGCAGGGCCACGTCGTGCCGGCGGAGCAGCTCGACGATGCCGCGCGGAGTGCAGGGCAGCGGGCCGTCGTAGCCGAGGACGAGTCGGCCCAGGTTGACCGGGTGCAGGCCGTCGGCGTCCTTGTCCGGGTCGATCAGCTCCAGCACCCGCTGGGTGTCGAGGTGGGCCGGCAGTGGCAGCTGGACGATGTAGCCGTGGCACGCCGGGTCGGCGTTCAGCTCGGCCAGCACGTCGTCGACCTGCTGCTGGGTGGCGTCGGCCGGCAGCTCCCGGCGGATCGAGGCGATGCCCACCTCCGCGCAGTCCCGGTGCTTGCCGTTGACGTACGCCTGACTGCCCGGGTCAGCCCCGACCAGGACCGTGCCCAGCCCCGGGATGATGCCGCGTTCCGCGAGTGCCTTCACCCGTATCCGCAGCTCGTCCTTGATCTCCGCTGCGGTTGCCTTGCCGTCCAGAAGCGTCGCCGTCACGACCCGATCGTCTCACGGCCACCGCCGGAGGTTCAGACGACCTCACTCGGGCCACCCGTCACAGTCCCGATCAGCACCGCCGAGCGTGACCGTGTGTGACGTGTCGCTAGTCACTCTGCGTCACGATTTGTGGGTTCGGTCACCGTCGAACCAGGCGGGATGGCGGAGGGCGGCGGAGACCGGACCTCTGACGCAGAGGGCGTTAGTCTGCCGCAGGCAGGCACATCCATCCCCTTTGACTGCGTGAACATCCGCAGGTCGGCGAGGTTTGAGCCGATTTCGTGCTACCAGGACCGCCGGGCTTCGTCAAGGGAGGGGTGCCTGGACCGTTACCCACCCGCAACCGCGTCGTTGCCGAAGGCCCGCTGCCGACCTACCGTTGCCGCTTGTTGCGCAGCGTAACCCAGCGTCGGGCCTGACTGCGCAGCGTGAGGAGATGAGGAGGCTCAATGCGAGTTCGTAGACTCGCTGCCTGGACCGCCCTCCCGCTCGCGGTGACGCTGGGCCTTGCGGCCTGCGGCAGCGGCGGAGACGGTGGATCCGGCAGCAGCGACCCCAACGCGGCCGTCAGCATCCAGATCGGCGAGCCGCAGCACCTGGTTCCGACGAACACCACCGAGACGTCGGGCTCGCAGGTGCTCGCCGGCCTGTTCAGCCCGCTCGTGGACTACGACGCGCAGAACAAGCCGTTCGAGGTCGCGGCCGAGTCGGTGACGTCGCCGGACAACAAGGTCTGGACGATCAAGCTCAAGGACGGCTTCACCTTCCACAACGGTGAGAAGGTCACGTCCGAGGACTACATCAACGCCTGGAACTACGGCGCGTATGCGCCCAACGGTCAGGGCGGCGCGTACTTCTTCGAGAAGGTCGCCGGCTACCAGGACCTCCAGGGCGAGAAGCCGAAGGCCCAGACGATGTCCGGCCTGAAGAAGGTCGACGACCTCACCTTCACCGTGGCGCTGTCCGAGCCGTACATCGACTTCAAGACGATGCTCGGTTACAACGCGTTCTACCCGCTGCCGGACGCCGCGTTCTCCGCCCCGGGCGTGCTGAAGGACTCGTACGAGCAGGCACCGATCGGTCAGGGCCCCTTCAAGATGAAGGGCACCTGGCAGCACGACTCCAAGATCGATGTCGAGCGGTACGACGCGTACCCGGGCGAGAAGCCCAAGGTGCAGGGCGTCCAGTTCCGGGTCTACCAGCAGCTCTCCGCGGCCTACGCGGACGTCCTGGGCGACAACCTGGACGTGCTGCCCACGATCCCGACCGAGAGCCTGAGCAACGCGCCGACCGACCTGGGTGACCGGTACCAGACCAGCCCCATGTCGTCGTTCCAGTTCCTCGCGTTCCCGACCTTCGACAAGGACTACAGCAACCCGGACGTGCGTAAGGCCATCTCGATGGCCATCGACCGGGACGAGATCACCAAGTCGGTCTTCAAGGGTTCGCAGGATTCGGCCCGCTCGTTCGTCTCGCCGGTGTTGCCGGGCTACCGGGAGAACACCGCGGGCGCGGCCGGGGAGTTCAACCCGACCGAGGCCAAGAAGCTCTACCAGGCCGCTGGTGGCCCGTCGAAGATCGTCATCTCCTACAACGGCGACGGCGGTCACAAGGACTGGGTCGACGCCACGGCAAACCAGCTGAAGGCCAACCTGGGCGTCGAGGTCGTCGGCTCCGCCGAGCCGAAGTTCGCCGACCTGTTGACCAAGGTCGAGAAGAAGCAGTCGGTGGGTGTGTTCCGGTTGGGTTGGGTCATGGACTACCCGACCATGGAGGACTACCTCGGCCCGCTGTACACCACCAACGGCTCGTCGAACTACTACGGCTACAGCAACCCGGAGTTCGACAAGCTGGTCAAGGAGGGTTCCGCCGCCAAGACGCAGGACGAGGCGATCGCCAAGTACCAGCAGGCGGAGGACATCCTGGCCAAGGACATGCCGGTGATCCCGCTCCGCTTCGGCGAGAACGTGTTCGGCCACTCGTCCAAGGTCACGAACGTCGAGATGGACCTGTTCCAGCGGGTCAACCTCGTGAAGATCGAAGCGGCCAGCTGAGCTGACCATGGTGCGGGCCACCCCGGCGACAACGCCGGGGTGGCCCGGACCGCGCTGTGCCGGCCGGACCGCTCCCGCGGGCCTGGGTCGGCGGCGCTGGGCTCCCCCGGGCCGGACGGCACCTCTCGGATATTTCGGGTACGACCAGAGATGCCGTCCTGCGACCCTTTCGCACATTTCCGGAGAGACTGCTAAGCATGTTCCGCTACATCCTGCGGCGCCTACTGCAGATGGTCCTGGCGTTCTTCGGGACCACCCTGATCGTCTACGCGCTGATGTTCGCCGGCCAGGGCGACCCGATCCAGGCCCTCGCGGGCGAACGACCGGTGACGGCGGCCCAGCGGGCCTACCTGACCGAGAAGTACCACCTGGACGCCACCGGCGTCGGCGGCTTCTTCTACCGCTACTTCGACTACGTCAAGAGCCTGCTCCAAGGCGATCTTGGGCAGTCGTTGACCGGCCGGCAGATCGGCGACATCCTGCAGGCGGCCTGGCCGGTCACACTGAAGCTCGCGATCATCGCACTCGCCGTGGCGATCATCGTCGGCGTCACCGCCGGCGTGATCGCCGGCATCCGCCGCGGGAGCATCTTCGACAACTCCACGCTGGTGCTGACCCTGCTGGTGCTGGGCATCCCCACCATCGTGCTGGCGCCGCTCGCGCAGTACTTCCTGGGCGTCAAGTGGCAGCTCTTCCCACCCACCGCCGGCTCCCAGCCGACCTTCTACGCGCTGCTGCTGCCCGGCATCGTGCTCGGCTCCCTGTCGCTGGCCACCGCGCTGCGACTGACCCGTACGTCGGTGGCCGAGAACCTGCGCGCCGACTACGTACGGACCGCCCGGTCCAAGGGCCTGGTCAAGCGCCGCATCGTCACCGTGCACGTGCTGCGCAACTCCCTCATCCCGGTGATCACCTTCCTCGGTGTGGAGCTGGGCAACCTGATGAGCGGCGCGATCATCACCGAGGGCGTCTTCAACATCCCCGGCGTGGGCTTCAACCTCTTCCGCGGCATCCGGACCGAGGACGGTCCCCTGGTCGTGGGCATCGTCAGCGTGCTCGTCGTGGTCTACCTGGTCTCGAACCTGGTGGTGGACGTCCTGTACGCCGTACTCGATCCGAGGATCCGCTATGAGTGAGCGCAGCGAGGTGCCGGCGTGAGTGACTTCGAAACTGTGGCGGCCACCGAGAACCAGGCCGCTCGGCGTGGGCCCTCGGGCGAGCCCGGCGCACCGAACCAGGTCGGCGTGCCGCAGAAGCCGCGCAGCCTGGCCGGCGACGCCTGGCGCGACCTGCGCCGCAACCCGATCTTCTGGATCTCGCTGACGCTGGTCGTCATCCTCACCCTGATGGCCCTGGCCCCCAGCGTGTTCACCGCCAACGACCCGAGGGACTGCCTGCTCTCCCGCCAGCACGCCGGGCCGTCCGGCGGGGCCATCTTCGGGTACGACTTCCAGGGCTGCGACACGTACTCCCGGGCGGTCTACGGCACCCGGGCCTCGCTGCTGGTCGGCGCGCTCGCCGCGCTCGGCACCGGAATCATCGCGCTGGTGGTCGGGATGCTGGCCGGTTACTTCGGCCGCTGGGTCGACGCGGTGCTCTCCCGGGTGATCGACGTGGTGCTCGGCATCCCGCTGCTGCTGGCCGCGATCGTGCTGCTCAAGCGAGTGGCCAGCAGCAGCCAAACCGCCCGGATCGCGGCAGTGATCTTCGTGCTGGCCATTCTCGGCTGGACCACGGCGGCCCGGGTGGTGCGCTCCTCGGTGATCACCGCGAAGGAGCAGGACTACGTGGCGGCGGCCCGGATGCTCGGCGCCAGCAATGGCCGGATCATGTGGCGGCACATCCTGCCGAACTCACTGGCCCCGGCCATCGTCGTGCTGACCATCGCGCTCGGCTCGTTCATCGCGGCCGAGGCGACGCTCTCCTTCCTGGGCATCGGCCTGAAGGCGCCGACCATCTCGTGGGGCCAGGACATCGACACCGGCCGCATCCACATGCGGGAGGCGGCCACACCGCTGATCGTCCCGTCGGCCTTCCTCGCGCTGACCGTGCTGGCGTTCATCATGCTCGGCGACGCCATCCGTGACGCCTTCGACCCGAAGCTGCGGTGATCTCTCATGACCGTTCAACCCACGCCCGCCTCCGCCACACCCGAGGGCGGTCACCTGCTGGAGTTGCGGGACCTGCACGTCGAGTTCCGCACCAACGAGGGTGTGGCCCGGGTGATCAACGGCGTGTCGTACCACCTGGATGCCGGCGAGACGCTGGCCGTGCTCGGCGAATCCGGCTCGGGTAAGTCGGTCACCGCCCAGGCGATCATGGGCATCCTGGACACCCCGCCCGCGTTCGTCCGCTCCGGCCAGATCCTCTACCAGGGCAAGGACCTGCTCACCTGCTCCGAGGAGCAGCGCCGGCAGGTACGCGGCAAGGAGATCGCGATGATCTTCCAGGACGCCCTCTCCGCGCTCAACCCGGTCTTTCCGGTCGGCTGGCAGATCGGCGAGACGCTGCGCCAGCGCGCCGGCATGTCCCGGGGCGACGCCCGACGCCGCGCCATCGAGCTGATGGACCTGGTCAAGATCCCGGGTGCCGCGAAGCGGACCGGCGACTACCCGCACCAGTTCTCCGGCGGCATGCGGCAGCGCGTCATGATCGCCATGGCGCTGGCGATGGACCCGAAGGTGCTGATCGCCGACGAGCCCACCACGGCACTCGACGTGACCGTGCAGGCCCAGATCATGGACCTGCTGGCCGACCTGCGCCGGGACCTCAACATGGCGATGATCCTGATCACCCACGACCTGGGTGTGGTCGCCGGTGTCGCGGACCGGATCGCGGTCATGTACGCCGGCCGGATCGTCGAGCACGCCGACGTCCGCTCGCTCTACAAGGCGCCCGCCCACCCGTACACCAAGGGGTTGTTGGAGTCGATTCCGCGGATGGACGTCCGCGGCCAGGAGCTGTCGACGATCAAGGGGTTGCCGCCGAACCTGATGCGCATCCCCTCCGGCTGCCCGTTCCACCCCCGGTGCCCGTACGTCCAGCAGGTCTGCGTGGACGTGGTGCCGCACGACCTGGTCCTCGGCGATGGCCGGACCAGCGCTTGCCACTTCGCGCAGGAGGTCCGTGATGACAGCGTCGCCCGCTAACTCCACAAAGGTCCGCGGCGAGACCATCCTTTCCGTCGACAACCTGGTGAAGCACTTCCCGATCAGTCAGGGCGTGCTGTTCCAGCGGCAGGTCGGCGCGGTGAAGGCCGTCGACGGCGTGAGCTTCGAGCTGCGCCGGGGCGAGACGCTGGGCGTGGTCGGCGAGTCCGGCTGCGGCAAGTCCACCCTCGCCCGGCTGCTGATGCGGCTGGAGACGCCCACCTCCGGACGGGCCACCCTGGAGGGCAGGGACCTGTTCAAGGCCTCCGGGGGCGAGTTGCGCCGGCTGCGCCGCAACATGCAGATGGTGATGCAGGACCCGTACACCTCGCTGAACCCGCGAATGACGGTCGGCGACATCATCGGCGAGCCGTTCGAGATCCACCGGGACGCGGCACCGAAGGGCAGCAAGCAGAAGCGGGTCCAGGAACTGCTGGACGTCGTCGGGCTCAACCCGGAGCACATCAACCGGTACCCGCACCAGTTCTCCGGCGGTCAGCGTCAGCGCATCGGCATCGCCCGTGCGCTCGCGCTGCGGCCCGAGATCATCGTCTGCGACGAGCCGGTGTCGGCACTGGACGTCTCCATCCAGGCCCAGGTCATCAACCTGCTGGAGCAGCTCCAGGACGAGTTCGGGCTGTCGTACATCTTCATCGCCCACGACCTGTCCGTGGTGCGGCACATCGCCGACCGGGTTGCCGTGATGTACCTCGGTCGGATCGTCGAGATCGGCACCGAGGACGAGATCTACGAGCGGGCCACCCACCCGTACACCCAGGCGTTGCTCTCCGCCGTGCCGGTGCCCGACCCGGAGGCGCGCGAGCAGCGCAACATGATCCGGCTGGTCGGCGACGTGCCCAGCCCGGCCGACCCGCCCAGCGGGTGCCACTTCCGGACCCGCTGCTGGAAGGCCCAGGACATCTGCGCCATAGAGGACCCGCAAACAGTCCCAAGAGCGGCAGACCCCCACCCGTCCGCCTGCCACTTCGCCGAACTCCGCCCCCCAACCCCGTAACCCCCTCCCCCCTCTCCCCCCTCTCCCCCCGCGCCCCGCGCCCCCCGCGCGCACCCTCTCCCACGTTGATCTAGGGCATATCGTCGCGAGTTGATCTCCGATAGCGACGATATGCCCTAGATCAACGCGCCCGGGGTGGGGCGTGCGACCCGCGGGGGGCGCGGGGTGGGGGTGGGGGTGGGGGGTTGGGGGAGTTAGTGGAAGAAGTGGCGGGTTGCTGTTAGGTACATCGTTACGTTGGCTTTTTTGGCCGCTGCGATTACTTCTTCGTCGCGGATTGAGCCGCCGGGCTGGACGATGGCGCGGACGCCGGCGTCGATGAGGATCTGGGGGCCGTCGGCGAACGGGAAGAACGCGTCCGACGCGGCGACCGAGCCGCGGGCCCGGTCGGCACCGGCACGGTTGACCGCGAGCTGCGCCGAGTCGACCCGGTTGACCTGCCCCATACCGACCCCGACGGTGGCGCCGTCCTTGGCGAGCAGGATCGCGTTGCTCTTCACCGCCCGGACCGCCCGCCACGCGAACGCGAGGTCACGCAGCAGTTCCTCATCGGCGGCCTCGCCGGTCGCCAGCCGCCAGCTCGCCGGGTCGTCACCGGGGGCGTCCACCCGGTCGGCGACCTGGGTCAGCACGCCACCGGTCACCGGCCGCCACTCCATCTTCGCCGGAGTCCAGGCCGGCGCGCGCAGCAGCCGGATGTTCTTCTTGCCCTGCAACACCTCGACCGCGCCCTCGTCGAAGCCGGGGGCGACCACCACCTCGGTGAAGATGTCGGCGACCTGCCGGGCCAGCTCGACCGAGACCGGCCGGTTGACCGCGATGACACCCCCGAACGCCGACACCGGGTCGCAGGCGTGCGCCCGACGGTGCGCCTCGGCCACGTCCGCGCCCACCGCGATGCCGCACGGGTTGGCGTGCTTGATGATCGCCACGGCCGGCTGGTCGGCGAAGTCGTTCGCTGCCCGCCAGGCGGCGTCCGCGTCGACGTAGTTGTTGTAGGACATCTCCTTGCCGTGCAGCTGCTCGGCCTGGGCCAGCCCCGCCGGGGCGTCCGGGTCGGTGTACAGCGCGGCCGGCTGGTGCGGGTTCTCCCCGTAGCGCAGCACGGTCGACTTGCGCAGCGCGGACCCGGCGAACGCCGGCCAGGAGTCGTCGGCCGGGGCCAGTTCCTGGGCGCACCACTGGGCCACGGCCACGTCGTACTCGGCGATGTCGGCGAACGCCCGGGCGGCCAGCGCGCGGCGCTGGGCCAGGGTGAAGCCACCCTCGCCCAGCGCGCCGATCAGTGCCGGGTAACCGATCGGGTCGGTGAGCACGGCGACCGAGGCGTGGTTCTTGGCTGCGGCCCGCACCATGGCGGGGCCACCGATGTCGATCTGCTCCACGCACTCCTCGACGCCCGCGCCGGAGGCGACGGTCGCCTGGAAGGGGTAGAGGTTGGAGACCAGCAGGTCGAACGCCGCAACCCCCAGCTCATCGAGCTGCGTGACGTGCGTGTCCTTGCGCAGATCGGCGAGGAGACCCGCGTGCACCTTCGGGTGCAGGGTCTTCACCCGGCCGTCGAGCACCTCGGGGAACCCGGTCACCGTCTCCACCGACGTCACCGGCACCCCGGCGGCGGCGATGGTGCCCGCCGTGCTGCCGGTGGACACGATCTCCACGCCGGCCGCGTGCAGGGCCTGAGCCAGCTCGACCAGCCCGGTCTTGTCGTAGACGCTGACCAGCGCCCGCCTGATCGGGCGGCGCCCGTCCTGAGTGGAACTCACGGAACCGTGACCTTCCTTCCGGTGATGGTCCAACCTTCGCGGACCAGGCGACCCACCTGCTCGACGAGCTGGCGCCGTTCGGCTTCCTTGATGCGTTCGGTGAGCGCGTCCACGTCGTCGTCGTCGAGCACCGGCACCGCAACCTGCGCGACGATCGGCCCGGTGTCCATGCCGGCGTCGACGAAGAAGAGGGTGGCACCGGTGAGCTTCACACCGTAGGCGAGGGCGTCACGCGGGCCATGGATGCCGGGGAACGCCGGCAGCAGGGTGTTGTGGGTGTTCAGGTAGCGGTCGCCGAAGGCGGCGAGGAAGTGCGGGCCGACCAACTTGAGGAAACCGGCGGAGATGACCAGGTCTGGTTGGTGCTTCGCGACGTGCGCGGTGAGCGCACGGTCCCAGTCCTCCCGGGTGTCGTGGTCGCGGACCCGCTCGACGAAGGTCGGCACCCCGGCCGCTTCGGCCCGGTCCAGGCCCGCGATGCCGTCGCGGTCCGCGCCGACCGCGACGACCTGTGCACCGTACGCGGGGTCGGCGGCGGCATCCAGCAGCGACTGAAGGTTGCTCCCGGAGCCGGAGACGAGGACGACGATGCGGGCGACAGACGCGGGCTCGGTCACCGGGCCACCCTATCGGGCAGGTCAGGATGCCCTTCGGCTGGGCGGCGCGCCGATCTTTGACAGTGCCGATGCGCATCGACCCGGTACGCTGCCGGTCGCTCGGGCCGAACGCCGCGTCGAAGCTCAACCCGCTGCTTCAACAGGCGACCGCGCCGGGGCTCAGACGGCCGCTCCGGAGTCACAGAAGTGGTCGAAATGAGCCCTTCTCGTCGGCTCGGGTGGTAAGTCGTCCTGTTGCTGTGCTGTGCATCAGGAGGACTGACCGCGATCATGGGTGGAAACAACAGCAGTAACTGACGGAACCAGTTCAAGGAGCTCTCGAATGCAACCCGGTAACCCCGGCCAGGACCCGTACGGCCAGCAGCCCAACCAGGACCCGAACGCCCCCCAGCCGCCGGCCGCCCCGTACGGCCAGCAGCCGACCTCTGGTCAGCCGTACGGCCAGCAGCAGCCGTACCAGGACCCGTACGGCCAGCAGCAGCCCCAGTACGGTGCCGGCCCGCAGTACCCGAACGCCGGTTACCCGCAGGCGCAGGGGCAGGGGCAGAACAACACCCTCGGCCTGGTGTCGATGATCCTCGGTATCGCGTCGATCCCGCTGGTCTGCTGCCTCTACATCGGCATCCCCGTCGGCATCGCGGCCGTCGTGACCGGTTACCTCGCCCGGCAGAAGGTCGCCCAGGGCCAGGCCAGCAACGCTGGGCAGGCCAAGGCCGGTCTGATCTGCGGCGCCGTCGGCGTCGTGCTGGGCATCCTGTTGCTCATCCTGAGCGTCGTGGCGCAGGTCAACCTGCCGACCCAGCCCTGACAGGCTGAGTATCGACGGGGCGCTCCGGATTCGTCCGGGGCGCCCCGCGCTCGTCAGCTGCGCCCGGCTTCTACTGTGCGGGGACGCGGGTGAGCGCCCGGGTGGCGGCGGCACCGAGCAGTGCGCCGACCGCGATGACACCGGCCGCCACCGCCCCGACCTGCCAGCCCACCGGCCCAACGTGCGCCAGCCGGCCGGCACCGAGCGGCCCGCCGGAGACCGTGGCGGCCACGCCGAGCAGCAGGCCGGCCACCGGCCCGGCCAGCGCCGCTGGCACCAGCAGAGCGGCCCAGCGCCGCGGGGCCCGCTCCGGCCCGGCGAGCCGGGCCACCCGGCGGGCAAGCAGCCAGCCAGCGACCATCCCGGCCAGCACCGGCACCGCGAGCAGCAGGGCGCCGAAGCCGTCCACCGGGCCACGCGGCAGGCCGGCGAGCAACGGTACGGCCGGCAGTGCGCCGACCGACACCTCGCTGGTGCGAACCGCGGTGTCGGTGCCGACCGCGAAGCCCGGCCCGAGCAGGTAGCTGGCCGACCAGATCGCCGCGTTCGGCGCGTACGCCATGCTGACCACGGTGATCCCGGCCTGCCCGGCAACCCCGGTCCGGTACGCCCCGATCATGTCCGCCGCGTCACCGCCGCCGGTGGCCACCGCCAGACCGGCCGCACCGGCGCCCGCGCCGAGCAGCAGCAGGACGGCCACCAGACCGGTGCGAACGCCGTGCCGCACCGGGTCCGGCATCCGGGCGACGAGCAGCCGGGTCACGGCAGTGATCCGGGTGGCGCCGACCAGGGCGGCGAGTGTGCCGACCACCGCGAACGTGGCTCCCGCCCGGATCGGGGACACCTCCGGCCCACCGCTGCCGACCAGCACTGCCGCGAGCGCGCCGAGCAGCGCGTACGCGATGCCAACCGCGCCCGCGGCGAGCAGCGCTCGGCGCGGTGAGCGGGTGTCGCGGGCACCGATCGCGCGGCTGACGTGCACGCCGGCTCGGGTCAGCCGCCAGAGCGCGAGCACGGTCAACGCCAGTGGGACGAGCCCGAGCGGACCGGACTCGGTGTGCAGCGGAACGCCGTGCCCGAGCAGCCAGCCGGCCAGCGCGGTGCGCAGGGTGCTGGTCAGGGTGGTGGAATCCGCGCCGAGCTGGACCAGACCGAGCACGATGGCGACCGGCAGGTAAGAGGTGAGGGCGGCCCAGCCGGCGGCCACCCCGGCGGCGACGGGCAACGGTGCACGCCCGCGTGGCGACCCGCCCGCGCGAGGCGCGGGCACCCGTCGGGCCGGTACGGCACGGTCGACCGGCCGGTCGTCGGCGTTCACACCGCCGGGACGGCTGGGACGGTCAGGGGTGACGGGGGACATCCGCTCTACTCTGGCACGTCGCGCGGGCGGTGGCAGTCCGTTAACCCGCCCGAAGTGCGGCGAGTTGACCGAACCGGGGCCCAGGCCACGCGGTCCGGTCTAGCCTCGGGCCAGAGGGGGCGCGCCTCACCGCCGCCCGGGTCGGGTCCGCCGGTCGCGGTCCGGGCCAGCACGCCGCTCACGACCGCCCGGAGGAAGCTGTGACGACGCCATACCCGCCACCACCGCCACCACCGGCCCGGGGACGGGACCGGACGACGCTCTGGGGCGTGCTGGGCATCGTGCTGGGGCTGATCTGCTGCGGCATTCTCGGCATCATCTTCGGCTACCTGTCCATCCGCGACGCCCGGCGGTACGGGCAGTCACCGCTGCTCGGGTATCTCGCCATCGTGTTCGGCGTGATCAACATCATCGGCGGAGCGATCCTGCGGTCGACCGGCAACTACCCGTTCTGGAACAACGACTGAGCGGGCTGGTCGACCAACGAGCCCGCTGGTAACGCACGTGCGCCGAAGGGGGCCGACCGGCTGCGGTCGACCCCCTTCGCTGCTGCCTGACCGGCTCAGCTGCCGGACATGATCTCCCGCATCAGCTTCGCGGTCTCGGTCGGCGTCTTGCCGACCTTGACTCCGACCGCCTCCAGCGCCGCCTGCTTCGCCTCGGCGGTGCCGGCCGACCCGGAGATGATCGCTCCGGCGTGACCCATGGTCTTGCCGGGAGGTGCGGTGAAGCCGGCGATGTAGCCGACCACCGGCTTGGTGACGTTGGCCTTGATGAACTCGGCGGCCCGCTCCTCGGCGTCGCCGCCGATCTCACCGATCATGACGATGGCGTCGGTCTCCGGGTCCGCCTCGAACGCCGCCAGGGCATCGATGTGGGTGGTCCCGATGATCGGGTCGCCACCGATGCCGACGCAGGTGGAGAAGCCGATGTCGCGCAGCTCGTACATCATCTGGTAGGTCAGCGTGCCGCTCTTGCTGACCAGGCCGATCCGGCCGGAGCCGGTGATGTCGGCCGGAATGATGCCCGCGTTGGACGCGCCGGGCGAGGCGATGCCCGGGCAGTTCGGCCCGATGATCCGGGTCTGCTCGCCCTGCGCCACGTTGTACGCCCAGAACGCCGCGGTGTCGTGCACCGGGACGCCCTCGGTGATCACCACGGCCAGCGGGATCGCGGCGTCGATCGCCTCGACCACGGCGGCCTTGGTGAACTGCGGCGGCACGAAGATGACGCTGACGTCGGCCCCGGTCTCGGCCATCGCGTCCGCGACGGACGCGAAGACCGGCAGCTCGGTGCCGTCGAAGTCGACCTTCTGGCCCGCCTTGCGCGGGTTGACGCCGCCTACCACGTTGGTGCCGGCGGCGAGCATCCGCCGGGTGTGCTTGGAACCCTCGGAACCGGTCATCCCCTGGACGATGACCTTCGAGTCCTTGGTCAGCCAGATAGCCATGATCAGACCCCCGCAGCTGCCAGCTCGGCGGCCCGCTCGGCCGCACCGTCCATGGTGTCCACCCGCTGCACGAGCGGGTTGTTCGCGCTGTCCAGGATCGCCCGGCCAGCCTCGGCGTTGTTGCCGTCGAGACGAACGACGAGCGGCTTGGTGACCTGCTCGCCGCGCTGCTCCAGCAGGGCCAGCGCCTGGATGATGCCGTTGGCGACCTCGTCGCAGGCGGTGATGCCGCCGAAGACGTTGACGAAGACGCTCTTCACGGCCGGGTCGGAGAGCACGATCTCCAGCCCGTTCGCCATCACCGCGGCACTCGCGCCGCCGCCGATGTCGAGGAAGTTGGCCGGCTTGACGTTGCCGTGCCGCTCACCGGCGTACGCGACCACGTCGAGGGTCGACATGACCAGACCCGCACCGTTGCCGATGATGCCGACCTCGCCGTCGAGCTTGACGTAGTTGAGGTCCTTGGCCTTCGCGGCCTGCTCCAGCGGGTCCACCGCGGCCTGGTCGACCAGCGCCTCGTGGTCCGGGTGCCGGAACGCCGCGCTCTCGTCCAAGCTGATCTTGGCGTCGAGCAGCAGCATTCGCCCGTCGCCGTTCTTGGCCAGCGGGTTCACCTCGACCAGCGTGGCGTCCTCGGCGACGAACGCCTGCCACAGACCGACGGCCACCTCGACCACCTGGTCGGCGACCTCGGCCGGGAAGCCTGCGGCGGTCACGATCTCGCGAGCCTTGGCCTCGTCCACGCCCTTCACGGCGTCGATCGGGGCCTTCACGACCTTGTCGGGGGTCTCGGCGGCGACCTGCTCGATGTCCATGCCGCCGGCGACGCTGGCGATGCAGAGGAAGGTGCGGTTCGCGCGGTCGAGCAGGTACGAGAAGTAGTACTCCTCGACCACGTCCGCGGTCACCGTGATCATGACCTTGTGGACGGTGTGACCCTTGATGTCCATGCCGAGGATGTCCGTGGCCCTGGCCACCGCCTCATCCGGGCCCTCGGCCAGCTTGACGCCGCCGGCCTTACCTCGGCCGCCGACCTTTACCTGCGCCTTGACGACCACTCGACCGCCGAGGCGTTCGGCGATCGCGCGGGCCTCTTCCGGGGTAGTGGCGACGCCGCCGGCCAGCACGGGCAAGCCGTGCCGCTCGAACAGGTCCCGCCCCTGGTACTCGTACAGGTCCACGATTGCGCGTCCCGTCCCGTCTCCGCGGCGCGCCGTCGCGCCGCCACCAGCGTTCAAAAAACAGTTTGACGCCTGTCATCAGTTGAAACAGGCCATTGGCCGCAGCCTAGCGAGGTCGGCACCACCGGCAACCGAGCGGGTGCACGGTGTGCGGTAATGCACAACCGGACATCGGGCGCGGCCAGTTTCCGGTCGTGACACGGGCGGCATCCACCGTCCGGGCGATGTTGCCCGGGGTGCGTAACCCGGCAGTGAGGGCGTCGTTGAGTCAGATGTCGGAGCGCTGAGAAGCGCGATGACGGGAGACGGCCGATGCCCTGTCGGTCGAGGGGTGGCGGCGGGGCATCGTGCATAGAGGGGCCGGACGTGTGAGGGGTGCGTCCGGCCCCTCCCCCGTGCCCGGATCCGGTCGCCGGCCCGTCACGGCCCGCCTGGCGAACCCTTCGCGGCGTGCCTCAGGAAACGCGGCGTGCCTCAGGAGACCGGCTGCGCGACGTTCTGTCGGACCCACTCGACAATCGCCTGAGTGGTGGCGCCCGGCGTGAAGATCTTTGCGACGCCCAGCTTCTGCAACTCGGGAATGTCGCCGTTCGGAATGATGCCGCCGCCGAACACGACGATGTCGCGGGCGTCCCGCTCACTGAGCAGTTCCAGCACCCGGCGGAAGAGCGTCATGTGCGCGCCGGAGAGGACGGACAGGCCGACCGCGTCGGCGTCCTCCTGGATGGCGGTCTCCACGATCTGCTCGGGGGTCTGGTGCAGGCCGGTGTAGACGACCTCCATCCCGGCGTCCCGCAGGGCACGCGCGACGACCTTCGCGCCCCGGTCGTGGCCGTCCAGACCGGGCTTCGCGACGACGACCCGAATACGAGAGCTCATCAGCGCACACCTTTCACCGGCTTCACGGCCTTCACCTGAACGAACGGTAACCCGACGGACCCAGCCCGGGAAATCCGGGCCGGAAACCCGGCTCCGCAATCGGGCTCCGCCCGTGCGACCACCGGGTTCCGCCCGTGTGACCACCGGGTTCCGCCCGTGTGACCACCGGGTGCCGGGGGAGGTCCGCCGGAGGCGTCCGGCACCGCGCCGGGGAACTGCCCGCAGTCAAGCCGGACGACTCCGCCGGATCGGTAACGCTCGGCGACGAACGGGCAGCAACGAGGGCACCGTTTGGCGTCGCGATGCATGACAATCATGGACGCAAACGGACAGATCGACACGCCAATTTGGCGCTCTAGCTTGTGAGTCGCCTGATGGTTGGCTAACGTGGCCACGGTTGTCATCAGGTCCATGGACGGGTGACGACGCGATCAGCGGACGTTCACTGGAGCTTCACGAACGTCCACCGGCCGCTTCGGAACCCCGACAACGGAGGGTGTGCGTGCGCCAGCGCCTGTCGTCTGAGCCCGATCGATATCGCGGTCGCCGCCGCGTTCCCACCCCGCCGCGTAGCCGTTACGCCGCTGTCGTCACCACCGCGTTCGTCGGGGCCGGCATCGTCGCACTCGGCGCGAGCGCCCTGCCGGACGCCAAGGACGTCAGCCCGACGGTGCTCGACGAGCTCAAGCAGGCGTCGGTCACCAGCCAGGACGTCGCGGCCCGTGCGGACAACGCCGACCGCGCCTCCCGGGACAGCCGGAGCAAGGACAGCGCCGAGCCCGAGGTCTGGCTGCTGCCACTGCAGGGCTACGACTTCAACTCCCCGTACGGGATGCGCTGGGGCAAGATGCACACCGGCGTGGACCTGGTCGCCGGTGAGGGCACGCCCTATGTGGCGATCCACGACGGGCTGGTCACCAAGGCCGGCTGGTTCGGCGGGTACGGCAACGCCGTGATCGTTCAGCACGCCGACGGCAGCGAGGCCATCTACGGCCACTCCTCCGCGGTGAGCGTCAAGGAAGGCCAGCAGATCAAGGCGGGCGACCAGCTCGGCCTGGTGGGCCAGACCGGCCACGCCTACGGCACCCACCTGCACTTGGAGATCCATGTCAAGGGCAAGCCGATCGACCCGGTGCCGTTCCTCCAGGACCGCGGAGTGGACATCAAGCTGCAAGTCGAGGCAATCTACAGCGAGGTAGCCGCCTCCTGACGCTGCGTACCGACCGTTGACCGCCCGGATCTGTCGATTCGGGCGGTTTTTCGTTGGGCGCCTCCGGCGGATGTCTGCCGGGTCACAGCCGCGATTGTGACCGGCGACACCTAGCAGCATGATCACGTTTCCGGATGTAACGCAACAGAGCGGGCTATATCCGGGCACGCGGCCCAGCGCCAACCGCCCGGCCCTGCGGTCCCCGTACCAGCCCTCGCTCGGCCCGACACCAGTATTTCGAGGTCAAGTGCCCCCTCGACTGTGAAGGCCCGCCGTGCAGGAAGACAGCCCCGTCCAGAACGAGAACGCCCCCGACACCGCCCAGACCGAGCAGCCGCAGCGCGCCGGCCGGCGGAACCGGCTCATCGTGCTCAGCGCCGCCGCTCTGGTCGCCCTCGGCCTCGGTGGTGTCGCCGTCGCCACCACCGGCACAGAACGCCCGGCACCCGCCGCCGTCTCCCTCGACGCGCAGTCCCGGGCCGACGCCGCCAGCCGGGCGGACCGCTCCGCCCGCGAGTCGAGCGCGCCGACCGTCCCCTCGGCCAGCCCGACACCGAGCCCCTCGGCGGCCAGCGCCAGCCCGACAGCGACGAAGGCGGCCACCGCGAAGGCGGCCACCGCGAAGGCCACACCGAAGCCGAAGACGACCACCAAACCCACACCCGCCTGGGTCAACCCGATGCCGGGTGCCGCGGTCACCTCCTGCTACGGGCAGCGCTGGGGCACCCTGCACGCCGGTATCGACCTGGCGTTGCCCTCGGGTACGCCGATCCGCGCCGCGGCCGCCGGCACCGTGACCCAGGCCGGTGACGCCTCCGACGGGTACGGCAACTCCGTCTTCATCGACCACGGGAACGGCTACCTGACCCACTACGCCCACCAGAGCCGCATCGCGGTCACGGTCGGTCAGAAGGTCAAGGCCGGCCAGGTCATCGGCTACGAGGGCGCCACCGGCGACGCCACCGGCCCGCACCTGCACTTCGAGGTGCACCAGGGCATGTGGAACCAGGTCGACCCGGCCCCGTTCATGCGGGCACGCGGCGTGGACCTGGGCTGCTGAGCCAGCACACCCCGCGCGTCTGAAGATCCGCCTGTTCCGCACAACATCATGGAAAGAGTGGCCTCCGGCAGCGCGGAGGCCACTCTTTCAACGAAGTAGCGCGATCTTGGTCGGGCGGCGGCGGCGGCGCAGCCGGCGCGGCGCGGCGGGCAGCCGGGCGGCGGGCAGCCGGGCGCTGCCTTGGGTCGTTTGGGTCAGAGCTTGTCGACCGGGGCGTGCCGCAGCACCAGCCACATGGTCTGGTCGCCGAAGTCGATCTGCGCACGGGCGCCCGGGCCGTGTCCCTCGACGGCGAGCACCCGCCCCAGCCCGTACCGCTGGTGATTGACCCGGTCGCCAGCGGACACCTTCGGCCCCTGCGGCAGCTCGCTGGCCGTGGTCAGCCGGCTGGCGTCCACGCCGAGCCGCTGGGCCAGCTGCGCGGCCTTCGGCGTGCCCCCGGTGAAAGTGCCCCGAGCGCCGGGCGCGCGGTCGGCACGACCGCCGACGCCGCCGCCCCCGCCGGCCCACGAGGTGTACGACCCTTCGGTGCGCTCCCAGTGCACCAGCTCCGATGGCAGCTCCTCCAGGAACCGCGACGGCGGGTTGTAGGACGGCTGCCCCCAGGCCGAGCGGGTCACCGCCCGGGAGAGGTAGAGCCGCTGTCGGGCGCGGGTGATGCCGACGTACGCCAGCCGGCGCTCCTCCTCCAGCTCGCGGGTGTCGCCCAGCGAGCGCAGGTGCGGGAAGACGCCGTCCTCCAGCCCGGTCAGGAAGACCACCGGGAACTCCAGCCCCTTGGCGGTGTGCAACGTCATCAGCGTGACCACGCCCTGGTGGTCGGGGTCGTCCGAGGGGATCTGGTCGGCGTCGGCGACCAGCGCCACCTGCTCCAGGAAACCGGCCAGGGTGGCCCGCTCCCCCTCCTCGCCCAGCGCCTCGATCCGCTCGGTGTACTCCCGGGCGACGCTGACCAACTCCTGGAGGTTGTCCACCCGGCCGGCGTCCTGCGGGTCCAGGCTCTCCTCCAACTCGGTGAGGTAGCCCGAGCGGGTCAGCAGCGCCTCCAACACCTCCTCCGGGGTGCCGGTCTCGGCCAGCTCCCGGGCGCCGTCGAGCAGCGCCACGAAGTCGGCGATGCCGTTGGCCGCCCGGCTGGAGATGCCCGGCGCCTCACGGGCCCGGCGCAGTGCCGCACCGAACGAGATCCGGTCGCGGCTGGAGAGCGCCTCGACACACGCCTCCGCGCGGTCGCCGATCCCCCGGCGAGGGGTGTTGAGCACCCGCCGCAGGCTCACGGTGTCGTCGTCGTTGACCACCGAACGCAGGTACGCCAGTGCGTCGCGGACCTCCTTGCGCTCGTAGAAGCGCACCCCGCCGACCACCTTGTAGGGCAGGCCGACGCGGATGAACACCTCTTCGAAGACCCGGGACTGAGCGTTGGTGCGGTAGAAGACCGCGACGTCCCCGGGACGGGTCTCGTCGGCGTCGACCAGCCGGTCGATCTCCCGGGCCGCCCAGTCCGCCTCGGCGTGCTCGGTGTCGGCCACGTAGCCCACGATCCGCTCGCCGGCGCCGGCCTCGCTCCACAGCCGCTTCGGCTTGCGGGAGGTGTTCCGGTCGATCACCGCGTTGGCCGCGTTGAGGATGGTCTGGGTGGAGCGGTAGTTCTGCTCCAGCAGGATCGTCCGCGCGCTGGTGAAGTCCCGTTCGAACTCCAGGATGTTGCGGATCGTCGCGCCCCGGAACGCGTAGATCGACTGGTCGGCGTCACCGACCACGCACAGCTCGGCCGGCTCCAGCCCCTCGGTGCCGGAGACCAGCTCCTTGATCAGCGTGTACTGCGCGTGGTTGGTGTCCTGATACTCGTCGACCATGACGTGCCGGAACCGCCGACGGTAGCTCTCCGCGACGTGCGGGTGGGACTGGAGCAGGTGCACCGTGGTCATGATCAGGTCGTCGAAGTCCAGTGCGTGCGCCTCGCGCAGCCGGCGCTGGTAGAGCGTGTACGCCTCGGCCAACGCCCGCTCGTTGGGCCCGGTGGCCCGCGCCGCGAACTGCTCCGGGTCGACCAGCTCGTTCTTGAGGTTGGAGACCTGGGCGGCCAGCCCGCGCGCCGGGTAGCGCTTCGGGTCGAGATCGAGCTCGCGGGCGACCAACTGCATCAGCCGGCGGGAGTCGTCCGCGTCGTAGATCGAGAATGTGGACTTGAGGCCCGCGTGCTCGTGCTCGGCGCGGAGGATCCGGACACACGCCGAGTGGAACGTCGACACCCACATCAGCCGGGCGCGCGGGCCGACCAGCGCGGCCACCCGCTCCTTCATCTCGCCGGCCGCCTTGTTGGTGAACGTGATCGCCATGATCTCCCCGGGATGGACGTCCCGTGCGGCGAGCAGGTAGGCGATCCGGTGGGTGAGCACCCGGGTCTTGCCGGAACCGGCGCCCGCCACGATCAACAGCGGCGAGCCGGCATGGGTGACCGCGTCGCGCTGCGGCCCGTTCAGCCCGGCGAGCAGCTGCTGCGGATCGAGGTGGACGGCGGCCGGCCGGGGCCGGTCCGGGCGAGCCGGCGCGGACTCCGGCGCAGGCGGGGACGCGGGGATGTCGAAGAGAGGATGCATCGCCCGACAAGTCTATGCCGCCGGCCAGACACTTCCCGACCGCGCGCTACCGCCACCCCCGCGCCCAGGCGTAAGAAAGGTCCCCCTTCGCGACGCTGAATCCTTGCGCGCTCGGCGCCGAGGTGGGCATACTCGACGGCGTGATCGCTGCGCGCTACTACTTTTACTACGGCCCCGGGAGTCCGGCTGCCGTAGGTCGCGCCTGATCGATTCAGACCTACGAAAGCCCCGGGCTCCTGGAGTCCGGGGCTTTTTCCGTCCCGGGTTCCGGGCACCGGGCACCACAGTGCGAGGGGTACCCGATGATGACAGACGTGGTAGAGCAGAGCGGCGGCCCGATCCGACCGAAGGATGAGCAGCCCTCGGTGGACGCGAGCGAGCCGGCGGTGCCCCCGTTGCCGGCGGTCGAGAACGCTGGGCCGGCCGAGGCGCGGACCGGCACCGAGGAGCCAACCGCCGCCGCTCGGATCGTGCAGATCAGGGAACGAATCGACGAGATCGACCAGGCGCTGATCGCGCTCTGGCAGGAGCGGGCCGCGCTGTCCCAGGAGGTCGGGGCGACCCGTTTGGCCTCCGGTGGTACGCGCCTGGTGCTCTCCCGGGAACGGGACATCCTGGAGCGCTTCCGGGTCGTGCTCGGCGCCGACGGCACCCAGTTGGCACTGCTGCTGCTCCGCGCAGGCCGCGGCCCGCTGTAAGCCGCACCGGCGGGCCGCTGTAAGCCGCACCGGCGGGCCGCTGGCTGCCGGGGCGGGCCCGGACCTACCAGCCGGCCATTCGGCGCGGGAGCGGCCCGATCCGGGTCCCGGGACAGCCAAAACCGCCTGCCGTCGTCGTGGCGACGTCGGCAGGCGGCTTCGGTGACTCACGCCTCGTGCGTGGCGACGATCTGGCGCCGCTCCGCGAAGTGGCAGGCGCTCGGGTGGTCCGAGTCGCGTCGGATCTCCAGCAGCGGGACCTGCTCGGCGCAGACATCCTGCGCCTTCCAGCAGCGGGTCCGGAACCGGCAGCCCGAGGGCGGGCTGATCGGCGACGGCACGTCACCCGTGAGCCGGATGATCGTCTTGTTGTTCCGCTGCGTCGGGTCCGGAACGGGCACCGCGGAGAGCAGAGCCTGGGTGTACGGGTGGGTCGGCCGCTCGTAGATCTCGTCCTCGGTGCCGATCTCGACGACCTTGCCGAGGTACATCACCGCGACCCGGTCGGAGAGGTGGCGGACCACCGACAGGTCGTGGGCGATGAAGACGTACGAGAGCCCGAACTCGCCCTGCAGCTGCTCCAGCAGGTTCATCACCTGGGCCTGGATGGAGACGTCCAGCGCCGACACCGGCTCGTCGCAGACGATGATCTCGGGCCGCAGCGCGAGCGCACGGGCGATGCCGATGCGCTGACGCTGACCGCCGGAGAACTGGTGCGGGTACCGGTTGATGTGCTCCGGGTTGAGCCCGACCAGGTCGAGCAGCTCCCTGACCTTGGCCCGACGGCTGCCCTTCGGCGCCACCTCCGAGTGGATCTCGAACGGCTCACCGATCAGGTCGCCGACGGTCATCCGCGGGTTCAGCGAGGTGTACGGGTCCTGCATGACCAGCTGGATCTGCCGGCGGAGGCGCCGCAGCGCCCCACCGGACAGCTTGGAGGTGTCCTGGCCCTTGTAGATCACGCTGCCGGCGGTCGGCTTCTCCAGGTTCATCAGCACCCGGGCGAGGGTCGACTTGCCGCAGCCGGACTCGCCGACCACGCCGAGGGTCTCGCCGGCGCCCAGACCGAACGAAACTCCGTCGACCGCCTTGACCTGACCGACGGTCTTCTTGAACAGCACACCCTGCGTGACGGGGTAGTGCTTGACCAGGTCACGGACCTCGAGGATGTTCTCAGACACGGTTCACCAGCTCCTCGGCGAAGTGGCAGGCGCTGGCCCGGGCGTTGCCCACCTGCAGCAGCGGCGGCACCTTCTCCCGGCACACCGGCTGAGCCATCGGGCAGCGCGGGTTGAACGGGCAGCCCGGCGGGATGTTCATGAGGTTCGGCGGAAGGCCCTTGATCGTCCGGAGCTGCTGCCCCTTCTCGTCCAGGCGCGGGATCGAGTCGATCAGACCGATCGTGTACGGGTGCGCCGGCTTGGCGTACAGGTCGTACACGTTGGCTTCCTCGACGATCCGGCCCGCGTACATGACCGCGATCCGGTCCGCGACGTCGGCGACCACACCGAGGTCGTGGGTGATCAGGATCATGCCCATCTGCCGCTCACGCTGAAGCTCGGCGAGCAGGTCCATGATCTGGGCCTGCACCGTCACGTCGAGCGCGGTGGTCGGCTCGTCCGCGATCAGCACCTCCGGGTCGAGCGCCAGCGACATCGCGATCATCGCGCGCTGCCGCATGCCACCGGAGAACTGGTGTGGGTAGTTGTTGAACCGGTCCTTGGCGTTCGGGATCTTGACCTGGTCGAGCATGTCGATCGCGCGCTTCTTTGCCTCCGCGCGACCCATTCCCCGGCGGACCCGGAACTGCTCGGCGATCTGGAACCCGACGGTGAAGACGGGGTTCAGCGCGGAGAGCGCGTCCTGGAAGATCATCGCGATGCCCTCGCCGCGGATGCGGCGGCGCTCCTCGCTGGACATGCGGAGCATGTCCTTGCCGTGGAAGCGGACCTGCCCGCCGGTGACGAAACCGGGTGGCGTGTCGAGGATGCCCATGATGGTCTGTGCCGTGACGCTCTTACCGGAGCCGGACTCGCCGAGCACGGCGAGGGTCTCCCCCGCGTCGACGTGGTACGTCACCCCGTTGATGACCTTTGCGACGCCGTCCCGGGTACGGAACTCCACCCGCAGGTCGTCGACCTCGAGCAGCCGACCGGAGGGACGTCCGGACCCGCCGGATCCCGGCGCGGACTGCTCGGACACGAGAATGTCGGACAACTGGATCTCCCCTAGCGGAGTTTCGGATCGAGGGCCTCGCGGACCGCCTCACCGAGCATCACGAAGCTCAGCACTGCGGTGACGAGGAACGCGGCGGGGAAGAAGACCAGCCCTGGCGCAACCCGGATGAAATCCTTACCGTCGCTGATCATGATGCCCCAGGACACCACCGGCGACTTCAGGCCGACGCCCAGGAACGACAGGGTGGCCTCGGCGCCGATGAACGAGCCGACCATGATCGTGCCGTAGACCAGCAGCGGGGCCAGGCAGTTCGGCAGCAGGTGCTTGAGGATGATCCGGCCGGTGCCGGCACCCAACGCGCGGGCCGCCACGATGTAGTCGGCCTCCTTGGTGGCGAGCACCGAGGAGCGCATCAGCCGCATCACGACCGGCCAGCTCAGCACGATCAGGGAAATGGTCACCAGGCCCGTGATCTCGAACTTGCTGTTGCTGGTGCCCGAGCCGTTGAACGTGGTCAGGATGACGATCGCGCCGAGCACGAACGGCAGGCCGAAGAAGACGTCGGCGATCCGGCTGAGCAGCCCGTCGACCCAACCACCGCGGTAGCCGGCGATGATGCCCATGGTGCCGCCCAGCAGCAGGGTGCCGATTACGGCGAGCACGGCGACCTGGATGGAGGCGCTCGCGCCGTAGATGACCCGGGCGTAGACGTCCCGGCCCTGCAGGTCGTATCCGAACCAGGCGTCCCCGGACGCCTTGTTGAGGCTACGGGACAGGGATCCGTTGACCGCGTCACCCGGGGCGAACAGCGCCGGGAAGGCCGCCATCAGCAGGAAGAGCACGATCAACGTGGCGGAGATCCAGAACAACGGCTTGCGCCGAAGGTCCCGCCAGGCGTCACCGAGCAGGCCGCGCGGCTTCTCGTTGCTCTGCGGCAGGCCACCGGGGGCAGCGGCGCCAGAGTCGGTTGGATGCGTGGGAGGGGTGCTGACGATCGATGCGATACTCGGGTCACTCATAACGGATCCTCGGGTCCAGGGCGGCGTAGAGCAGGTCAACCAGCAGGTTCATCACGAGATAGACCAGCACTAGGACGACCACGATGCCCACCACGGTGGCGCTCTCCTTGGTCACGATCGCGCGGTACACCGCGCGGCCGATCCCGTTGATGCCGAAGATCCCCTCGGTGACGATCGCGCCGCCCATCAGGGCACCGAGGTCGGTGCCGAGCAGGGTGACCACCGGGATGAGCGAGTTGCGCAGCAGGTGCACGCCTACCACCCGGCGCATCGGAAGACCCTTGGCGATAGCGGTGCGCACGTAGTCGGCACTGCGGTTCTCCGCGATGCTCGTCCGTGCCACCCGGGCGATGTACGCCACTGACGCACTGCCGAGCACGAAGCCCGGCACGATCAGCTCGGACCACCGCATCTCGGAGGAGACGGTCGGCTTGACGATGCCCCACTGCACGCCCAGCAACCACTGAAGCACGAAGCCGACGACGAAGACCGGCAGCGCGATCAGGAAGAGCGTGGAGACCAGGACCAGGTTGTCCAGGAAGCCGTTGCGCCGCAGACCGGTCAGCACGCCGGCGCCGAGGCCGATCACGGCCTCGATGGCGAGCGCGACCAGGGCCAGCTTCAGCGTGTTCGGGTACGCCGTCGCGATGATGTCGCTGATCTCGCGCTGCGAGAACGTCTGACCGAAGTCACCCTGGAGCAGGTTCTTCATGTAGTTGGCGTACTGCACGAAGACGTTCTGGTCGAGGTGGTACTTCTCAGTCATGAAGGCGATGTACTGGTCCGGACAGCGACGCTCACCGCACTTGCCGGCGAACGGATCGCCTGGGACAGACCAGACGAGCCAGTAGATCAGGAACGTCGTACCGATGAAGACCGGCACGAGTTGGAGCAGCCGTCTCAACAGATAACGGCCCATGGGGTGGTCCTCCAGACAGGGGGCGCGTCGGACGGCCGACACGGTGGTGACAACGTGCGAGTGGAGTGTTGTAACACCCACTCGCGGAACGGCCCCGGGTCGGGCTCACCGGATGTGGCGAGCCCGACCCGGGGTCAGACCGTTCGGATCAGAGCTCGACCGAGGTGATGTCGAGTTCGCCGACGTTGTTCAGCTCGAGCTTCTTGATCTTCTCCGAGTGGCCGGACTGCTGACCGTAGAAGTAGACCGGGATGCTCGGGACGTCCTGGTCAACCAGCTCGACGGCCTTGGCGAAGGCCTCGTGCGAAGCTTCCAGACTCGGCGCACCGCTGGCCTGCTTGGCCAGGGCGTCGAGGTCCTTGTTGCTGTAGAGGCCGTCGTTCGACGAGCCACCGGTGATGAAGAGCGGGTTGACCCAGTTCTCGACGTCCGGGTAGTCCTGCTGCCAGGCGGCACGGTACGGACCGGTCATCTTGTGGGCGTTGATGTTCTGGCGGAAGACCGCGAAGGTCGGCACGCCCTCAGCCCGAGCCTCGATGCCGAGGTTGGTCTTGACCTGCTGCGCAACGGCGTCCATCCAGTCCTTGTGGCTGGAGTCGGCGTTGTAGTAGAAGACCATCTCGCCCGTGAAGCCACCGGCCTCGGTCAGCAGCTGCTTGGCCGTGGTCGGGTCGAACTTGCAGGCGGTGCAGTTGCCCGGCTTGGCGCCCGGGGTCAGCGGGTTCGCCCAGCTGTCGGCCGGCTTGCGGGTACCGAAGAAGATCTTGTCCGAGATCTCCTGCCGGTTCACCGACAGCGACACGGCACGACGCAGCTTCGGGTTCGCGAAGCGCTTGTCGTAGATCGGGAACGCGATGAACGCGGTCGACGGCGTGACGGTCGACAGGCCCCGGTCACCGAGGTCGGTCTTCCACTTGTCACCGGCGAGCGCCGAGGTGGGGACAACCTCCATGAAGTCGAGGTTGTTCGCCAGCAGGTCGGCGTAGGCGGCCGTCTCGTCCTGGTAGAGCTTGACGTCGACGTCCTTGACCTTCATCTTGTCGCGAAGGTTGTAGTCGTCGAAGCGCGTCAGCTTGATGAGGACGTTGTCCTCCCACGACACGAACTTCACCGGGCCGTTACCGATCGGCTTCTTGCCGAACTCTTCGGGCTTCATGGTGAAGAAGGCGTCCGGCAGCGGCATGAAGGCGCTGTAGCCGAGCTTGGTCGGGAAGACCGCGGTGGGCGCTCCCAGGGTGACCTCGAAGGTCTGCTCGTCGATGACCTTCAGGCCGGACATCTCCTTGGCCGACGGCTCCGGGGCCTTCTTGGGGCCATCCGGGCCATCCGGGTCCTCGGTGTAGGTCTTGTCGAAGCCGGCGATGTCCGAGAAGAAGGTGCCGTTCTGCGCACCGTTCGGCGAGTAGGCGGCCCAGTTCCAGGCGTCGACGAAGTTCTTCGCCTTCACCTCGGTACCGTCGTGGAACTTGGTACCCTTCTTGATCTTGATCGTGAAGACCTTGGAATCCGTGGTGTTGATCGACTCCGCCAGCGCGTTGCGCGGGGCCCCACCGTCGTTCGGGTACTCGACCAGGCCGGTCCACAGCCAGTCGATGACCTTGCCGCCACCGGTCTCCGTGGTGTTCGACGGGACCAGCGGGTTCTCCGGCTGGACACCGTGCACAACGATCGCGCCATCCTTGCTGGTGGCAGCGTCGCCGTCACCGTCACCGCTCGAGCAACCGCTCGCGACAAGTGCGGCAGCTGCGCTGAGCGCGATCGCGCTCGTCGCCCGCTTCGAGACTCTCATTCCGAGGGGCCTCCTCTTTCTAACCAGGTTCCGTCGTGGAGTTCACGCACGTTTGGGGGTGACACCGCCCGACCACCCGGGGCGCGGGTCGCCGGGACCACAGGGAAGTTGGGGACACCCCTGATGTTCCGATCCGCCGGGCTCCCCCTCCAACAAGGCGCGACACGACGCAGACGACACAGCCACGAACCGCCGCGATCGACGAGGTCATGGCCATGAGCCGTACGGAGTGCCACACACCGATGGTGAGGTGTTGCCACTGTGACACCCACTGGCCGCTTCCGTGAAGGTGCCGTTATCAAGCCGTTAGTTGCTCGCCACGTTGCCGATACTTGAAAAATGATCATAAACCGGTCGGTGTGGGCAGCATTGAGCAGGAAATACGTGGGTCACCTGACCATTGGGCCTCAGCCTCGGCTCACGCCGTCGGCGCTGCCCCCGGGTTCACCTCACGCGGTGCGGCGTGCGTCACCACCCGCATTTCCACCCGTCCGGACGAGGTCAACACGGCTGCACGGGCACGATCACCGGCTGGGTGGACGAGGGCGCCGCGGTCGTTCCTCTGATCCTCGCCGTTGAGGAACCACCGTCACACGAGGCGGCGATCCGCCGCCCAGCGGGAGAGCTCGTAACGGTTGGACATCTGAAGCTTGCGCAGCACGTTCGACACGTGCGTCTCCACCGTCTTGATGGAGATGAACAGCTCCTTGGCGATCTCCTTGTACGCGTACCCCCGGGCCAGCAGCCGCAGGACCTCCCGCTCACGGTTGGTGAGCTGGTCCAGCTCGGGGTCGGCCACCGGGGCGTCCGGTCGGGCCGCGAAGGCATCCAACACGAACCCGGCCAGCCGTGGGCTGAACACCGCGTCACCGTCCGCCACGCGCCGGATCGCCGCGGCCAGTTCGTCCGGGGAGATGGTCTTGGTGACGTACCCCCGGGCACCGGCACGGATCAGCCCGATGACGTCTTCCGCCGCGTCGGACACGCTCAGCGCCAGGAACTTGACCTGCGGGTGGCTGCGTCGCATCGCCTCCAGCACCGCGCGTCCGCCGCCGTCGGGCATGTGCACGTCGAGCAGCACCACGTCGGGGCTGACGGCGGCGATCCGAGTCACCGCCTCGGCCACCGTGCTCGCCTCGCCCACCACCTCGACGTGGGCGCCCAGCTCCGCGCGCACCCCGGCCCGGAACATGGCGTGGTCGTCCACCAGGAACACCCGCAGCCGCTCAGGGCGGGCTTCCGCCGGGTCGAGGTGCTCGGTCGGCTGCTCGGCCATGGTCATCTGTTCCTCTCCGCTGCGGACGAGTCCCGGGAGATCGGCAGGATCAACCGGACCTCGGTCCCCTCCCCCGGGCCGGACCGGATTTCGGCCCGTCCGCCGTGCCGCTTCATCCGCCCGATGATCGAGCCGCGTACGCCGTGCCGGTGGTCCTCCACGGTATCCGGATCGAAGCCCTTCCCCCGGTCCCGGACGAAGACGCTGATTTGATCGGGCTCCACCTCGGCGTAGAGCGACACGGTCTGCACCCCGCCGTGCCGGGCCGCGTTCACCAGCGCCTCCCGCGCGGCCGCGACCAGCGCACCGACCTTCTCGTCGGTCTCCCGGTCCCCGACCACCACCGCCTCCACGGTGATCGCGAAGGTGTCCTCGACCTCGGCTGCGGCCTGCTCCAACGCGGCGGCGAAGCGCTCGCTCGGCGAGGCGGTCGGCTTGTAGAGCCAGTTGCGCAGGGAACGCTCCTGCCCTCGGGCCAGGCGCTGCACCGTCTTGACGTCGCTGGCGTTGCGCTGGATCAGAGCCAACGTGTGCAGCACCTGGTCGTGCACCATCGCGGCCAACTCAGCCCGCTCCTGCTCGCGGATGCGCCCCTCACGCTCCGAGCGGAGCTGGCTGTACGTCCGCCAGAGCACCGGCGCGGCGACCACGCCGACGCCCGCCAGCCCGACCAGCGCGAAGATCACGCCGTTGATGACCGCGTCGAAGTTCTGCGCCGGCGAGTAGACGGCCGCGACGCCGATGATGCCGACCGCGACCAGCACTCCCCCGCCGATGAACCGGAGCACGAAGGCCCGCCGGTCGCTCTCCTCGACGACCGCTCCGAGCCAGGGCACCGGCATGGTGTCGCCCCACTGCCGCCGCCGCTCGGGCGCGGACTGGTGCCAGATGACCCCGGCGCCGACCGCGATGATGGCCACCAGCCAGCCGGCGGTGCCCGCCGCGCCTACCGAGTCGAAGACCATCACCTGGATCAGCAGGACACCGAGCCCGATCCCCACGAACGGCAGGAGTTGGGCCACGTCGCGCCGGGGCGGCACCGCGGTGTCACCGGGCCGCAGCGGCACCACCGCCCAGAAGGCCGCGTAAAGCAGCAGGCCGAGCCCGCTCAGCCCGAGCAGCACCATGAACGCGACGCGCACCCGCAGCACCGAAATGCCGAGATGGTCGGCGATACCGGCGGCGACGCCGGCGGCCATCCGGTGCTCGGGGGCGCGGTAGAGGCGCGCGGGCGCAGTCACGGTGCTGATCGGAGGCTCCCTGGTCACGGTGGCGGGCTGGTCAAGGTCGGTGATCCGATCGTCACACGCTGCGGCCTCCACGACCACGGGGACGCCCCCGACATTCCTGCCGCCGGATATCAGGGTGGGGTCAGGGTCGGGTCCTGAGGCCGCTCGGGTTCACCTGGCAGCAGGATCGAAGCATGACCGAGGAAGCTGCCCCGCCACCCCGACCGGGGTCGGCACAGCCGGGCGGTTCATCACCGCCCTCACCAGCCGCGACGCCCGCCGAATGGACCGAGCCCACCGCGTTCGGCCCACCCACCGGCTCCGGCCCGGCCGCCGCCACCGCACCCGGCGATCCGGCCGGCGGCTACGCGCCGCACGGCGCGGCCCACGGCCCCGGCGCGGGGTTCGCGGCCGGCACCGGCTACGGGGCCGGGGGCACGCCACCCGGGCCAGGGGGTCCCGGTCCGTCCGCGCCGCTGGGCGGCACCGGTTTCACCTCGCGGTACGGGCTGGTTCGGCCGCGTGAGGGGCGGTACCTGGCCGGCGTCTGCGCGGCGATCGGACGAGCCACCAACACCGATCCGGTGCTCTGGCGGGTGCTGCTCGCGGTGCTCGGGTTCTTCGGGGGCATCGGCATCCTGGTGTACGTCGCCGCCTGGCTGATCATTCCGAACGAGGGCGACACCGCGTCCCCCGTCGAGTCCATGCTCGGGCGCGGTCGCTCCAGCATGTCGCCGGTGACCGTGATCATCCTGGGCATCCTGGTCGCGGCCAGCTTCGGCTACATCGTCACCGACGCCTTCCGTGCGGTGCTGCTCGGCGCGGCCATCCTGGTCGCCGGCGCGCTGCTGCTCAACCGTCCCAGCCGGAATCCACAGCCCGGCGCCCCGGGCGGGCCGGCGCCGTCCGCGCCGTCCGGCACCCCGCCCGGTCCGGTCCCTCCGGTGGCCTGGCCCGCACCGTCGTACGGCGCGGCGCCATCGACCGGCCCGCTGGCAACGGCACCGATGGTTGGCGGCGATCCGGCGTACGCCACCGCGACGACGGGAGGAACGCCCACCGTCACCGCCCCGGCGTACGGCGTGCAGCCGACCGACGCTCCGCTGCCGTCCGCCACGGCGCAGCCGGTGTCCGGGGTCGGCCCGGTGTCCGGGCAACCCGCCGGCACGACCACTGTCCAGGCCGGCTGGCCGACACCAGCCACAGGCTGGCCGAGCACCGGCATGCCCAGCGCTGGCTGGCCGTCTGCGCCGGTGACCGCAGCACCCGCTGCCCCGTCCAGCTACCCGACCGCCGCGCCACCGTCCGGCTACCGTCCCCCGTTCGCGCCGCACGGCCCGTACGCCTCACCCGCGCCCGCCGCGTACCCCCCGCCCAAACCACCGAAGCCACCGAAGCCGCCGAAGCGTCCCCGGGAGCGTTCACCGCTCGGCGCGGTGACCTTCTCCCTGATCTTCCTGGTCCTCGGTGTGGTCGCCCTGCTCGATCTGCTGGACGTCTTCACCGTGAGCGCCTCGGCGTACTTCGCGGCCGCGTTGGCCACGATCGGGCTGGGGCTGCTGGTCGGCACCTGGTTCGGGCGGGCCCGCTGGCTCATCGCGCTTGGCCTGGTGACCGCGGCGGCGCTGGGCACGGCGACGGTCGCCGAGTCCTACGACCGGATCCGGGGGGTCGACGGTGCGGTGACCTGGGCGCCCACCGACTATCGCGACCTCGCCGACCGGTACGAGAACAGCTTCGGTGACGCCGTGCTCGACCTGCGAGGGATCGACTTCACGAAACGGGACACCCAGGTGACCGTCGCCATCAACTTCGGCAAGGCGACCGTGGTCGTGCCGCCGAACGTGGACGTCACCACGGTGGCCGACGTCAACGCGGGTGACGCCAACGTCTTCGGCAACCGGTCCAGCGGGCTGGACGGCAACCTGCGGGAGTCCACCGACGTCGGCGCGGACGGGCCCGGCGGCGGGACCTTACGCCTCTACATCCATGTCAATGCCGGCAACCTGGAGGTGACCCGGTGAAGGCTCACCGCACGGATCTGGTGTCGTTCGCCTTTGGGCTCGTGTTCCTGGCGCTGTCCGCCTGGTGGCTGCTCGCCCAACTGCTCGGGCTCGCGTTGCCGCCGGTCGGCTGGTTCTTGGCCAGCGCCCTCATCCTGATCGGAATCTTCGGGCTGGTCGGTGCGCTGCGCTCGGGTCAGTCGGGCCGACCGGAGCCGACCGCCGAGGCCAGTGCCGCCGAGGCCAGTGCCGCCGAGGCCAGTGCCGCTGCGGCCGCCGCACCAGTCTCCGGCGCGACCGCGCCGGTTTCCGGGGCCGCCGCGCCCGTCTCCGGGGCCGCCGCGCCCGTCTCCGGGGCCGCCGCGCCGGTTTCCGGGGCCGCCGCGTCGACCTCCGGCGCGGGTCTGCCGGTCTGGGAAGCCGAACGCTCCACCTGGGACGCTTCCCCGCCGGGACCGACACCGGAGCCGCCGACCACCGAGGTGATCCACCCGGCCTGGCTGGCTCACCCGCCGTCGGAGCCGCAGACGGCTCCGGTCTCCGGCCAGCCCGACGACCGGAACGAGGAGCCGACAATCGGGATTCTCACCCGACCGGCCCCGGCGGAGGGCGACGAGCCGACGCGGCCCGACCATCCAATCGAGGCCGTCGGCGAGCGGCCGGGCGACGAGCGGGAGGATCGGCGCAGGGAGCCGTGACCTCGGGTGCCTGCCTGCGTCGGCCTACTCCCCCCGGCCACGGCGGTGCGGCTGGCGCGGACGGACGCATATGCTGGTTGGTGGAGATCTCGCCTCCGCCGGCCGGCCCGTCCCGCCATGGCGGTCCCGCCGCGATTCCCGTCTCTACCCCCGTCAGGAGCCCGCCCGACATGACCCAGTCCCCCGCCGTGCGTACCACCGGCCGGTCCGGTCCGGTCCGCATCGGCGAGCGAGCCGCCCGTACGCTCGTCACCGAGCTGGCCCGGATCAACGATCCCAAGGTCGCCCTGCTGGTCGGCGCGAGCCCGGAATCCGCGGTGCTGACCGCGGCGATCGAGGCGCTGCTCCCCGGTGACCGGCTCACCGTGGTGCCCGCCGAGCTGTCCGGCGCCGCAGCGCTCCGCGAGCACGTCACCGCCCAGGGCCGCTGGGTCGCCGACCGGGTGGACGTCGTCGACTCGCTGGCCGAGGCCGAGGCCGCCGCGGTCGTCATCGTCGGCGACGTGTTCACCGGCACCGCCGACGAGACCCGCAGCGGCATCGAGGGCCTGGTCAAGTACCTTGCCGACGGCGCGGTACTGACCGTGGCGACCACCGCCACGCCCGGCCGCACCACCGGCGCCGCCGTCGAACTGGCTCGACAGGACGCCCTCTACGGCGTCGGCGCCGATCTGGTGCTGCGCAACTCGCCACCGGTACGGGTCTACCGACTGCGGTTCACCCCGGCCAGCCCGGCCGCGGCCGACCGGTTGGCCCCCGCGCACCGGCCGTCGAGTGTGCCGCTGACCCGCGGCATGCACATCGACTCCAACGGCGTGGCCGCGGCGGGCATCGCGTTGGGCCTCGCGGCGCTGGCCCGGGTGGCGCGTCCGTCGTCCAAGCTCTGGCTGCTGCCGGCGCTGGCCGCAGGGCCGGTCGCCGCGTTCTTCCGGGATCCGGAGCGGGACGTGCCGGAAGACCCGACCGCCGTGGTCGCCAGCGCGGACGGGCGGGTCCTGTCGGTGCAGCGACTGCACGACGAGCGTTTCGGCGACGGCGAGTGGCTGCGGGTCGCGGTCTTCCTGTCAGTGCTGGACGTGCACGTCAATCGGGCCCCGGTCGCCGGCAAGGTGGTGGACTACTTCGTCGCCGACGGTGGCTTCGTCAACGCGATGAAGCCGGACGCGGAACACAACGTGGCGGCGTACACCGTGCTGGACACCGCTCGTGGCACGGTGGTGGTCGCCCAGCGCACCGGGCTGATCGCCCGCCGGATCGTGCAGCGCGCGCCGATCGGCGCGCTGCTGGCCAAGGGCGAACGCTTCGGGCTGATCCGGTTCGGCTCACGGACCGACGTCTACCTCCCGGCGGAGGCCGCGGACCCGCTGGTCGGGCCGGGCGACAAGGTCGTCGGTGGGTCCACGGTCATCGCCCGCTGGCGCTGACCCGCTAACGAGAAACGGGGCGCCGCTGTCCGCGGCGCCCCGTTCTGTCTGCTCAGATCAGGCGGTACGGCGCTGCCGCAGCCAGAGCACCGGCCCGCTGACCAGGTAGCCCACCACGATCAGGGCGAACGTGAGCCGGATGTCGACCAGCGCGCCGATCACCGGGGCCAGCCAGAGCCACGGCGGCAGCTTCACCAGGCGGGCCAGTTTGGCGTACGGGAAGCTCGAGACCATCGCGAAGGCGAGCAGCGCCACCCCGGCGACCAGCACGGCGCCGGGCACCGGCAGGCCGATCGCCACTGTCACGGCGAGCACCGCGGCCGCCATGGTGCTGGGCACCCCGCAGAAGAAGCGCCCGTCCTTGGGTGAGACGTTGAAACGGGCCAGTCGAATCGCGGCACACGCCGCGACCAGGGCGCACGCCACCGCCGCCGCAGCCGTCGAGACGGAGCCGGCGAGCGAGGCGTAGACCACGACCGGCGCGGCGAGACCGAACGAGCACATGTCGGCCAGTGAGTCCATCTGCGCGCCGAACGGGCTGGCCACGCCGAGCCGGCGGGCCAGTGCGCCGTCCAGACCGTCGAAGGCAACGCAGGCGATCAGGCAGAGCGCGGCGATGCGCACCTCGCCCTGCATGGCCAGGAAGATGGCCAGCATGCCGAGCATGAGACTAGCCAGCGTGCAGGCGTTGACCAGGCCGAACTTCATCCGGCGTGCGATGGTGCGCTCACCGGGAAGCAGTGGGATCGACCGGGACGAAGCCTCGTCGGCGTGCGCCATCGGCGGCATCGCCGGGCTGACCGGCATGACCGCCTCGATCTCGGCTCGACCGACGCCCGGTGCCGGCCGGCTGAGCCGGTCCAGGCCGTAGCGACGGCGCTGCCGGTCGGCGTACCTGTGCTCGGGCGGGGTCATGTCGGTCGTGTGCAGGTCGCCGTCACGGCGACCAACCCGGACCAACAGCACCTGGCGGGCGAACGTGCTGCTGCGGCGCAACCGGCCCGCCCAGCGACGCCCTGCGGGGCGCGGACTGTCAGTAGTACGACGCCGGCGCCATGGGGCTCTCGGCACGTTTCCTCCATCACCGGATCGGCTGGCCGCCGTGGGGCGGGTGTCCGGCTGTGTCGTGCCGGACCTTCCGTGGCCTGGCAGCCGTTTTGCGGAGTACACCATCGCATAGGGGGACGTGGCTTGGCGATAGCTGCCGGCGGTACTTGCATATGGTTTAAACCGCTCGAACCGCTCGCTTGTTCCCATCCCGGGCCTCATCGCCCGTTTCCTCCATCATTCCCGCCCTTGACTGTACCGGAGGGTCACCATCTCGGCTCACCGAGCGGTGTGCTATCGGCCACCCTGTCCGATTGCCGAAGCAGCGATGTCGCTCAACGGCAGCTCAACAGCCTGGTCGCGCGTGAACCAGCCTGCCCGTGCCGTCGAACCTCCGGCGGATTCGGTGACCACCGCGTCGGTAGGTACGTCCACCAGCACCCGATAGATCACCCGTACGCCATGCCAGTCCAAAGGTCGGCCCTCCGGGCCGAGTGCGGCGGAATTGTGCAGATTGTTCACGCCGAGGAGTTCCACCACCCGGCCCAACTGGCCGCCCTCCTCGACCAACTCCCGGAGCAGCCCGGTCGTCGGCTGCTCACCGTGATCGGTGCCGCCGCCGGGCAGGTGCCACTGGCCGGCCCCGGGATAGCCGTCCGCGATCTGAGTCAGCAGGATCCGCCCGGCCGGGTCGGTGACCAGCCCGTACGCCCCGAAACGCAGCCGGCGATCGGGGTGCGGCGGTGGGAACGGCTCGTGCGACCGGCGCGTTCCGGACGGCAGCGGAGTGACCGGCAGGCCGAGCACCTCGGCGGTGAACGGTGTCAGCGGCACCTGCGCCGCTTCGGTCGGGGTGAGCCAGCGAGCCTGATCGACCCGGCCGCCTCCGGCGTCGCGCAGCGCGCCGCCGCGCACACTGAACTCGAACAACAGCCGGTCGGTGTGCAGCGCGGCGTCGTCCTCCGGGTACGTGGTCACGTCGGCGACCACCGCACGCAGCCGGCCCACCGTCACGGTCAGCCCGGTCTGCTCGGTGATCTCGCGAACCACGGCGTGCTCCGGGTGCTCGGCGTGCGCGACGGCACCGCCTGGCAGCCGCCAAAGCCCGGGAAACTCACCCCCTACCCCGTCCCGAACAACCAAGACCCGCCCAGAATCCCACGAAACCCCAAGAACCCCGACCCGCCGCACAAGTTCCATCCCCGCCCCGCCTCCGCTCCCCGCCGAACGCCCCGTCGATCATGAAGTTATCGCCGTCCATCTCGGCGTGTCCTGACAATAACTTCATGATCAACGGGGAGATGGGGCTGGGAGGACCAGGGAGCGGGAGAGCGCGTCGATGACCATGCCGAGGCGCAGCAGGGGCCGGGCGGTGGAGGGATTTGCGATCGGCGGGCCTGGCGGGACCCGATGCTGCGGCATCCCCGGCGCACTTCAGCCCGGCGCGTTCCTGACACGCGTGCCGGGCGACCAGCCGGACAAGGTGGCGCGGGGGCTGCACTGCCCGCCCTCACCCGGCCGTGTTGTGCGGGCGTCCGTTTTGCTCTATTAGTCCGCGCTGTGCAGGGCCATCCGCGCTGGTGGAGGCGGGTCGGACGGTGATCGACTCCGTCTCGCCGATGTTGCGGTATCCCGGCGCTGGGATACCGCGATGTCGGCGATAAGGAGTCGATCAGGCGGGCACATCGCTCTTCCGCGGGCTCGTTCCCGCCGTATCGCGCCCCAGTGGGCCTTCAGATCGCTGGGCAACCGTCCGCACCGCCGTCCGGACCCATGACGCGCGCTCGGCCGCCGGGAGGCGCGACCGCCAGCATGACCATCCCCACCGCCCGCACGATCGGACGACCGCCCGGACCCACGACCGCCTGCACAAGCTCCGGAGGCGCACGACCGCCGGGAGGCACGACCGCACGACCGCCGGAGGCGCACGACGGCACAACCGCCGGAGGCGCACTACCGCACGACCGCCGGGGCCGCACGACCGCCCTCACGACCGCCGGGACCCACGACCGTCCCCACCGCCCGCACCACGACCGCCCGCACAACCCGCCGACGCACGACCGTCCCCACCGCCCGCACGACCGCCCGGACGCACGACCGCCCGCACAACCGTCAAAGGTGCACGACCGCCGGGGACGCACGACCGCACGACCGCCGGAGGCGCACGACAGCACAACCGCCGGGGACGCACGACCGCACGACCGCCGGAGGCGCACGACGGCACAACCGCCGGGGACGCACGACCGCACGACCGCCGGGGCCGCCAGAACCCACGACCCCTCGGATCGCACGACAGCCCGCGACCGAGGCGGCGGAGGTCAGGTGAGCTGGGCGGCTTGGACTGCTTCGGCGGTCACCTCGGTGAGGTGGTGGGTGGGGAGGGCGCCCAGCTCCTCGCGGCCGAACCAGCGGGCCTCGCAGGTGGAGCCGCCCACGTCGGCCACGGTCAGCGGGTTGGGCTGGTCGACCACGACCCGGTAGAAGGCGCGCACCCCGTGCCAGTCGATCGGGTAGCCCTCGGGGCCGAGCGAGGCGGCGTCGCGGTGGCTGGCCACCCCGAGCAGCTCGACCAGGCGGCCGGTCTGCCCGGTCTCCTCGACCAACTCCCGGATCAGGGCCGCGCCGGGCTGCTCGCCGTAGTCGGTGCCGCCGCCGGGCAGGTGCCAGCAGCCGGCGCCGGGGTAGCCGTCGGAGACCCGGGTGAGCAGCACCCGGCCGGCCGGGTCGGTGCACACCGCGTACGCGGCGAAGCGCTGCGCGCGGTGCAGCCCGTCCGGGCCGGGCACGGCGTAGAAGGAGGGGAACTCGGGCGCCTCGTCGGGCACCACGTCGGCCGAGGAGGCGGGCAGCCCGAGGGCACGTGCGGTGAACGAGCGCAGCGGCAGCTCACGCGCCTCGTCGAGGGTGTACCAGCGGGCAAGGTCGGTGGGACGCTCGCCGACCCGATCGGCCAGTGTGCCGCCGCGCACCGCCACCCGGTAGATGAGCCGGTCGGTGTGGATGGTGATGCCGCGTTCCGGCAGCGCTCGCATGTCGGCGAGGACGTCGGCCAGGCCCGAGACGGCGACCGAGAGGCCGGTCTCGGCTGCGGTTTCGCGGACGACTGTGTGGTTCGGGTCCTCGCCGTGGTCGACCGCCCCGCCGGGCAGCGACCACGTCCCGGGCGTGCCGGAGCGCTCCGATGCGCGGACCAGCAGAACCCGGCCCTCTGAGTCAGCACAAACTGCGTATGCCGCGATCCTGCGGAGCGGCTCCAGCAAGGTGGTCACGGAAGCAAATTCTCCCCGGGCCGGGTTACCGGAACGGAAAAGAGTCGGATTCCTGACTGTCTGACCCCGATCAGGGATTGGTCAGGGTAAGGATCCGGGCGGTCACCGAGGGCAGGCCGGGCACCGGCGCGGACCGTGGGGGTATGACATACACCGCCGCTCCCCACGCCCCGTACAAGCAGCTCCGGCGACCCACCACCGACCGCATGGTCGCGGGGGTCGCCAGCGGCATCGGCCGCTACTTCGCCGTCGACCCCACCTTGGTCCGGGTGATCTTCGCGGTCAGCGGCCTGCTCACCGGCGGGCTCGCGCTGTTCGCGTACCCGATCATGTGGTTCCTGATGCCCGAGGAGCCGGCCAGCGCGCCCGCCTGGCCGCACGCGGCGGGCGTCGCGCCGCAAGCCCCGCCCCCGACCCCGCCCCCGTCGATCTAGGGAAAATTGTCGCGATCGGAGATCAACTAGCAGCGATCTTCCCTAGATCGGCGGGAGGTAGGGGTGGGGGTGGGGAGAGGGGAGAGGGTGGGGAGAGGGGAGAGGGTGGGGGTGGGGGTGGGGGTTTACTCCCACTCGATGGTGCCTGGCGGCTTGCTGGTTACGTCGAGCACCACCCGGTTCACCTCGGCCACCTCGTTGGTGATCCGGGTGGAGATCCGGGCAACCACGTCGTAGGGCAGTCGTGACCAGTCGGCGGTCATCGCGTCCTCGCTGGAGACGGGGCGCAGCACCACGGGGTGCCCGTAACTGCGCCCGTCTCCCTGCACGCCGACGCTGCGCACGTCGGCGAGCAGCACCACCGGGAACTGCCAGACGCCCCGGTCCAGGCCGGCGGCGGTCAGCTCTTCGCGGGCGATCAGGTCGGCCTCGCGGAGCAGGTCGAGGCGCTCCTGGTCGACCGCGCCGATGATCCGGATGGCCAGGCCGGGGCCCGGGAACGGGTGCCGCCAGACCATCGCCTCGGGCAGGCCCAACTGGAGGCCGAGCGCGCGGACCTCGTCCTTGAACAGCGTGCGCAGTGGTTCGACCAGCGCGAACTTCAGGTCCTCCGGCAGGCCGCCGACGTTGTGGTGGCTCTTGATGTTGGCGGTGCCGGTGCCGCCGCCGGATTCCACCACGTCCGGGTAGAGGGTGCCCTGGACCAGGAACTCCACGTCGCCGTGGGAGGCGATCTCGCGGGCCGCGGCCTCGAAGACCCGGATGAACTCCCGGCCAATGATCTTGCGCTTCTGCTCCGGGTCGGTCACCCCGGCCAGCGCGCCGAGGAACCGGTCGGCGGCGTCGACCACCTTCAGCTTGATGCCGGTGGCGGCCACGTAGTCCTTCTCCACCTGCTCGGCCTCGCCGGCACGCAGCAGGCCGTGGTCGACGAAGACGCAGGTGAGCTGGTCACCGACCGCCTTGTGCACCAGCGCGGCGGCGACCGCCGAGTCCACCCCGCCGGACAGGCCGCAGATGACCTCCTTGTCGCCGACCTGGGCGCGGATCCGGGCAACCTGCTCGTCGATGATGTTCTCGGGCGTCCAGGTGGGCTCGATGCCCGCGATGTCGTACAGGAAGCGGGTCAGCATCTCCTGGCCGTGCGCGGTGTGCCCGACCTCCGGGTGGAACTGCACGCCGGCCCGACGCCCGGCCAGGTCCTCGAATGCGGCCACCGGGGCGCCCGCCGACTCGGCGGTCACCGTGAAGCCCTCGGGTGCCTCGGTGACACAGTCGCCGTGGCTCATCCAGACCGGCAGGTCCGCCGGGAGGTCGCGGAGCAGCACACCGGGGTCGAGGAGGCGGGGGCGCAACGGCGTGCCGCCGTACTCGCGGTTGCCGGTCTTCGCGACGGTGCCGCCGAGTGCCTGGGCCATGGCCTGGAAGCCGTAGCAGATGCCGAAGACCGGCACCTCGGCGGTGAAGACGCCCGCGTCGATCTGCGGCGCGTTCGGGGCGTAGACGCTGGCCGGGCCGCCGGAGAGAATGATCGCGGCGGGGTTCTTCGCCAGCATCTCGGCGATCGGCATCGAGTGCGGCACGATCTCGGAGTAGACCTTCGCCTCGCGGACCCGGCGGGCGATGAGCTGGGCGTACTGGGCTCCGAAGTCCACCACGAGGACGGGGCGAGGCAGGCTCATGTGCACAAAGCCTACCGACAGTCACGGCCGCCGCGGGCACCGGCTCGCCGCCCGACCCCCTCCCGCCGCGATCTTGCACTTACTGCCCGACCAAAAGCCACATCTGCCGTATGACGGCGACCGAAACTGCAAGATCGCCGAGGTGCGGGTCAGGGACGCAGCGCGGCGGGGGCGTCCGCCGGCACCGCCGGGTGGTGCGGGGGTACGGGTGCCAGCCTGCTGTACGACGCACCGAGCGCCGGCCGCGGATCCTCCTCGCCCTTGTTGGGCCAGAAGGACATCGCTCGTTCCGCCTGTGCGGTGATCGTCAAGGAAGGGTTCACGCCCAGGTTGGCCGAGACCGCGGCGCCGTCGACGACGTGCAGCCCCGGGTGCCCGTACACCCGGTGGTAGGGATCGATCACCCCGTCGGCCGGGGTGGCCCCGATCGCCGCCCCGCCCAGGATGTGCGCGGTCACCGGGACGTCGAACGGCTCCGTGAGCGAGCCGCCGGGGGTGCCACCGATCTCGTCGGCGAGCAGCCGTGCCGCCGTGTTACCGGCCGGGATCCAGGTCGGGCTCGGCGAGCCGTGGCCCGGGCCGGTGACCAGCCGGCGGCCGAACACGCCGCGCCGCCACCGGGTGGTCAGCGAGTTGTCCACCGACTGCATCACCAGGGCGATCACCGTTCGCTCCGACCAGCCGCGCACCGACAGCATCCGGGCGGCCAGCCCCGGCTGTCGCACGATGCTGCCCAGCCAGCGCCGCACCCGGTGTGGGCCGCCGTCGACCAGCAGCGACTGGAGCAGCCCCATCGCGTTGGAGCCGTGCCCGTAGCGGACCGGCTCGATGTGCGTCTGCGGGTCGGGGTGGAACGAGCTGGTGATGGCCACCCCCTCGGTGAAGTCCAACCCCTCGGCCCGGGCCTGCTGGCGTGCCACCGAGGCGCCCAGGATCGCCTCCGAGTTGGTCCGGGTCAGCTCGCCGAGGCGGGGTGAGAGCCCGGGCAGCGCACCATCGTCCTTCATCGCGTGCAGCAGCCGTTGGGTGCCGAGCGACCCCGCGGCGAAAATCACCTGGTCGGCGTGGATCACCTGCCGCCCCTTGCGCAGCCAGCTGCCGGTGCGCTCGGTGTGCACCCCGTACCCGCCGTCGGCGACCGGTCGGACGGCGGTCACCGTGGTCAACGGGTGCACCGTGACGCCGAGCCGCTCCGCGAGCCAGAGGTAGTTCTTGACCAGGGTGTTCTTCGCCCCGTGCCGGCAGCCGGTCATGCACGAGCCGCAGTGCAGGCAGCCGGTGCGCTCCGGGCCGGCGCCACCGAAGTACGGGTCGGCGACCCGCTGACCGGGTCGGCCGATGTGCACGCCCACCGGGGTGGCGTGGAAGGTGTGCCCCACCCCCATCCGCTCGGCCACCGCCCGCATGGCCCGGTCCGCGCCGGTGTTCACCGGGTACGTGGTGACGCCGAGCATCCGCTTCGCCTGGTCGTAGTGGCGGGCCAACTCGTCGCGCCAGTCGGTGATGTTCCGCCACTGCGGGTCGGTGTAGAAGGCCGGCAGCGGCTCGTAGAGGGTGTTCGCGTAGACCAGCGAACCACCGCCCACCCCCGCGCCGGAGAGCACCAGCACTCCGCCGCCGGAACGCCGGGCGGCCGGGCGGAGCAGGGTGATGCGCTGGATGCCGTAGCAGCCCAGCTTCGGTGCCCACAGGAATCGGCGGGCCTGCCAGGACGTCTGCGGGAACTCGTCGTCGGCGAAGCGCCGACCAGCTTCCAGCACAGCGACGGAGTAGCCCTTCTCGGCCAACCGGAGCGCGGTGACGCTGCCGCCGAAGCCGGACCCGATGACGACCACGTCATACCGCATGAAGGCATCATTACTCGCCAGTAGCGCTCGCGCCAGCGCCCGTTTTCGCGCGATCATGCACCGGCCAACCGACCGGACGCCTCCGGGCCGCAACCTGGGGCACCCGTCGGAGCGTTGTTCGGATACGGGTGGAAGGAAATCCAACATGAACCTCGCGTCGATGGCGCCGCGCCAACGGTGGCTGGTGCTGGGGCTGACGGCCCTCGCCGTCGTCGCGCTGGTCGCGGCCGGGGCGGTGGTGATCACCCGGCTGACCGGCAACAGCACGCCCGACCGGACGGCGCCGGTGGCCGCCTCGTCGAGCCCGTCGCCGGCCAACACGCCCACCCCCAGCCCCAGCCCGTCCGGACCGCCGCCGGGTGCCAACATCACCGGCCCACTCAACCTGCTGCTGGTCGGCGTGGACACCCGGGTCAGCGTGCCCGGGTGGGAGCCGCACTCGGACGCCGTGCTGGTGCTGCACGTACCGAAGGGGTTGGGCCGGGCCTACCTCTTCTCACTCCCCCGCGACCTGCTGGTGGACATCCCGGCGTTCCCGAAGGCCGGCTACAAGGGCGGCAAGACCAAGCTCACCCACGCGATGAGCTACGGCAGCCGGGTGCCGGGCAAACCCAAGCAGCCGAGCACAGCCCAGGGGTACGAGCTGCTGCGCAGCACGGTCAGCGGATACACCGGGCTGCGCATCGACGCCGGTGCGGTGCTCACGTTCAACGGGTTCGACCGGCTGGTCAACGCCCTGGGCGGGGTGGACATCTACGTCGACCAGCGGGTCGCCTCGATGCACCGCCGACCGGACGGCCGCTACCGGGAGAGCGCGCCGGGCGGATACACGGGGCCGCAGATGGTCTACGAGAAGGGCGACCGGCATCTCAACGGCTGGCAGGCGCTGGACTACGCGCGGCAGCGCTACATCCCCGGCGGTGACTACGCCCGGCAGCGCCACCAGCAGCAACTGATCCGGGCGCTGACCCGCAAGATCCTGGACGAAGGGCTGGCCCGGCAACCGGAGCGGGTCGACAAGGTGGTCGCCGCACTGGGCGACACGCTGATCTACGTGGGTGGGCGCCGGATCGTCGACGTGGCGTACGCCCTGAGTGGAGTGCCGGAGAACCGGTTCGCGCTGGTGGGCCTGCCCGGTGCCGGCGTCGGCAAGGGCAGCGCCTACCGCGGCGAACAGCTCACCGCCACCGGCCGCGAGTTCCTCACCGAACTCCGCGCCGGCCGCGCCGACCCGTACCTGAAATCCCACCCCACCCTGGTAGTCAAATCCTGACCCGCCCGCCTCCCGCCCCTCCCGCCCTCGCCTACCCCCTCCCTCCCCTCCCTCCCCTCCCTCGCCGCCGCCATCCCCGTTGATCTAGGGCATATCACTGCTCTGGGAGATCAACTCACGGCGATATGCCCTAGATCAACGGCGCGGGGCGCGGGAGCGCGGGGCGCGGGGGCGCGGGGCGCGGGGGCGCGGAGCGCGGGGCGCGGGGAGCGCGGGGGCGGGACGCGGGGCGCGGGGGTTAGAGGGGTTTGGGGGTTGGGGGCTTTTTGGTTCCGTAGAGCCAGGCGTCGAAGAGGGCGTCGAGTTGCTTGCCGGAGATGCGCTCGGCGAGGGCCACGAACTCGGCCGTGGTGGCGGTGCTGTTGCGCTTCTCCGCCGCCCAGGTCTTGACGATCTCGAAGAACGCCTTGTCGCCCACGGCCACCCGCAGGGCGTGCAGGGTCATGCCACCGCGCTGGTAGACCGACTCGCTGAACAGCTCCTTCACACCCGGCTTGCCCGGCGGCGTCTTCCACACCTGGGCGGGCACCCTGGCGTACCGGATGTCGAACGCCTGCTTGGCGGTGTACTCCTTGGTGTGCTCGGCCCAGAGCCACTCCGCGTACGTCGCGAAGCCCTCGTTGAGCCAGATGTCCTCCCACTTGGCCAGCGCGACGCTGTCACCGAACCACTGGTGCGCCAGCTCGTGGGCGACCACCTCGGTGTTCTCGCCGCTTCGGAAGAAGCCGGCGGAGTAGACCGGGCGGCTCTGCGTCTCCAGGGCGTAGGAGATCCGGCTGTCGGAGACAACCACGCCGCCGTACGCGTCGAACGGGTACGGCCCGAACACGGTCTCCAGGTAGTCGGCCACCTTGACGGTCTGCGCGATCGACGCGTCCGCGGCGCCCTTGGCCACCTTGGTGGTGACCGCGCTGTACACCGGGCGGCCCTTGTGCTGGCCAGTGGTGATCCGGAACTTGCCGATCACCAGCGTGCTCAGGTAGCTGGCCATCGGCGACTTCTCCGACCACTTCCAGGTGGTCCAACCGGCCGTGCTGGCCTTCCCGCCGGGAACGCCGTTGCTGACCGCGGTCAGGCCGTCCGGGACGGTGATCTCGAAGTCGTAGGCCGCCTTGTCGGACGGGTGGTCGTTGACCGGGAACCAGGTGCTCGCCGACTCGGGCTGCCCCAGCGCGATGGCACCGTCAGCGGTGTGCAGGAACCCGCCGTCACCGAGGATCTCGTTCTTCAGTGGCTTCGGCACCCCCGCATAGGTGATCTCGGCGACGAACCCGTTGCCGTTGATCAGGCCGGAAGCCGGCTTGATCACCAGCTCGTTCCGCTCCCGGCTGTGGGTTGCCGGTGCGCCGTCCACGGTGACCGCGGTGACGGTCAGGCCGGCCAGGTCGAGGTTGAACGTCGACAGGTCGGCCGTCGCGGTGGCCTGCACGGTGGTCGTACCGGTCAGCTGGTCCTTTGCCGGGTCGTAGCGCACCTTGACCGCGTACCGCGCGACGTCGTAGCCGCCGTTGCCGTAGCTCGGGAAGTAGGCGTCGCCGACCCCCTGGGCGCCCGCGGTGAACGTCCGCGACGGCGTGGGGGACGCACTCGGTGACGGCGCCGCCGCAGGGGTCGTCGAGCCGCACCCGGACAGTGCGAGTGCTCCGGTCACCAGCAGACCGACACCCATCCGCAGTCTGTGCCGCGTCACCAGCATCCCAAACCCTCCCCCGTACGGTGGCGGTGGCGGCGTACGCCGCTCCGCGCGAACGGACGTCTCCCGTCGTTCGCAGGCGGGAGCATATCGACCGACGATCGCGGCTCGGTCACGGCAGTGTGGGGGCCGACCCGCCCACCAACCAGGCGTCGAAGAGTGGGCGCAGCTGTCGACCCGCCCGCCGCTCGGCCAGCGCGACGAGGTCCGAGGTGGTCCCGTTACCCGCCGCCCGCTCGGTGGTCCAGGTACGCAGGATGCGGAAGAACGTGTCGTCACCGACGGTCCGGCGCAGCGCGTGCACGGCGAGCGCTCCGCGCTTGTAGACAGCCGTGCCGAACATCCGCTCCCGGCCCGGCTCGACCGACGGTTGCGACCAGTCGGTCGCCGCGTACTGGAGATCGAAGTTGTGCTGCGCGGTCCGGCCGCCGTCGTGCTCCTCCCACAGCCACTCGGCATAGCTGGCGAAGCCCTCGTTGAGCCAGATGTCGCTCCACCTGCTGAGCGACACGCTGTCGCCGAACCACTGATGGGCCAGCTCGTGCGCGACCACGCCCGGGTTGGGCCGGTCGTCGGTGAAGAAGGCCGGCCCGTAGACGGGCCGGGACTGGGTTTCCAGCGCGTACCCGATCCGGTCGTCGGCGACCACGATCCCGCCGTACGAGTCGAACGGATACGGGCCGAAGCGGCTGGCGAGGAAGTCGACGATCTCACCGGTACGGGCCAGTGAGCTGGCCGCGCCGCCGGTCGCCGGCAGGCTCGCCGCCACCGCGGTGACCATCGGCCGGCCGGCGTGGCTGCCACTCACCACGCGGTAGTCACCGATCACCAGCGTGCTCAGGTAGCTGGCCATCGGGGTGCGCTCCGACCAGCGCCAGGTGGTCCAGCCGTCGGCGCTGCTCTTCGGCCCGGGCACCCCGTTGCTCAGTGCGGCCAGGCCGTCCGGCACGGTCACCGCCAGGTCGTAGCTGGCCTTGTCCGATGGGTGGTCGTTGACGGGGAACCAGGTGGCGGCAGAGTCGGGTTGGCCGAGCGCGACCGCACCGTCGGCGGTGTGCAGGAAGCCGCCACTGCCCAGCGCCCCGTCGGCGGCGGTGGGCACACCCGCATAGTCGACTGTCACGGTGAACTGCCGACCGTGTGGGAGCCCGTCGCGTGGGGTCACGACAAGTTCGCCGTCGTCGCGGCGGTGGTCGGCCCGTGCGTCGCCCACGCTCACCGTGCCGACGTCCAGGCCGATGAGGTCCAGGTTGAGCCGGGACAGGTCCTGCATGGCGGTGGCCGTGATGACGGCTCGACCGGTCAGCCGGTCGGTCGACGGGTCGTAGCGGACGTCCAGGCCGTAGTGCGTGACGTCGTAGCCGCCGTTACCGCGCCCCGGCACGTACGGGTCGCCCACGTCGGCGGCTCCGGGCCGGAAGCCGTCGCTGTCGTCGCCCGTGCAACCGGCGGCGATCAGCGCGACCGCGCAGGTCAACGCGGTGGCGGTGGCGGCCAGCCGGTTGCTGGTGGGCGTCCGTCCGGTAGGGACCATGCACACTCCTCCTGCGGCATCCCCGGTCAGGACGAGCGTAGTCAGCGCCACTGGACGTGCGGCCAATATTGACGATCATCAGTCACTTTCGCTCAAACAAACAAAAGTTCCCGTCGATCGGCACTTTCTTTCGGCTTAGACCGACGTTAGTGTCTGTCTCCAAGATGTAACGTGCTCGGAACATTCGTACCGATCACCGTCGGGACGGCATCTGCCGCCCGCCCCGACACGCGCGACGGGCGCTCGGCGGCGCCCCGCGACCGGACCCTCGTCGCACCTCTGCTGATCGTTTATCGACGGCAACCACCGTCGCGAAAGGTGGAACGATGCCAGACCACACCGCACCCGACGCACCCTCCGCCGGCCGGCTCAGCCGCCGGTCCCTACTCGCCGCCTCCGCCGGCGCCGCCGCAGCGCTCGGCGCGGCCGGCCTGCCGGTCCTCGCCACCGGCACCCCCGCGCTCGCCAACCCCAAGGACAAGGGCAAGCTGCGGGTCGAACCGCTGATCCCGACGAAGAACCGCGGCATCATCCTCTACAGCGTCCGGGACCGGATCACCGCCGCACCCGACGACAGCGGAGTGCCGTACGGCTTCGAGCGCGTCCTCGCCCGGCTCGCCGAGATCGGCTACAAGGAGATCGAGTTCGCCGGCTACACCCAGAGCACCGAGATCCTCGGCCGGCAGATCACCCCGACCGAGATCCGCAAGATCCTCGACGACAACGGCCTGGTCGCCAACGGCACCCACGCCTCGATCCAGGCGGCCACCTTCCAGCAGCAACTGGACATCGCCGAGGAACTCGGCATGAAGAACATCGGCACCGGCAGCGACCCGACCAGCAGCGCGTACAAGGCCGAGTGGGACGCCGCCGCGGACACCTGGAACGAGCTGGGCCGGCAGGCCCGGGCCCGGGGCATGCGGCTCTACACCCACAACCACGACGCCGCGTACAGCTTCCTGATCGACCGTGGCCCGCGTGACGCGCAGGGCCGGCAGACCCGATCCTCCGGCGTCCGCCGGCTGGAGTACTTCTTCGAGATCACCGACCCGCGGTACGTCTTCTTCGAGCTCGACATCTACTGGGCCTACGTGGCCCGCTACAAGCACCAGAAGTACGTCAACGCGGCTGGCCAGGAGGTGACCGACCTGTTCGACCCGATCCTCACCGTGGCCGACCGGACCACCCGGTTCCCGCTCTTCCACGCCAAGGACGGTGACGGGGACACCAGCGTTCCCAACGGCTACCAGATGACCCCGCTGGGCGAGGGCGACCTCAACTTCCAGCAGTTCTTCCAGACCATCGGCGAGCGGAACTTCCACCACGCCAACTGGGAGATGGACACCGCCCCCGGCGGCGCGGAGAACAAGGGCCAGTCGCTCGACTTCGCGGCAACCAGCTACCGCAACATGTCCGACCTGACCATTTACGTCGAGAAGTGACACCCGGCGCGACCGGCGTCCGCCCGACGCCGGTCGCGCCCCACTCCGCCGGCCACAGCGCCGGCTTCCGGTGACGGGCCCGGTCGACACCGGCCCGGTCACCCCGCGCCTCCCGTACGGCGACGGGACGCGCCCCGGTCCATCCCCCAACGCAGACGCGCTGCCCGCTTAACAAGCTGGGGATGCCGCGCGCCTGCCGACCACCGGAGGAACCGATGCCCCGACCGACCGGACGACGATGGTTCGCCGTCGCCGCTGGACTGATCCTCACCATCCCCCTCACCTCCGCCGTCCCCGCCACCGCCGCACCGACCGACGACGTGGCCCCGACCGCGCCGGCCGCCGTGGAGAACGGACCGGCCGCGCTGCGCTCCACCGCCCGCGCCCCGCAGACCTACCGGGTGCTGGTCTTCACCAAGACCGCCGGTGAGCGCCGCGCGTCCATTCCCGACGGCGTCGAGACCATCCGGCAGCTGGCCCGGGCGAACGACTTCACCGTCACGGTGAGCCGGGACGCTGCCGTGTTCACCGCCGCCGAACTGGCGAAGTTCCGTGCGGTGGTCTTCCTCAACACCACCGGCGACGTGCTCAACACCAGCCAGGAGGCCGCCTTCGAGGCGTACGTCAAGGCTGGCGGCGGTTACGTGGGCGTGCACGCGGCGGCGGAGACCGAGCCGGACTGGGCCTTCTACCAGGACCTGGTCGGCGCGAAGGTGGCCGGCGCCTCGCCGGCCGTCCGCGGTGTGTTGGACGTGGCCGACCGGGCCCACCCGGCCAGCGAGACGTTGCCGCGCACGCTCACCCTCACCGAGGAGTGGTACAACTTCAGCCGCAACGTCCGGGGCTCCGCACACGTCCTGGCCACCGTGGACGAGAAGACCTACACGGGCGGCGCGATGGGGCACGACCACCCCATCACCTGGTGCAAGGACCACCAGGGCGGGCGCTCCTTCTACACCGGCCTCGGGCACAGCATCGAGACGTACCGCTCGGCGAAGTTCCGTGAGCACCTGCTCGGCGGCATCCAGTGGTCCGCCGGCGTGGTCGAGGGCGACTGCGGTGCCACGGTGCTCGGCAACTACGAGAAGGTCACCCTCAACGACGACCCGGGCGAGCCGATGTCGCTGGCCGTGCTCCCGGACGGTCGGGTGCTGCACAACACCCGCGGCGGCGAGGTGCGGCTCTACGACCCCGCCACCGGCGCCAGCCCGGTGATCACCACCGTCGACGTGTACCAGCACGACGAGGACGGCCTCCAGTCGGTGGCGATCGACAGGGACTTCGCGACCAACAAGTGGGTCTACATCTACTACGCGCCGAAGCTGAACACCCCGGTCGACGACCCGGCCACCCCGGGCGTCAACGAGGGCGACGCGCCGGCCACCTCCACCGACCCGACCGTGTGGGACAAGTTCAAGGGCTACAACCAGCTCTCCCGGGTCAAGCTGGTGGACTCCCCCACCCCGCACCTGGACATGAGCACCGAGCAGCAGATCCTCCGGGTCGACGTGGACCGCGGCATCTGCTGCCACGTGGCAGGCGAGATCAAGTTCGACGGCAAGGGCCTGCTCTACCTGATCACCGGAGACGACACCAACGCCGGCGGCTCCGACGGCTACGCCCCGATCAACGAGTCTCCGACCCAGGGCCCCGGCTACGACGCGCAGCGCTCGGCGGCCAACACGAACGACCTGCGGGGCAAGCTGCTGCGGATCAAGGTGCGGGCCAACGGCACGTACGCCATTCCGAAGGGCAACCTCTTCCCCGAGGAGCAGGACACCGCCGCCAAGACACGGCCGGAGATCTTCCTGATGGGGCTGCGCAACCCCTTCCGGTACGACGTGGACGCCAGGGGCATGGTCTACGTCGGCGACTACTCGCCGGACTCCCGCGTACCCAGCGCCACCCGGGGGCCGGACGGCACCGGCCGCTGGTTCGCCACCAACAAGGCCGGCAATTACGGCTGGCCGTACTGCTACTCGCCGAGCCTGCCGTACATCGACTTCGACTTCGTCACCCGGACCTCCGGTGCCCCGTTCAACTGCGGCGCCCCGGTCAACAACTCGCCGCGTAACACCGGCCTGCGGGTGCTGCCGAAGGTCGAGCAGCCACAGTTCTGGTACACGTTCGACGGGCGCACCCCGTGTGCCGGGTCGTACCTGGAAAACCCGCCGGTCAGCTGCGACTTCAAGTGGCCGGTGATCGGCACCGGCGGCGTCGGCCCGATGGGCGGCCCGATCTACTCGTACGACCCGGCGTCGACCTCGGAGGTGAAGTTCCCCGAGTACTACCAGGACGCGGTGGTGTTCGGTGAGTTCACCCGGGACAAGATCTTCATGATGCGCACCGACGGCCGGGGCACCCTGACCGGCGTCGAGCAATTCCTGCCAGGTGTCGTCTTCGACAACCCGATGGACATGGAGTTCGGCCCGGACGGCTCGCTCTACCTGCTGGAGTACGGCGACGGCTTCTTCCGGGCCAACCCCGACGCGCAGCTGTCGGTGATCCGGTACGTCAAGGGCAAGCGGTCACCGGTGGCGAAGCTCGACGCCACCCCGACCTCGGGGACGGCACCGCTGACCGTGCGGTTCTCCTCGGCCGGCAGCTACGACCCGGACCCGGGCGAGTCCATCTCGTACGCCTGGGACTTCACCAGCGACGGCACGGTCGACTCGGCCGACCCGGCCCCGTCGTTCACCTACACGTCGAACGGGACGTTCACCGCGAAGCTGACGGTGACGGACTCCAGCGGGAAGACGGCGGTGCTCACCAAGGAGATCGTGGTCGGCAACACCGCACCCACGGTGACCGTCACCTCCCCGGTGGGTGGCAGCTTCTTCACCTGGGGTGAAAGCGTGCCCTACACGGTCACGGTGACCGACCCGGAGGACGGGCCGGTGGACTGCGCACGGGTGACCGTGACCTTCGTCCTGGGCCACGACAGCCACGGCCACCCGGACAGCTCCACCACCGGCTGCACCGGCACCCTCGCCACCCCGGCCGACGGCGGTGACCACGCTGGCGGGTACCTGTACGGCGGGATCAGCGCCTCGTACACCGACCTGGGCGGAGGCGGTCAGGCCCCGATCACCACGGTCGGGCAGGCGATCATCCAGACGCACCGTCAGCAGGCCGAGAACGCCCAGGTGAGGCAGGGCGTCGAGGTGGCCGCCACCGGTGACACCGGCGGCGGGCAGCACGTCAGCGCGATCGACCCGGGCGACCACATCGCGTTCGACCCGATCAACCTGGGCGGGGTGTCCACCGTGACGCTGCGACACTCCGGCGGCTCGGCCGCCACCGCCGGCACCCCACGGGCGGCGGTGGAGCTGCGACTCGACTCGCCGACCGGCCCGGTCGTCGCCACGGCGACGCTGAACGCGACGGCCGGAAACTCGGCCTTCACCAGCACCGCGGTACCGGTGGACCAGCCGGCCGGAGCGCACCGGCTCTACCTGGTCTACCGCGCCGTACCGGGCGGCCCGACGAGCGGCCTGGGCAACCTCAACTGGGTGGAGTTCAGCGAAGGCTGACATGCCCGGTACGACGGAGGCCGGCCCCGCATCACAGCGGGGCCGGCCTTCCGGCGTTTCACGGACAGGTCAGCGGTCGAGGACCAGGCCGACCTTCTGGAACTCCTTCAGGTCGCGGTAACCGCACTTGGCCATCGCCCGACGCAGCCCGCCGAACAGGTTGAGCTGACCGTCGGCCTCGTCCGCCGGGCCGAAGAGCAGCTCCTCCATCGACCCGAGCGGCTCACCGGCAACCTCGAAAGCACCCCGGGGCAGCGACGGGTGGCTCGCCGCCGAGTGCCACCAGGCACCACCGGCGGGCGCCTCGTCGCAGAGCGACAGCGGCTCACCGAGCATCACCGCGTCCGCGCCGCAACCGAGCGCCTTGGCGATGTCGCCCGAGGTCTGGATGTCACCGTCGGCGATCAGGTGCACGTACCGGCCGCCGGTCTCGTCCAGGTAGTCCCGGCGTGCCGCCGCGGCGTCGGCGATCGCGGTGGCCATCGGCACCCGGATGCCCAGCACCGACTCGGTGGTCGACCACTCGTCGCCACCGATGCCCACGATCACACCGGCCGCGCCGGTACGCATCAGGTGCAGCGCCGTCTTGTAGTCCGTGCAGCCGCCGACGATCACCGGCAGGTCGAGGTCGGCGATGAACTCCTTGAGGTTCAGCGGCTCGTCGGTGGTCGACACATGCTCGGCCGAGACGATGGTGCCCTGGATGACCAGGATGTCCACCCCGGCGTCCAGGATCACCGGGGCCAGCGCCAGGGTGTGCTGCGGGGAGACCCGCACCGCCACGGTGCTGCCACCGGCCCGCAGCTCACGGACCCGCTCCGCGATCAGGTCCGGGCGGATCGGCTCGGCGTACACCTCCTGGAGCCGCTTGGTGGCGCGGGCGTCCTCGCCGAGGCCGGCCAGTTCCTCCAGCACCTTGGTCGGGTTCTCGTAGCGGGTCCAGAGCCCCTCGACGTTGAGCACGCCGAGGCCGCCGAGCTCACCGAGCCGCACCGCCGACGACGGGCTCATGGTGGCGTCGGAGGGGTGGCCGACGCACGGAATGCCGAACGGGTACGCGTCGAGCTGCCAGGAGGTCGAGACGTCGTCGACGTCCCGGGTCCGGCGGCTCGGCACGATGGCGATGTCGTCCAGGTGGTAGCCGCGCTGCGCTGTCTTGCCCAGCCCAATCTCGACCACGTCACGCATGGAAACTCCAGGTGTCTTCGGGGGTGGTGGGGGAGGTCAGCGGGTGTGGTAGTTGGGCGCCTCGACGGTCATCTGGATGTCGTGCGGGTGGCTCTCCTTCAGCCCGGCCGCGGTGATCCGGATGAGCTGGCCCCGGCGGTGCAGATCGGGGATGTTCTCCGCACCGGCGTACCCCATCGCGAGCCGCAGCCCGCCGACCAGCTGGTGGGCCACGCGGGAGAGCGGCCCCCGGTAGGGAACCTGACCCTCCACGCCCTCCGGGACCAGCTTGTCGTCGCTGAGCACGTCCTGCTGGAAGTAGCGGTCCTTGCTGTACGACTTGGCCTGGCCCCGGGACTGCATCGCGCCCAGCGAGCCCATCCCGCGGTACGCCTTGTACTGCTTGCCGTTGACGAAGATCAGCTCGCCGGGGCTCTCCTCGCAACCGGCCAGCAGGCTGCCGAGCATCACCGTGTCGGCACCGGCCACCAGGGCCTTGGCGATGTCGCCCGAGTATTGGATGCCGCCGTCACCGATCACCGGCACACCCGCCGGGCGGGCGGCCCGGGCCGCCTCCATGATCGCGGTCACCTGCGGCACGCCGACCCCGGCGACGATCCGGGTGGTGCAGATCGCCCCCGGCCCCACGCCCACCTTGACGCCGTCGGCGCCGGCGTCGACCAGCGCCTTCGCGCCGGCGTACGTGGCCACGTTGCCGCCCATGATGTCGATCGTGACGTCGGACTTGAGCCGGCGGACCATGTCCAGCACGGCCCGCTGGTGGCCGTGTGCGGTGTCCACGATCAGCACGTCGACGCCCGCGTCGACCAGGGCACGGGCCCGCTTGTAGGAGTCCTCACCAACGCCGATGGCGGCGGCGACCCGGAGCCGGCCGGCGTCGTCCTTGCTGGCGTCCGGGTACTGCTCGCTCTTGGTGAAGTCCTTGACGGTGATCAGGCCGCGCAGCCGGCCCGACTCGTCGACGATCGGCAGCTTCTCGACCTTGTGCTGGCGCAGCAGCGCCAGTGCGTCGTCCTTGCTCACCCCGACCCGGGCGGTGATCAGCGGGGTGTGGGTCATGATCTCGCGGACCGGAGTGTCCGGCTCGGAGACGAAACGCATGTCCCGGTTGGTGACGATGCCGACCAACTGGCCGTCGCCGTCCACCACCGGCACGCCGGAGATGCGGTAACGCCCGCACAACTCGTCGACCTCACGCAGCGTGTCGTCCGGGCGGGCGGTCACCGGGTTGGTGATCATGCCGGACTCGGAGCGCTTGACGAGGTCGACCTGGAGCGCCTGGTCCTCCATGGAGAGGTTGCGGTGCAGCACGCCGATGCCGCCCTGACGGGCCATGGCGATCGCCATCCGGGCCTCGGTCACGGTGTCCATAGCGCTGGACAGCAGCGGAATGGACAGCTCGACGTTGCGGGTGAGCTTCGTGCGGGTGTTGACCCGGCTGGGCACCACGTCCGACTCGCCCGGCTGCAGCAGCACGTCATCGAAGGTCAGACCGAGTGGAACCACCCGGGCGGAGCCGGCCGGCAGCTCGGGCAGGTGGCCGCCCAGGTCGGCGTGCTCGACGCCGGCCAGAAGCTCGTTGTTGGGCGAATTTTCCACGATTGCTCCCCTGAGCTGCTCGGATGGGCTTCAGCGAGGTGGCGCGGGCGGGCACCGGAGCGCGCCACGATGCAAGCACGTCGTCTCATCGTACCCAGTGAGCTGGGCGACCTGTCCGTGGCGGGCCGGCCCGGCGCAAGGCCGGGGGGCGGACGTTCCCGCCGCGTTGGGTCTACGGTGAGGGGGTGCACGACGAGCCCATCGACCCGTTCAACGGCGACCCGGCCGATCCGACCGCGGGTCTGGACGACCCGGGCGACGACGCGACGCCGGATCCGCTGACCGACGTCGAGCGGCAGGACGTGCTGGAAGACCTCGCCGACCTGGAGATCTACCAGGCGCTGCTGGCCCCGATCGGGGTCCGCGGGCTGGTGATCGAATGCGAGGACTGCCGGGAGCCGCACTACTTCGACTGGGACCTGCTCCGAGGCAACCTGCGGCACCTGCTCAACTCGGGTCGGCCCCGGGTGCACGAGCCCGCCTACGACCCCGACCCGGACCACTACGTGACCTGGGACTACGCCCGTGGGTACGCCGACGGGGTGCACGACACCCTGACCGAAGGCACCGAGGACGAGCCGGACACCCCGACCGCCACGTAGGTGACGGCGGCGCGGCGCGTGCCTCAGGCGACCAGGCCGGCGCGGAAGCCAGCCGCCACCGCGTGCGCCCGGTCCCGCGCACCGAGCTTGCGGAACAACCGGCGGGCGTGCGTCTTGACGGTGTCCTCCGAGACGAACAACTCCCGGCCGATCTCCGCGTTGCTCTTGCCCTCAGCCATGCCGAGCAGCACCTGAAGCTCGCGCTCGGTGAGCCCGACCGACGCCCGGGCGGGTCGGGTGTTCGGGGCGGGCCGGGCCACGTCGGTCTGGTCGGCCGCCGATTCGCCATTCGCCGACTCGGCCTCGTCATCACCCCGCTGCACCGGCACCGACGGCACACCCGCCGGCACCTCGCCGGGCGTGGCCGTCCAGCCGGGCTCGCCGGAGCCACGCGGCGACGGCCCGGAACGACCGGAACCACCGACCGCCGCGGCGTCCCGGGCCGGGTCGGTGATCCGTTGGCGGGAGGCCCGACCAGGCGCGGTGAGCAGCAGCAGAGCCTTTGCCACCGCGCTGGTCAGGTCGTGGTCGACATTCTGGATGAGACCCCGGGCTCCCGCACTGATGGTGGCTGCGGCGGCCTCGGACTCCTCGGTGCCGAGCAGCAGCACCGCGGCCTGCGGCGCGCGGGCCAGCACCCGACGGACGAAGCCGGCGCTGTCCGGCCTGGTGAGGGCCGTGTCGGCCAGCACCACGTCGGCCGGTCGCTCGGCCAACCGCAGCATCACCTCAGGATCGGAGACGGCGGTACGGACGATCGCGGACAACCCCAGTCGCGCGGCAGCAGAAGTAAGGTGCTGCGCCGCGAGTGGTGTCCGAACGCACACAAGAACGGTACGCACTGTGGTCTCCTCTCCGCCAACGAGCAGACCATGGCGGGGTCGGCTGGGGAGGGGGTTCCCGGCAATCCTTCGAACTTTTCCGACAGATAGGGCAAAACCGGCAATTTCGATGACGTTTTCGATCACAGATGTGTGAGTCGCCGACGGCCCGGGTACCGGAGATCCAGGCCGGGAACGGTGCGCCTGCGCGGCCCGCCGCCCGGATGCCGGCCACAAGGATTCTCGCGGAGCCGCGCGGGAGGAGGGGTGCTGATGTCGAACGTACGTAGACTGCCCGGACCCATCGTCGATCTCTGGGACTGGCAGCGGCTCGGTGCCTGCCGAGGGCGCGACAGCGCTCAGTTCTTCCACCCCGACGGTGAGCGCGGGTCGTCCCGGCTGCGCCGCGAGTCCGCCGCCAAGGCCGTCTGCCGCGCCTGCCCGGTCCGGGCCGAGTGCGCCGCACACGCGTTGTCGGTCCGCGAGCCGTACGGCGTGTGGGGTGGCTTCAGCGAGTCGGAGCGGCTGCGACTGCTCGCCGTCGGCTGGGAGGACCTGGCAGACCGTCGACACGCCCGGGTCGACGTCGCACGACTGGAAGCCCGCCTGGGCCGCCCGCACAAGTCGACCGTCCCGGCCCAACGCAACGTCGCCTGACCCGACACTCCCCTACATCCGCGAACCGCGCCCCCGACTCGGAGGCGCGGTTTCGCGTCCGCCAAGCGCGGACACACGATCACACCAGATCGCCGATATCGGGGTATCGCGTCGTGCCGGATACCCCAACATCGCCGATCTGGAGTGGATCGCCGTTCCTGGGCGTTTTCGTTGCCCCCTCCCCGCTGGCACGGCCGGCTGTCCGGGTGCTGTCCGGGTATCGGACGGGTGTTGTTGCGCGGGCTCAGAGCGAAACGGCACGCACCTCCAGCGTGCGGACACGGCACGCACCCCCGGCGTGCGGACACGGCACGCACCCCCGGCGTTCGCGTCACCGGCAGCGCCCGAGGCTTGGCGGCCCGTCGCCACTCGGTGGGATATCGCCATTGTCCGGTTTGGGGTGATTCTAGCCTGTGATCGGTCGCACCCGTGGCCCGGAATCATGGCCGGCCCGGGGTCGTTACATACCCTGACGATCGCAGCACCACCGGCCCGCCACCCCGGGTTGGAGTGCTGACCCCCCGGGGTTGGAATGCTTGGCTCCGTCCGGTCGTTGCAGTCCTCACGAACGACCGCCCGGTCAGCGTCTCCTTGTGGGTGCCGGTGGATGGGCCACCCCCGGAATGACCCCGGCCCCCCGGTCGTTACACCTGGACCCGGCGCCACGAGCCCTCCGCTCGTAGGCCGCCGACCTCGGCGCCCCAAGCCACCCCCGGCCCGCAGGCGCCGAACCTCAAAGACTTTCCCCCCTGATTTTTGATGCGCCCGGACGAGGTGCTCACACCCTGCACGCCGGTTCCCCCTTTGGCGGCTGGGTGTCCTTACCCCCGAAGGAGCTAACTCTCATGAACACGATCATTCGTAAGAGTGTGTTGTCTGTTGCTGGTCTCGCGTTCGCCGGTGGTGTCTTCGCCGGTCCGATCGCCGCTCACGCCAACCCGGTCGACACCAAGCCGGTAGCGGTCGCGGTGCAGACGGCCAAGCCGCAGGGTGACCAGTCCCGGATCACCCTGAACGATGAGCAGACCGCCAATGTGAAGGCGATCATCGCCGCGACGAAGAAGGCTGGTCTGCCGGAGCGGGCCGCGGTCATCTCGATCGCCACGAGTCTGCAGGAGTCGAAGTTGGAGAACCTGGGTCACCTCGGCGACAAGAATGACCATGACTCGTTGGGTCTGTTCCAGCAGCGTCCGACCAGTGGTTGGGGTACGCCGGAGCAGATCACCGACCCCGCCTACTCGACGGCCGCCTTCCTCAAGGGTCTGAAGCAGGTCGACGGATGGCAGGACATGCCCCTGACCGTCGCCGCGCAGACCGTGCAGGTCTCGGCGTACCCGGACGCCTACGCCCAGTGGGAGCAGCAGGCCACCGACCTCGTCGCCCAGCACTGGAACAGCTGACCCACCGAACTAGACCCGCTGGCCGGCACCCCAACCCGGGGTGCCGGCCAGCGGCATTTCCACGCCCGCACACCCCGCGCGGGTTGGTGGTTGCGCGCAACGCGCTGGCCGGTCCGCGACGCGCTGCGAACGACGCCCTGTCCGACGCAGGCACGCGCTGCGAACGACGCCCTGTCCGACGCAGGCACGCGCTGCGAACGACGCGCTGTCCGACGCAGGCACGCGCTGCGAACGACGCGCTGTCCGACGCAGGCACGCGCTGCGAACGACGCGCTGTCCGACGCAGGCACGCGCTGCGAACGACGCGCTGTCCGACGCAGGCACGCGCTGGAAGCGACGCACGGTCCGATGCGGACGCGCTGGAAGCGACGCACTGGCCGGTGCAGGGACGCGCAGCGAGCGACGCACTGGCCGGTGCGCGAACACGCGCTGCGCGCGACGCGCCGGCTGATGCGGGAGGCGAATGACCTTGCCCCAACTGGCGCCTACCCGCAGACCTTGGACAGTTTCCGTTAGCAGATAACGGAAATTGTCCAAGATCTCCACGGTAGGGCGTACCGCTGATCAGTCGGACGGCTCGGCGGCGGGCGGCGACGACCGACCGTCCGTCGCATGCGGGGATCAGCGGACGGTGACAGTGACCGTGTGCCAGCCGGTGGCGCCGTCCGGGACGACATCCTGCTTACGCTCGGTCTGGGTTTCGCCGGTCGCGTCGCTCGCCCGGACCTGGAGCCGGTGCTCGCCCGGCGTGGCGTCCCAGCGCCAGGACCACTGCACCCAGGTGTCCACCGACACGGTCGGGGCCAGCTCCGCCTGCTGCCACTCGCCGCCGTCGACGCGGACCTCGACCCGGCGGATGCCCCTGTGCTGCGCCCAGGCCACGCCGGCGACGGTCACCGGCCCGGTGGTCAGCTTGTTGCGTCCCCGGGGCGTGTCGATCCGCGACTGGGTCTTGATCGGCCCCTCGACGGACCAGCCGCGCGGCACCCAGTACGCGTCGAAGTCGGCGAACCGGGTCAGCTCCAGCTCGGTCACCCACTTGCAGGCCGACACGTAGCCGTAGAGGCCGGGCACCACCATCCGGACCGGGAAGCCGTGCTCGACCGGCAGCGGCTCGCCGTTCATGCCGACCGCCAACAACGCGTCCCGCCCGTCGCGCAGTGCGGCGGTGGGGGTGCCGCAGGTCCAGCCGTCGACCGACCGGCCGACGACCTGGTCGGCGTCCTCGTCCGGCTCGACCTCGTCGAGTAACTCTCGCAGGGGTACGCCGAGCCAGCGGGCGTTGCCGATCAGGTCCCCGCCCACCTCGTTGGAGACGCAGGCCAGCGTGACGTACCGCTCGACCAGCGGCCGGGCCAGCAGGTCGGCGTAGGTGTAGGTGCGCTCGGTGCCGACCCGCCCGTGGATCCGCAGCCGCCAGGTGTCCGGGTCCACCTGCGGCACCACCAGTGCGGTGTCGATCCGGTAGAAACCGAAGTTCGGGGTGACGTAGGGCGCGAGCTGTGTCAGCGAGAGGTCCGCGCCCGCCGGTAGGGCCGGTGCGGGGGCGACCGGCGCGGGCAGCCGGATCGCGTCCCGGGCGGCGGAAACCCCGCGCCGACCGGCCAGCCAGCGCCCGCCGAGACCGGCCACCACGGCCGTGCCAAGCAGCATCCCGCTGCCGGTGAGGAACCGCCGCCGCGACTCCGGGTCGACCTCCGGCGTCGGCGCCCTCGGCTCAGCCGCCGCCGACGGCGGCTCGGCCGGGCTCACCGGCGCCGGCGCGGCGGGAGTCACCGGCACCGGCAATCCCTCCCGGGCCGACGAACCGGACGACGAACCGGGCGAGGACCCGGCCGACGAACCAGCCGACGAACCAGCCGACGAACCGGACGACGAACCGGACGACGACGCCGGCGCGGCGGGAGGCGTGGGTGGGGACCAGGACCAGGGGTCCAGCTCGAACGGACCGGCGATGAACAGCCAGAGCACCAGGGCACCGAGACCGGCGCCGACCAGCGACGGCAGCGCGTCGGCGGCGTCCGCACCGGGACGGGTCAGCGCGGCGGCGGTGCCGATGGCGCCGAACGCGGCGATGCCGGCCAGGCCGAGTGCCAGCCGGCGGACCGCCAGCACACCGAACAGCGCGGCGAACCCTCCGAGCAGCAGGGCCGTGCCGACCAGTAACGCGATCTTGTCGGCGGTGCCGAACAGGTCGATGGCGAACTGCTTCAGCGATTCGGGGACGGCGTCGACGACAACCCCGCCGACCGCGACCAGGGGCGCCGACCGAGGACCGGTCAGCACTGCCACTGGTTCGGCGATCCCGATCGCGACGGCCGCGGCGGTCACTCCGGCCAGCGCGGCGTACCGCCGTGACGTGGTGCTCATCGGCCCAGTGTGCGCGATCATCGCGCCCAGTCGCCAACGTCAGCGGCAACGGCAACGCCGACGCCGACGCCGACGTCAACGTCAACGTCAACGTCCGGTGATGACCCGCAAGACGAGCCGGGGCACATCGCCATACGGCGGTGTGCCCCGGGACGGGTATCGCTACCGGGTCAGAAGCCCGGGCCGTGCTGGTGGCCGTGGCCGTGCCCGCCGGCGGCGGCCGGCTCGGCCTTCTCCGGCTTCTCCACCACGAGGCTCTCCGTGGTGAGCAGCAGACCGGCGATCGAGGCGGCGTTGGTGACCGCGTTGCGGGTCACCTTCACCGGGTCGATGATGCCGGCCTTGACCAGGTCGACGTACTCGCCGGTGGCGGCGTCGAGGCCGTTGCCCCACTGCATGTCGGCGACCTTCTGGGTCACGACGTAACCGTCGTGACCGGCGTTCTGAGCGATCCAGCGCAGCGGCTCGACGAGCGACTTGCGCACGACCGAGACGCCGACCTTCTCGTCACCGGTGAAGCCCAGGTCGTCGTCGAGGACCGAGCGGATCTGCACCAGGGCGGCGCCGCCGCCGGGCACGGTGCCCTCCTCGACCGCAGCCTTGGTCGCCGCGATGGCGTCCTCGATGCGGTGCTTGCGCTCCTTCATCTCGACCTCGGTCGCCGCACCCGCCTTGATCACGGCGATGCCACCGGAGAGCTTCGCCAGCCGCTCGGCCAGCTTCTCCCGGTCCCAGTCGGAGTCGGAGGCCTCGATCTCCTTGCGGATCTGGGACACCCGGTCGGCGACGTCGGACTTCTGGCCGCCGCCGTCGACGATCGTGGTGTTCTCCTTGTCGACCACGACGCGCCGGGCGGTGCCGAGCACCTCCAGGCCGACCTGGTCGATCTTGTAGCCCAGCTCCGGGGCGACCAGCTCGGCGCCCGTGGAGATCGCAATGTCCTGGAGCATCGCCTTGCGCCGGTCACCGAAGCCCGGAGCCTTGACCGCGCAGACCTTGAGGGTCTTGCGCAGCGAGTTGACCACCAGTGTGGAGAGCGCCTGGCCGTCCACGTCCTCGGCGATGATCAGCAGGGGCTTGCTGTTCTGCAGGACCTTCTCCAGCAGCGGCAGCAGCTCCTCGATCGCCGAGATCTTCTGGGTGGTGACCAGGATGTACGCGTCCTCAAGGACGGACTCCTGACCCTCCAGGTCGGTGACGAAGTTCGGCGAGATGAAGCCCTTGTCGAACTGGAGACCCTCGGTCACCTCCAGCTCGGTGGTGAGCATGGTGCCCTCCTCGACGGTGATGACACCGTCGCGGCCGACCCGCTCCATCGCCTCGGCGATCAGATCACCGATCGTGGCGTCCTGCGCGGAGATCGTCGCCACGTTCGCGATCGACTCCTTGGTGGTGACCTCTGCGGCACGGCCGAGCAGCGCCTCGGAGACCTTGACGGCCGCCGCGTCGATGCCCCGCTTGATGCCGGCCGGGTTGGTGCCGGCGGTGACGTTGCGCAGACCCTCACGAACCATCGCCTGGGCCAGCACGGTCGCGGTGGTGGTCCCGTCGCCGGCGACGTCGTTGGTCTTGGTCGCCACCTCCTTGACCAGCTGCGCGCCAAGGTTCTCGTACGGGTTGGTGAGCTCGATCTCCTTGGCGATGGTCACACCATCGTTGGTGATCGTGGGCGCACCGAATTTCTTGTCCAGGACGACGTTGCGCCCGCGCGGGCCGAGGGTGACCTTGACCACATCCGCGAGGGCGTTGACACCGTGCTCCAGCAGGTGCCGGGCGTCGTCCGAGAAGCTCAGGATCTTCGCCATGTATGTCCCTTCGAAGCGCCATTGCCCCGGCCCGGCGAGCCGGACCGGGGCAGTGACACTGATCGGTTGCTTACTTCTCGATGACCGCGAGGACGTCGCGGGCGGAGAGCACCAGGTACTCCTCGCCCGCGTACTTGACCTCGGTGCCGCCGTACTTCGAGTAAAGGACGGTGTCGCCGACGGTCACGTCAACCGGGATCCGGTTGCCGGAGTCGTCAACGCGCCCCGGGCCGACAGCGAGGACAGTGCCCTCCTGCGGCTTCTCCTTGGCGGTGTCGGGGATCACGATGCCCGACGCCGTGGTGGTCTCAGCCTCGTTCGCCTGGACCAGAATCCGGTCCTCGAGCGGCTTGATCGCTACCTTGGTCGCCGTAGTCACGGGCATACCCTCCTGGGGTACTGGTTTCGTTGCTGGCCGGCGGGGCCGACCAGCGTCAATTGCCTCATGCCACCGGGCGGGGCCGTCGTCGCGGGTGCCGGTCCGCCTGGCGTGCGCACCCGGGTCGCGAGACCCGGAAGCTGGCACCCTCAGGGTGAGAGTGCTAATCGCAGGTTATTCCGTGGCTAGCACTCCGTCAAGGAGAGTGCCAGCGCGCCGTCCTCCGTGTCGCCACAGTTCCGCCAGTCGTCACCGCAACAGCCGCCACGCCCACCGACTGACACCACCGTCCGGGCAGCCCGGCCGGGCCGGGACAATGGCCGGGTGGATCTCGATCAGCTGGCGGCGCTGCGTACCCCCGAGGGGTCGGCCGCGCTCACGGCGGCGGCCGGGCTGGCCGGCGGTGATCCGTTGGCCGCGGCGTCGGCGCTGCGCGCGGCCGGGGTGCCGCCGACGCTGGCCGCGGCGGCGCTCACCCAGGCCGAGCTGCGCCGCCGGGCGGTCGGCAAGTTCGGCCCGACCGCCGCTGGGATGTTCCTCACCCGCCCAGGCCTGGAGCAGGCCACCCGTCGGGTGGTCGCCGACCGTCGGGCCGCCCGGCTGTACGCGGCCGGCGTGCGCACCCTGGCCGACCTCGGCTGTGGCCTCGGCGCCGACGCGCTGGCCGCCGCCCGCGCCGGCATCCGGGTGTACGGGGTGGAGGCCGACCCGGTGACCGCCGCGATGGCCGCCGCCAACGCCGCGGCGGCCGGGCTGGCCGAGTTGTTCACGGTCGAGTGCGGAGATGCCACCGCGTTCGACGTGTCCCGGGTCGACGGGGTCTTCTGCGACCCGGCCCGACGCACGACCGGCACCGGGCGACGGATCTTCGACCCGCGTGCCTACTCGCCACCGTGGGATTTCGTCACCGGGCTGGCCGAGCGGGTGCCGCGCACCGTGGTGAAGGTGGCACCGGGCCTGGACCACGCGCTCATCCCGGCCGGCGCGGAGGCGGAGTGGGTTGGCGTGGACGGCGACCTGGTCGAGGCCGCGCTCTGGTGCGGCGAGCTGGCGGAGGTGCCCCGCCGCGCCACGCTCTACCGACAGGAGGGCGTCGAGGCCCACTGCCACCAGCTCATCGGCTCGGGCGCCAACGAAGCGCCGGTCGGGCCGCCGCGCCGCTACCTGTACGACCCGGACCCGGCGGTGGTCCGCGCGCACCTCGTCGCCGAACTGGCCGACGAACTGGACGCCACCCTCGGCGATCCGAGCATCGCCTACCTCTACGCCGACCACCCGACCCGCACTCCGTACGCGCGCTGCCTGGAGATCACCGACGTGCTGCCGTTCTCGCTCAAGCGCCTGCGGGCGCTGCTGCGGGACCGTCAGGTGGGCCGGGTGGAGATCCTCAAGCGCGGTTCCGCGCTCACCCCGGAGCAGCTTCGGCGGGATCTGCGGTTGGCTGGCGACGCGGCGGCGAGCCTGGTGCTCACCCGGGTTGGCGGCGCACCGACGGTGCTCGTCGGCCGGCCGGTCGACTAGCGTCGGTGGCGTGGCAGGACAGGGCACTCCGGCAACGGCACTGGTGGTCAAGCGCGGAGTCGCGCATCGCACCCATCCGTACCGGGTGGCGCCGGACGCCCCGAACTACGGCGCGTTGGTGGCGGTCGCGCTCGGCGTGGCACCGGAGCGCGTGTTCAAGTCGCTGGTGACCGAGGTCGACGGCGCGCTCACCGTGGCGGTCGTCCCGGTCACCGGCGAGCTGGATCTCAAGGCACTCGCGGCTGCGGTCGGTGGCAAGCGGGCGGTGCTGGCCGACCGTGCGGTCGCCGAGCGCGCCACCGGCTACGTACGCGGTGGGATCAGCCCGCTGGGGCAGCGTCGGCGGCTGCCCACCGTGCTGGACGACTCCGCGTTGACCCTCCCGACGATCTACGTCTCGGCCGGTCGGCGCGGCCTGCAACTCGAACTGGCCGCGGCGGATCTGGTGGCGCTGACCGACGCCCGCACCGCGCCGTTGCAGACCCGCTGAGGGCTTTCATTACGGTCGACTCCTCCTGGGTAGCCAGGGAGTAACAGTCGCGTTGCTGAATTGTTATCGCTCCCAACGAACTTGACACCTGCGCAGCCTTGTGGACTCACGACGGTGCGCAATACGTTGCCGGACACAACAAAACAACACCTCCCCCACCCCCGAAAGGACCCTGCACATGCGTAAGGGGATCCTCACCATCGCCGCCGTGGGCCTGCTCACGACCGGCGGCTTGACCGCCTGTGGCAGCGACTCCGACTCCGGCACGGCCGACTCCGCCAAGACCCCCAAGATCGGCGTGATCCTCCCGGACAGCAAGTCCTCCGCCCGCTGGGAGACCGCGGACCGTCGGTTCCTGGAAGAGGCGTTCAAGGCCGCCGGCGTTCAGTACGACATTCAGAACGCCCAGAACGACAAGACCGCCTTCCAGACCATCGCCGACCAGATGATCACCAGCGGCGTCACCGCCCTGATGATCGTCAACCTGGACTCCGGCACCGGCAAGGCCGTGCTCGACAAGGCCAAGTCGCAGGGCGTCGCCACCATCGACTACGACCGGCTCACCCTCGGCGGCTCCGCCCAGTACTACGTCAGCTTCGACAACGAGACCGTCGGCAAGCTCCAGGGCGAGGGTCTGGCGAAGTGCCTGACCGACCAGGGTGCCAAGAACCCGGTCGTCGCGTACCTGAACGGCTCCCCCACCGACAACAACGCCACCCTGTTCAAGGCCGGCTACGACTCGGTGCTCAAGCCGAAGTTCGACTCCAAGGAGTACGTCAAGGGCCCCGACGACGCGGTGCCGGCGTGGGACAACGCGCAGGCCACGACGATCTTCGAGCAGCAGCTCACCACGGCCAACGGCAAGATCGACGGTGTGCTGGCCGCCAACGACGGTCTCGGCAACGCCGCCATCTCGGTGCTGAAGAAGAACAAGCTCAACGGCAAGGTTCCGGTGACCGGGCAGGACGCCAGCACCGAGGGTCTGCAGAACATCCTCGCCGGCGACCAGTGCATGACCGTCTACAAGGCGGTTCGGGAAGAGGCCAAGGCCGCTTCCGACCTGGCCATCGCGCTCGCCAAGGGTGAGAAGAAGGACACCGGCCAGTCGGTGAAGGACGGTGACCGCGACGTCCCCTCGGTGCTGCTCACCCCGAAGGCCATCTACAAGGAGAACGTCAAGGACGTCATCGCCGACGGCTACGTCACCAAGGAAGAGGTCTGCGCCGGGGCGTACGCCAAGCTCTGCGCCGACGCCGGCATCAGCTGACCGACGCCGCAGTACCCGCCGGGACGACCATCGCCGCCCGGCACGGGAGCACCCCTCCCGTGCCGGGCGGCGCCCGCCGGACGGGCCCCGACCCTCCCTTAAGAAGGAGACCCCCGTGTCCGCGACCCCCCTGCTGGAACTCCGCGGGATCGACAAGAGCTTCGGTCCCGTCCAGGTGCTCCGCGACGTCGCCCTGACCGTCCACCCGGGCGAAGTGACCGCACTGGTCGGCGACAACGGCGCCGGCAAGTCGACCCTGGTGAAGTGCATCAGCGGCATCCACCCCACAGACGCCGGAGAGTTCCTGTTCAACGGTGAACCGGTGCACATCGGCAGCCCTCGCGACGCAGCCTCGCTCGGCATCGAGGTCGTCTATCAGGATCTCGCGCTCTGCGACAACCTGGACATCGTGCAGAACATGTTCCTCGGCCGGGAGAGGCGCAGCGGCATCGTCCTGGACGAGCCGACCATGGAACAGCTCGCTGCCGAGACCCTGGCGGGGCTCTCCATCCGCACCGTCACCTCACTCCGCCAGCACGTGTCCAGCCTCTCCGGCGGCCAGCGTCAGACCGTGGCCATCGCCAAGGCGGTGCTCTGGAACAGCAAGCTGGTCATCCTGGACGAGCCGACCGCGGCGCTCGGCGTGGCACAGACCGCCCAGGTGCTCGAACTGGTCCGCCGCCTCGCCGACAACGGCCTTGCCGTGGTGCTCATCTCGCACAACATGAACGACGTCTTCGCCGTCTCCGACCGGATCGCCGCGCTGTACCTCGGCCAGATGGTCGCCCAGGTGAAGACCACCGACATCACCCACGCCCAGGTGGTCGAGCTGATCACCGCTGGGCGCTCGGGCGGGCTCGGCCTCGCCACCGACCCGGGCAGCAACGGCGACGGCCCGCAGCCGGCCGACTCGATCTCAGGAGGCGTCCGATGACCACCACCGCGGTACGGAAGGACGGCCCGGGGGCCGTCACACCGGCGCCGACCGTCGGAGGCCACGTCCGCAACTACCTGAGTCGCGTACGCGGTGGTGACGTCGGCGCGCTACCAGCCGTACTCGGCCTGATCGTGCTCTGCACCGTCTTCGCGATCATGCGGCCGTCGTCGTTCCTGTCGGCCGGGAACTTCGCCAACCTCTTCACCCAGGGCGCGGCGGTCACGCTGATCGCGATGGGCCTGGTCTTCGTGCTGCTGCTCGGCGAGATCGACCTCTCCGCCGGCTTCGCCAGCGGCGTCTGCGCGGCGGTGCTGGCCAATGTGGTCACCGTGCTCGGCTACCCCTGGTGGGTCGCCGTGCTCGCCGCGGTCGCCACCGGTGTGGTCATCGGCACCACGCTCGGGTTGCTGGTCGCGAAGATCGGCATCCCGTCCTTCGTGGTCACCCTCGCCGGCTTCCTCGCCTTCCAGGGCGTCGTGCTGATGCTCGTCAAGGATGGCACCAACATCTCCGTCCGCGACGAGGTGCTGGTCGCCATCGCCAACCGCAACCTCGCCCCCACGCTGGGCTGGGCGCTGGCCGCCCTCGCGGTCATCGGCTACGCGGCGGTGCAGCTGCTGCGCCACCGCAACCGGGTGGCCCGCGGTCTGATCACCGACCCGCTCGCGGTGGTGGCGCTGCGGATCGGCGGGCTCGCCATCATCCTCGGCACCGCGGTGTACGTCCTCAACCTCGAACGCAGCCGCAACGTCCTGATCAGCTCCCTCAAGGGCGTGCCGATCGTGGTGCCAATCATCGCGGTGCTCCTGATCGTGTGGACCTTCGTGCTCCAACGCACCAGCTACGGCCGGCACATCTACGCCGTGGGCGGCAACCGGGAAGCGGCCCGCCGGGCCGGCATCGGGGTCGATCGGATCCGGATCTCGGTCTTCATGATCTGCTCGTCGATGGCCGCCGTCGGGGGCATCGTGGCGGCCAGCCGGGCCAACTCGGTCGACCCGAACACGGGGGGCAGTAACGTACTGCTCTACGCGGTCGGCGCGGCAGTCATCGGCGGCACGAGCCTCTTCGGCGGCAAGGGCCGCGTCCTCGACGCCATCCTCGGCGGCGCGGTGGTCGCGGTCATCGAAAATGGAATGGGCCTGATGGGGTACAGCGCTGGAGTCAAGTACGTGGTCACCGGCGTCGTGCTGCTGCTCGCCGCCAGCGTCGACGCTCTCTCCCGGCGCCGCGCGGCAGCCACCGGCACCCGCTGACCGCGGGAGGTGGCACCACGATGCGCCCAGGACCAAGCCAGGACCACGTCCGACGGCAGAACCTCGGCGCCCTGCTGAGGCACGTGCACGTCCACGGAGCGACCACGCGCGCCGAACTGACCACCACGCTGGGCCTCAACCGCAGCACCATCGGCGCGCTCACCGCCGACCTGGTCGCGGTGGGGTTGGTCAGCGAGGGCGCGCCGAAGGAGACCGGCCGGGCCGGGCGACCGTCACTGGTCGTCCGGCCCGAATCGAGCCGGGTCTACGCGTACGCGTACTCGGTGGAGGTGGACCGGTTGCGTGCCGCCCGGATCGGGTTGGGTGGCGCGGTCCTGGACCGCCGTGATCTGGACCGACCGCGTGGCCTGCTGGCGGCGGAGGCCGCACCGCTGTTGGCCGGCGCGGTCAAGGAGATGCAGCAGGTGGTGCCGGCCGACGCGATCTGTGTCGGTGCCGGCGTCGCGGTCTGCGGCATGGTCCGTCGCGACGACGGCCTGGTCCGGCTCGGCCCGACCACCGGCTGGGTGGACGAGCCGATCGGCGCGGCACTCGGCGCCGAACTGGGCATCGACGTGCCGATCACGGTGGGCAACGTTGCCGACGTGGCCGCGTTCGCCGAGCACGTACGGGGCGTGGCGGCCGGCTGCGACAACGTCATCTACCTGTACGGGGACGTCGGCGTGGGTGCCGGCATCATCGCCGGTGGACGCCGGCTGACCGGGCACGGTGGGTACGGCGGCGAGGTCGGCCACATGAAGGTGGTCCGCGACGGCAGGCCCTGTGAGTGTGGCTCCCGGGGCTGCTGGGAGACCGAGATCGGCGAGCAGGGTCTCCTCCGCGCTGCCGGACGCTCCGACGCCCGGGGCCGCGATGCGCTGCTGGCCGTCTTCGATGCCGCCGACCGGGGTGACGCCCGGGCCCAGACGGCCGTCCGCCAGGCCGGGGACTGGCTCGGCTTCGGCGTGGCCAACCTGGTGAACGTCTTCAACCCCGAGATGGTCATCTTCGGCGGCACCATGCGCGACCTCTACCTCGCCGCGGCGGCCCAGATTCGCAGCCGGCTCAACTCCAACGCGCTCGGCGCCTGCCTGGAGCACGTCCGGCTGCGTACACCGAAGTTGGGCGAGGACGCCTGCCTGATCGGGGCATCCGAGTTGGCCTTCGAACGGCTCCTCGCCGACCCCCTCGACGTGGGCTGATCCGCGTACCCTGTCCGGCGTGGATGTCGAGCTGCGCGCCTCCGACGACGACCGCAACCGGGTGGTCGCCGAGCTGCACCGGCACACCGCGGCGGGCCGGCTGACGCTGGACGAGTTTTCCGACCGGGCCGGTGCGGTGTGGACGGCGCGCACCCTCGGTGACCTGGCCGCGCTGACCCGCGACCTGCCAGCCCTGCCCGACGTGGCCGTCAACGGCGACCCCGTCGGGCACGGGCCTCGGGAGTTGCTGGTGCTCTTCGCCGTCGCCGCGCTCACCCTGCTGCTGCTCGGCGGCTTCATCGCCGTCACCCGCTGATCCACGTCGCCCTCCGATGAACTGATCGCGCGATCAGTCCGTACCAGTGGGCGGACGGGCAACCGGCAGGGTACGGCTGCCCGGTCCAGACGCGTTCCGGTCCGGACCGAGGAGGCACCACAGACATGGCACCGCTCAGATCCGCCCATCGCCGACTGGGCACCCGGCCCCATCGAGCGGCGATGCTGCTCATCGCGATCATCGCGGGGGTCGGTGTCCTGCCCGGCGTAGCCGTCGCCGCGCCCGCCGGTGGTGGCCAGCAGCTCAACGCCGCCGACATGACGCTGCTCAACGGGGTACGGCTGGCCGGGCTGTGGGAGATGCCAGCCGGTCAGATGGCCGCCGAGAAGGGACAGTCGGCAAAGGTCCGGGAGATCGGCGCCGGCATCGCCAACGAGCACCAGCGTCTCGATCAGCTGGTTGTCGACGCGGCCAACAAGTTGGGCGCGAGCATCCCCAGTGAGCCGACCGCCGAGCAGAAGGGCTGGCTGACGGAGATGCAGAACGCCTCCGGCGCCCGGTTCGACCAAATCTTCGTCACCCGGCTCCGGGTCGCCCACGGCAAGATCTTCCCGGTGATCGGGGCGGTACGGGCCAGCACCCGGGACGCCACCGTCCGCAAGCTCTGCGACGACGCCAACGGCTTCGTGATGCACCACATGCAGATGCTGGAGAGCACCGGTCTGGTCCGCTGGCCGGAACTGCCGCCGGCCGCGCTGCCCGCCCCCGGCAAGGATGGACTGCTGGCAGCCGCCGGGGCGAACGCCGGCCCGCAGCCCGGAGTCAGCAGTACCGTCGTCTGGCTGGTCTTCCTCGCCGCCCTGGGCACGGGCGGAATCGCCACCTACCGGATGTTGCGCCGCAGCTGAACCATCGGCGGTGGCCTGGATGGTGGCTCGCGTCAGCGGTCGACCTGGGTGAAGTCCCAGGAGTGCGGGGCGCGGGCCACCAGCAGGGCGGGCGGGTCTGGCAGCGGTCGGGGGCTGCTGCGCCACTTGGAGATGACCACCACGCGGTGGTCGGTGGAGGAGAAGACCTCGCTGGAGACGTGCAGCGGGTCGTGCTCCAACTCGGGCAGGGCGGTGTCGCACACCCAGGTGATCAGGTCGGCAACGCCGTACGCCTCGGCGCGCGCCTCCCACATCCGTACGATCATGTCCTCCGCTCCCGTCACACGCTGACCGTGGTCAACGGCAGCGCGGAATCGGCGGGCAGGTCCAGCCGGCTCGGCGCGACCCCCGCGGCGACCAGGTGCGAACCGAGCGCGGCCACCATCGCCCCGTTGTCGGTGCACAACTTCGGCCGGGGCACCCGGACCTGGATGCCGAACTTCTGGGCCCGCTGCTCGGCCAGCACCCGCAGTCGTGAGTTCGCCGCCACTCCGCCTCCGATCACCAGGGTCTCGATCCCGTTCGCGCGGCAGGCGGCGAGCGCCTTGGTGGTCAGCACGTCACAGACCGCCTCCTGGAAGGACGCGGCCACGTCGGCGACCGGCACTGGCTCGCCGGCACGCTCACGCGCCTCTACCCAGCGGGCCACCGCCGTCTTGAGGCCGGAGAACGAGAAGTCGTACCGGTGGGCGGCGAGGTCCTTCGCGGCGGTCAGACCGCGTGGGAAGGCGATCGCGGCGGCGTCGCCGGCCCGGGCCTCCCGGTCGATGGGCGGGCCGCCCGGAAAGGGCAGCCCGAGCAGCCGGGCGACCTTGTCGAACGCCTCGCCGGCCGCGTCGTCGATGGTGGCGCCGAGCGGGGTGACGCCCCGGGCCAGGTCATCGATGAGCAGGAGGGACGAGTGGCCGCCGGACACCAGGAGCGCGATGGCGGGTTCGGGCAGGGGGCCATGCTCCAGGGTGTCCACCGCGACGTGGGCGGCGAGGTGGTTGACGCCGTACACCGGCTTTTCGGCGGCGAGCGCGTACCCCTTGGCGGCGGCGACGCCGACGAGCAGCGCGCCGGCCAACCCGGGGCCGGCGGTGACCGCGATCGCGTCGATGTCGGCCAGGGTGACGCCAGCCTCGGTCAGTGCCCGGTCCATGGTCGGCACGATGGCCTCCAGGTGTGCCCGGCTGGCCACCTCGGGCACCACACCCCCGAACCGGGCGTGCTCCTCGACGCTGGAGGCGAGCGCGTCGGCCAGCAGGGTGTGCCCCCGCACGATGCCGACGCCGGTCTCGTCGCAGGAGGTCTCGATACCCAGGATCAGCGGTTCGTCAGCCATGGTCGTGTGGTCCGTCCCCGGTCGGCTCGGCGTCGCGCCGCATGACCAGCGCGTCGGTGTTGCTCGGTTGGTAGTAGCCGCGCCGCACCGCGATCGGCTCGAACCCGTGGGTTGCGTAGAGCCGCTGGGCGGCGACGTTGTCCACGGCGACTTCCAGCATGGTGCTGCGGGTGTCGCGCCGGGCCGCCTCGGCGAGCAGATCCTCCAGCAGGGCACGGCCTACGCCGCGCCGCTGGGCGTCCCGGCGGACAGCGATGTTCTGCACCCACACCTCGTCCGGCGGAACCCCGGCGAGCCCGGCGTAGCCGAGCACCGAACCGTCCGCGTCGACGGCGACCCGGTAGTGGTGCCCGTTGGCCAACTCGCTCCAGAACATGCCCGGCGACCACTGTTCGGCGCCGAAGAGATCCGCCTCGATCGGCAGCACGTCGTCGATGTGCCACCAGCGGAACGGGTCGAGCCGTACCGCCGTCATGGCAGGACCGGTTTGCGGACGGTCGCCACCACCGCGTCCGGGCGGCGCAGGTAGAGCGGGGTGAGCCGCTCACCGGGCGCGCCAGCCCGGATCCGCTCGGCGGCGAGCAGCGCCAGCACGGTGGCGTCCGGGTAGCGGGGCTCGACCCGAACGGGCAGGTCCAGGATCTCGGCGTACCGGTGCGCCCCGTCGCCGACCGCGATCGTCGCGCCCAACTCCCGGGCGCGTGCGGCGGCCACCGCCGGCGTGGACACCTCCGGCCCGACGATCCGCTGACCGGCGCCGTCGTAGACAGCCCAGTAGAGCTCCTTGCGCCGGGCGTCGCTGGCGGCCAACAACGGCTCGCCGGACGCCGCCGGGTAGCCGATGGCGTCCAGCGAGCAGACACCGTACGTGGGGATGCCGAGCACCTGACCCATCGTCGCGGCGGTGACCAGGCCGACCCGCAGCCCGGTGAACGGCCCCGGGCCGAGCCCGGCGACGATGGCGGTCAGGTCACGCGGGCGCGCGTCGGCATCGGCGAGGACCGCATCCACCTGGGGCGCGAGCAGTTCGCCGTGTGCGCGCGCGTCGACCGTGCACCGGTGCGCCCGGGACACCACGCCGTCCGCCGAGACCTCCACCAGCGCTGCGGTCACCGCGGGAGTCGAGCTGTCCACCACGAGTACGAGCACGGTAAGCCAGCCTAGCCGCCCCGCCGCGACCGCCCGGTCACGCCCCGCCCCACCGCAACCCCGGTCACGCCCCGCGGGCGGGACGTCCCGGCCGAACGCAACATCCTGCAATGAGCGCTATACCTGTGAGTCATAGATATGACTCACAGGTATAGCGCTCATCAGGGAACGGCCGCCCAGCCGCCGAACGCACGCCACCCGCCCTGGTGATCTCGGAAGAGCGCTGGCAAGTCGTGAATCCGCCTCAGCGCTATCCGCCACAGGCGGCCTGGTCCACCATCGCGACATGCCAACCGCGCGCCTCGTCACCTTGCTCGGCACCGCTGTCCGACAGCAACGGCACCTGCGCCAGCTGACCCAATGCGAGCTGGCCGAGTTGGCAGGGGTCAGCCAGGCGGCCGTCACACGGATCGAGCGTGGCGAGCGTGCGCCGAGCATCCCGGTGTTGGAGCGATTGCTCGCCGCCATGGATGTCCAGTTGGTCGTCGGGGTCGAGCCCCTGGACGCGCACCTCGACGCCCGGATCGACGACCTGGCCGCCCGGCCGATCGCCGAGCGGGTCGACGAGCTGGGTCTGAACGGGATGCTGGACCGGCTCGGCGACTTCCCCCAGGTGATCACCGGGAGTACGGCCGCATTGTTGCAGGGCGCGCCGGTGCCGGTCGAGGCACTGGAGATTGCCCTGCGGTGGCAGGATTCCAAACGGTTCACCCGCTGGCTGGAGGCGGCGTACGGCCAGCGGTGGAACGCCCGCTGGGGTGAGTTCGGCGGGGTGTGGTTGGAGCCCGAGGAGCCGGGCGAGCACCGTTGGTCGACCCGGTACGGCGAGGTCAGGGCAACGATGTGCGACGACCTGCCCGAGACGATCGAGGTGCGTCACGGTGGGCGGGGTTACCGGGTGGTGCCGCTGGTCGAGCTGGAGCTGACCGAGCCCCGCGCCGGCGAGCTGTTGCGCCGCTATCGGGACCGACAGCTGGCCAGCGGAGGCTGAACCAGTGCCGGCCGCGCGAGCTGTAGAACCCCGACCGCACGCTCAGCCAGCCGTGCGCTCCCAGTCGATGGTGGGCAGGCCGGCATCGGCGAGCGCCTTGTTGGCCGCGCTGAACGGACGGCTGCCGAGGAAGCCGCGCGGGTTCATCGGGCTGGGGTGGCCGGCCTCCAGGACCACGTGCTGCGGGTTGGTGACCAGGGCGGCCTTCTTGCGGGCGTAGCCACCCCAGAGCAGGAAGACCACCCGGTCCGGCGACGCGTCCAGCGCCCGGATGGTCGCGTCGGTGAACTCCTCCCAGCCGGCGTTGGCGTGCGAGCCCGGGGTGGCCTGACGGACGGTCAGCACCGCGTTGAGCAGCAGCACACCCTGGGCGGCCCAACCGTCGAGGTTGCCGCTGCGCGGCTTGGGGACACCCACGTCCTCGCCCAACTCCTTGAAGACGTTGCGCAACGACGGCGGCACCGTCACACCGTCGCGGACGCTGAAGCTCAGGCCGTGCGCCTGCCCAGCCCGGTGGTAAGGGTCCTGACCGAGGATCAGCACCCGAGTGCCCTGCGGCGGGCAGAGCCGGTATGCCGAGAACAGGTCCTCCAGGGGCGGGAAGACGGTCTGCGTCGCATACTCCCGCGCGACGAATTCGGTCAGCGCGGCGGTGCGAGCCGCATCCAGGTGCGGGGTGAGCACGGCACGCCACTGCTCCGGCAGCAGGGCCAGCAGATCCAGGGCGGGGGCGTCGTCGGGCATCAGGAACCTCTCACACAGCGCGGGTTAGTCACCCGCACTTTAGGCATCGGGTACGACAGCGGCCCGCCGACCTAGCCCAGGTCGGCGAGCCGCCGGGCCCAGTCGCCACCGATCGGGTCCAGCTCGACGATGCGGGTGTCGTCGTCGCGGCGGTCGATGCGGACCCGCAGGTGCGCGTCAACCAACTGCTCCACCAGGCCCTCGCCCCACTCCACCACGGTCACGGACTCGTCCACCGACGCGTCGAGGTCCAGGTCGTCGATCTCGGCGCGGGGATCGGTGGCGTCACCCAACCGGTACGCGTCGGCGTGCACCAGGGCCACCCGGCCGCCCCGGGCCGGATCGGGGCGGTGCACCCGGGCGATCACGAACGTCGGCGAGGTGATGTCCCCGCGGACACCGAGCCCGGCGCCGACGCCCTGGGTGAGCGCCGTCTTTCCGGCACCCAGCGGGCCGGTCAACAGCACCAGGTCGCCTGCTCGCAGCAGCCCAGCCAGGCGGCGACCGAACTCCCGAGTGTCCTCGACGGTCGGCAGCTTGACGACGTGACTCACCGTTCCTCCGGCTCTTCGAGTGTCTTGAGGAACCGCGCCAACGCGGCGTTGACCTCGTCAGCGTGCTCCAGCATCACCACGTGACCGCTGTCCTTGATCTTGACGAACTCCGCGTGCGGCAGCCGCCGGACGATCTCCTCGGAGTGGGTCACCGGGGTGATCATGTCCTTGTCGCCGACCACCACCAGCACCGGCGTCGCGGCCAACGCCGCGAGAGCCGGAAAGCGCGAGTGTGTGGCGAGGGTCCGCAGATAGCGGGTCACCGTGTCGGCCGACGTCCGGGAGTTCATCATCTCCACGTAGGACACCAGTGCCGGGCTGGGCTTACGGGTGCCGAAGCCGTACTTGCGGGTCAGCAGCCAGGCCACGTTCGACGTCGACCTGCGGGCCTTGTCGATCACCGGGCCGCCGTACCGGGTGGCGTTGCTGACCATGTACAGCACCGGGCCGCCGACCCGCCCGAGCAGCGCGGGCGCGACCAGCTTGGTCTCCGCGATGAGCCCGCCCGAGGTGGCCATCAGGACGGTGCCCACCACCCGGTCACCGAACAACTCCGGAAACAGCTCGGCGAACGCCATGATGGTCATGCCACCCATCGAGTGGCCGACCAGCACCAGCGGCCCGTCCGGGGCGGTTCGGTCGATCACCTGGCGCAGCGTCCGGCCGAGCACCGTGAGGTCGTACTCCCCGGTCTCCAGCCGGCCGGACCGACCGTGACCGGGCTGGTCGTACGCCACGATCCGGTAGTCACCCCGCGCGGCGAGCATCTGGCGCTGAAAGTGGAACGTCCCCATGTCCAGGCAGAAGCCGTGCACCAGCACCACCGTGGGGTGCCCCGGCACCGGCCGGGTCGGCTCGACCACCTCGACGTGGATGTCCGTGCCGTCCGGCAGCTCAAGACGGAACGCGTCGTCGTACCGCTGCTCGCCGAACATCTCGTCGGCGTAGCGGTCGGCTGGGTCGGCCTTGAGGCGGCGGACCAGGGTGCGCTCGGTCGCGACGCCGGCCGCCAGGCCCGCCGCGGCCACTCCGACCGCGGCGCCGACGATCCCCGCGACCCGGCCCACCGCGGTCCGCGGACGTGGAATGCGGTAGCTCATGGCCGCTCGCCGTCATAGACCCGAGGCACACGCGTGCTGCCGAACCGGGTGACGATCTCGTAGTTGATCGTGCCGACCGCCTCGGCCCAGTCGTCGGCCGTCGGCTCGCCATCAGCACCGCTGCCGAAGAGCGTCGCCACGTCGCCGTCGGCCACCGGGTCGTCGCCGCAGTCGATCACGAACTGGTCCATGCAGACCCGGCCCGAAATCGTGCGCCGTGCGCCGGCGAGCTGCACCGGACCGGTGTTGGAGGCGTGCCGGGGAACCCCGTCGGCGTACCCGAGCGGCACGACGGCCAGGTTCGCGTCGCTCGGCGTGGTGTAGGCGTGCCCGTAGGAGACGCCGGTGCCGGCGGGCACCCGCTTGGTGAGCATCACCCGGGCGCGCGCGGTCATCGCCGGCCGCAGCCCGTACGTCTCACCGGCAACCGGGGAGAGACCGTAGATGGCCAGACCGGGGCGGACCAGGTCGAAGTGGGTGTCGGGGCGGGTCAGAGTGGCCGCCGAGTTGGCGAGGTGTCGCCAGCGCGGTCGCAGCCCTGCCCGCTCGACCATCGCCAGTCCTTCGTGAAAGACAGCCAGCTGACGGTCGGTGGTGGGGTGGCCCGGCATGTCCGCGTACACGAAGTGGCTCCACACGCCGACCACCTCGACCAGGCCGTCCGCCTGCGCCTTCGCGGCGGCGTCCAGCAGCGCCGGCCAGTCGGCGACGGTCGCCCCACCCCGGGACAGCCCAGTGTCGATCTTCAGGTGCAGGCGGGCGGGACGCTCGGCGAGCCTGCTCGCCTCGATCATCTCGTCCAGCTGGGGCAGGCTGGCCGCTCCCAGGTCCACCCCGGCGCTGACCCCCTCGTGCAGCGGCAGCCCGGGCGCGAGCAGCCAGGCCAGCACCGGCGCGGTCACCCCGGCCCGACGCAGGGTGAGTGCTTCGTCGAGCGTGCAGACACCGAGCCAGTCCGCCCCGGCGTCGAGCGCCGCGCGGGCGGCCGGAAGCATGCCATGGCCGTACCCGTCGCCCTTCACGACCGCCATCAGCTCGGCGCTGGTGCCGGAGCGGAGCCTGCTCACGTTCTCGCGGATCGCGTCAAGATCGACGCGTACCTCGGCCTGCCACATGCGCCCAGCCTACTTTCCGCCGTGATCAGCGCGGGCGGCGACGCACGCCCCCGGCGGGCGATCCGGTCAGCGCACCCGGGATCGACACGATCAGCCCAGCCGGGCGAGCACCGGACGCAGCGCCGTCACCACATCGGGCGCGGTCACCGGGCCGCCCCGGGCCGCCTCCCGGCCGGCGAGCCCGTGCAGGTACGCGGCCGAGGCCGCGGCCCGATCGGCGGGCACCCCGGCCGCCAGCAGCGAGCCGAGCAGCCCGGCCAGCACATCGCCGGTGCCGCCGGTGGCCAGCGCCGGGGTCCCGGTCGGGTTGACGAACGCCCGACCGTCCGGCGTGCCGATCACCGTACGGTCCCCCTTGAGCAGCACCACCGCGTTCATCCAGGCGGCCAGCCGCAGCGCGGAAGCGACCCGGTCGGCGCCGGGCTCCTCCCCGCAGAGTCGGGCGAACTCGCGGTCGTGCGGGGTGACCACAATCGGCGCGTCCCGACCGCGCAGCCGGTCGGCGAGCGAGCCGTCCACCAGCAGGGTCAGCGCGTCAGCGTCGAGCACCACCGGCACCGGGGCGGCCAGCACGGCGCGCAGCTCGGCCGCCGCGTCCTCACCGGTGCCCAGCCCGGAGCCGCAGACCCAGGCCTGCACCCGGCCCGCGTCGGCGACCCGCCCACTGGCGATGACCGAGGGGTGCTGGTGCAGCACCTCGGCACGGGCGCTGCCGGCGTAGCGGACCAGGCCGGTCGGCCCCGCCAGAGCGCCGCCCACGGAGAGCACCGCCGCGCCCGGGTAGGTCGCTGATCCGGTCGACACGCCCACCACACCCCGGCTGTACTTCTCCGACGCCGGGCCCAGCTCCGGCCACCAGTCGACCACGTCGGACCACTCCGTGACCCGTAGCGCCGGGGTGCCTCGCAACCACGGCCGCAGCCCGATGTCGACCAGCTCCACGTGCCCGGCCAGGGCGGCGGCCGGCCCGACCACCAGTGCGGGCTTCAGCGCGCCGAACGCCACCGTCACATCGGCGCGGACCGCGCTTGGCCGGCCGGACGAAGCCAGCGGCACGTGGCCGGTGTCCACCGCAACCCCGCTCGGCAGGTCCACCGCCAGCACGGTGGCACGCTCGCCGTCGCGCCCGCGCAGCTCGCCGAGGCGCTGGACCACCTCGTCCGCGCTCGCCCGCAGCCCACCGGTGCCGCCGATGCCGACGATGCCGTCGAGGACCAGGTCGACCGGGCCGGCCGGTCGTGGCACCAACCGGCCGCCGGCCGCTCTCAGCGCGGCGAGCCCCGCAGCGTGCGCACGCCCGGTGAGGAGCAGGGCGGACACCTGGACACCCCGGCGGGCCAGCCGCTCTCCCGCGTACAGCGCGTCACCGCCGTTGTCGCCGGAGCCGACCAGCAGCAGCACCCGGCCGCCGTAGACCCCGCCCCGCTCGGCGAGCAGCAGCGCGGCCCGACGGGCCAGCCCGGCGGCGGCCCGCTGCATCAGCGTCCCCTCCGGCAGCGTGCCCATCAGCCCCGCCTCGGCCGCCCGTACGTCGGCCACCCGCCACACCGCTCTCATGCCACCGTGTCCCATTCCGCTCGCGGGTGGGGCCGATCGGCCCGCCCGGCCGACGTCATCGTTCCGCGACCACCATCGCCGACGCGATCCCCCCGTCGTGCGACAGCGAGAGATGCCAGTGGTTGACCCCACGTGCGTCGGCTGCCGCCGCGACCGTGCCGGACACGGCCAGCCAGGGGCGGCCATCCGGATCGGGCACGATCTCGCAGTCGTGCCAGCTCAGCCCCGCCGGAGCGCCGAGCGCCTTGGCCACGGCCTCCTTGGCGGCGAACCGGGCGGCGAGCGACTCGGGCGAGCGCGGGTTGCCGGAGCGGGTGGTCCGCTCGGCCTCGGTGAAGAGCCGGTCGGCGAGCAGCGGCGTCCGTGCCAGGGCCCCGGCGAACCGGTCGACCAGGACGACGTCGATGCCGACAGCGACGATCACCACACCACCCTACCGGCGGCCGAGGCCGCAGATTAGCCGTCGAGCCCGCCGTGGGCAACGCCTGTGGACACGCCGGGGTACGGCCCACCGCCGGCTGTCCACAGGGCACTTTGAGGCCTCCCGTCCCCGCCTAACGTCAGCGCGTCGATGCCGATCGTGCACGGGGGTGTGGTCATGACGGATGAGCCGTTGGCGGTCCGGCCGGAGGAGCTGCGGGCGGTCGCCGTCACGCTCGACGACGAGGCGCACCGGCTGGCGCTGGGCCTGGCGGAAGTGCCCGGGTTGCTGGTGGCAGCGCCCGAGTGGCGAGCTGGCGCGGCTCTGGCCGGGCTGGAGGCAGCCGGGCACGCCTGGTTCTGCCGGCTGGCTGCTCAGGTCGCGGCGGCCTCCGCAGGAGTCCGGGCGGCGGCCGAGGCGTACGAGACGGTGGACGACCGGGCCGCCCACCGGTTCGCCGCCCTGCCCCGATGAGCAGTGTCGGCTACCGGCAGCTGTGGGCAGCCGATCCGGGCGGGTGGCGGGCCGCCGGGGCCGCCTGGGCCGGATTGACCGGGTCGCTCGATCGACGCGTCGGCGAGCTGCGCGGGGCCGCCGGGCGGTTGCGGGGCGGCTGGTCCGGTGCGGCGGCCACGGCGGCGGACGCCCGGCTCACCGGTCTGCGTGACGAGCTGACGTCTGTCGCGCCCGCGCTGATCGAGGTCGACCAGGTGCTGGCCGAGTTGGCTGGCCGGCTGACGCTGGCGAAGGGGCGGCTCACCGAGGCGGTCGCTCAGGCCGACGCGGCAGGCCTGGTGGTGGACCGCTCGGGCAGGGTGCACGTCGATCCCGCGCGGGTCCGGCCCACCGAGCGGGCGGGCGTGGCGGCGGCCCGGGTGGCGGCGGCCCTGCGGGACGCGTTCGACGAGGCAGGGGCCGCGGATCGGGTCGCCGCCGACCGGTTGGATGAGCTGGCGCGGGCCGCCGGCTCCGGCTGGGCGTCCCCGCCACCGCCGGGCCGGCCGGCCCCCGGTGCCGCGCCGATGCTGGTCCGCGCCTGGTGGTCCGGGTTGACACCGGCCCAGCGACGGTGGCTCATCGGGCGCGAGCCGACCCTGGTCGGCCTGTTGGACGGGGTGCCGGTGACCGCCCGTGACCAGGCCAACCGGCTGCGGCTGGGCGTTCGGCGCGAGGAGTTGCTGGCTGAGCGGCGACGGTTGCTGGCCCGGGTGCCGCCGGGGCCGCTCGCGGCGGTCCGCCTGCACGGGGTGGCCGGGCGGTTGGCCGGTCTGGACGCGCTGGCCGGGCGGCTGACGTCCGGCGGTGAGCCACGGGCGTACCTGCTCGGGCTGGATCCGGCCGGTGAGGGCCGGGTGGTGGTGGCGCTCGGCGACCCGGACCGCGCCGCGCGGGTGCTGACCTACGTGCCGGGGATGACCGCCGGCCTGGACGACGCCCCGGGCGAGCTGGGCAGAGCGGCGCGAGTGCTGGACAGGTGCGCCGCGCTCGCGCCGGGTGAGCGCAGCGCGGCGGTGCTCTGGTTGGACTACGACGCTCCGGACTTCCTGACCGAGGCCGCCTCGGCTGGCCAGGCCCGGGACGCCGGCCCGACGCTGCACCGCTTTCAGGAGGGGCTGCGGGCCAGCCACGAGGGGCCACCGGCCCGGCAGACCGTGCTCGGGCACAGCTACGGGTCGCTGGTGGTGGGTGTGGCCGCCCGGGAGCACGGGCTGGCCGCCGACGCGCTGGTCTTCGTCGGCTCACCCGGGGTCGGCGCGTCGCACGCCGCCGAGTTGGGCGTGCCACCTGGGGAGGTCTGGGCCAGCAGCGCCCCCGACGACGTGATCCGGGCCGCCCGCCCGGTGGACGAGATGGGCCGGCGAGCCCTGCTCGGGGCTGCTCCGCTGGCCGCCGTGCTGGGCTGGCCCGACCGGACCGGGCACGAGCTGTGGTTCGGTCACGACCCGGCCGATCCCGGGTTCGGCGGTCGGGTCTTCGGCAGTGGTCGAGGCGGGCACACCGGTTACTGGGACCCGGGCAACCCCGCGCTGGACGGGATGGCCCGGGTCGTGCTGGGCCGCTGACGGCCTTACTCGACGGTGACCGACTTCGCCAGGTTGCGGGGCTGGTCCACGTCGTGCCCCCGGGCGGCGGCGATCTCGGCGGCGAGCACCTGCAGCGGCACCGTGGTGACGAGCGGGGCCAGCAGGGTCGGCGTACGCGGCACGTAGATCAGGTGGTCGGCGTACCGGACGACGGCCTCGTCGCCCTCCTCCGCGATCACGATGGTCCGCGCGCCGCGCGCCCGGACCTCCTGGATGTTGGAGACGACCTTGTCGTGCAGCATGCCCCGGCCAACCGGCGAGGGCACCACGCAGATCACCGGGGTGCCCTTGTCGATCAGGGCGATCGGGCCGTGCTTCAGCTCACCGGCTGCGAAGCCCTCGGCGTGCATGTACGCCAACTCCTTGAGCTTCAGCGCGCCCTCCAGGGCCACCGGATAGCCGACGTGCCGACCGATGAACAGCACCGTGGGCTCGGACTTCAGCTCCCGGGCCAGCTCGCGCACGGGCTCGATCCGGCTCAGCAGCTCACGCAGCTTGCCCGGTATCTCCTGCAACTGCGCGACCACCGCGCCCACCTCGTCGGCGAACTTGATCCCGCGCACCTGGGCGAGGTGCAGGCCGATCAGATAGCAGGCGACGACCTGGGTGAGGAACGCCTTGGTGGACGCGACGGCGATCTCCGGCCCGCCGTGGGTGTAGAGCACGGCGTCGGACTCACGGGGAATGGTCGAGCCGTTGGTGTTGCAGATCGCCAGCACCCGGGCCTTCTGGTCCTTGGCGTGGCGCAGCGCCATCAGGGTGTCCATCGTCTCGCCGGACTGCGAGATCACCACGATCAGCGTGGACCGGTCGAGCACCGGGTCGCGGTAACGGAACTCGCTGGCCAGCTCCACCTCGCACGGGATCCGCGTCCAGTGCTCGATGGCGTACTTGGCGACCATGCCGGCGTGGTACGCCGTGCCGCAGGCCACGATGAAGATCTTGTCGACGTCGCGCAGATCCTGGTCGCTGAGGCGGACCTCGTCGAGGGCGATCTCACCGCTTTCGGTGAGCCGGCCGAGCAGCGTGTCGGCGATGGCCTGCGGCTGCTCCTCGATCTCCTTGAGCATGAACCAGTCGTAGCCGCCCTTCTCCGCGGCCGAGGAATCCCAGTCGATGTGGAAGTCCTTGCCGGCGGCGGGCTGACCGTCGAAGTCGGTGATCTCGATGCTGTCGCCGGTAATCAGGACGATCTGGTCCTGGCCCAGCTCGACCGCTTCCCGGGTGTGCTCGATGAACGCGGCCACGTCGCTGGCCAGGTAGTTTTCCCCGTCGCCACGGCCAACGACCAGCGGCGAGTTGCGCCGGGCACCGACGACCGCACCGGGCACCGAGGCGTCCACCGCGAGCAGGGTGAAGGCGCCCTCCAGCCGCTGGCAGACCACCCGCATGCCGGCGGCGAGCAGCTGCGGGCCGTCCGGCTGGCCGGCTGCGCGCAGGTCGGCCAGCGCGGCGGAGAGCAGGTGCGCGGCGCACTCGGTGTCGGTGTCGCTGGTGAACTGGACGCCGTCGGCCTCCAGCTCCGTACGAAGCTTGGCGAAGTTTTCGATGATGCCGTTGTGGATCACCGCGACCCGTCCGTCGGGGGCGACGTGCGGGTGGGCGTTGCGGTCGGTCGGGCCGCCGTGGGTGGCCCACCGGGTGTGCCCGATGCCGGTGGTGCCGTCACCGATGCCGATCGGGCTGGCCGCGCAGGAGGTCGGGTGGTCGGCGGCCCGCTCGGACAGCACCTTCTCCAGGTTGGCCAGCTTGCCGGCCTTCTTCTCGGTCAGGAGCTGGTCGTCGCAGACGATGGCGACGCCCGCCGAGTCGTAGCCGCGGTATTCCAGCCGCCGCAGCCCGTCGAGGACGATGCCGAGTGCGGGGCGCGCGCCCGCGTATCCCACGATTCCACACATGGCCCGCAGCCTAACCCAGTTTCGCACACGGTGGGTGCTCGAAAGCCGGGTTATCAATCACGGAATCTGAGCGATCGGTGGTTGACAGGTCACAACGGGACGAGCTGACAGGCTCGCTCGTGTCCGTCTCGGGACGACGGGGTTGCGGCGGGCCTTTGCGTACGACAGTCTCTCGGCGGGCTCGGCGCGCACGTCCGTCCCATACCCACTCCCACCCGGAGCAGCCATGTCCGACGCGCCCCCGCCCGACCCGTCCCCCTCCCCACCACCGGACCCACCATCCTCACCACCGCCGGATCCGACGGCGCCGCCCTCCTCGGCTCCGATCCCGGCGACCGACCCGCTGGCCCCGGGTCAGCCGTGGGCACCGCCTGCCCCGTGGACGCCGACCCCGTGGACGCCGACCTCGCCGGCCACGCCGTGGGCGCCGTCCCCGCCCGCGACCCAGTGGACGCCCCAACCGCCCGCAGCGCCATGGACGCCCGAACCGCCGGCGACCCCGTGGGCGCCGTCCCCGCCCGACGCCTCGGGCCCGCCGCCCGCCGGATCGCCGCCGCCAGCAGGGTGGCCCACGCCCGCCGGACAGCCGCCGCCCGCCGGATGGCCCACGCCCGCCGGATGGCCGCCGCCCGGCTATCCGCCGCCGTACGCCTACCCCGGGTATCCGCAGGTCAGCGGCAGCCCGGCCACGGGCAGCGGCCGGGTCGTCGGGATCGTCGTCGCGGTCTTCGTGGTGCTGGTCCTGGCCATCTGCGGCTGCCTCTGCGGGGGCAACTTCCTGCTCAATGCGTCCGCTCCGGACCCGATCGCCGGAGACCCGTGGGTCGTCCCCGACGACGACGGCTGGACCGCGCCCGCCGCCCCGCCGCCGACCGTGGCGCCATCCACCCCCACCAAGCAGCCGATCACCCGACCAACTTCGGGGCCGGCCCCGGTGACGGTGCTCTACGAGGTCAGCGGAAACGGGCGGGCCAACATCGCCTACTTCGACGCCGAGAGTGACCTCATCCACGTCGACGGCACGACGCTGCCCTGGCGCACCACCATCCGGACCAACGGCCACAGCCGGGTCATGGTGGAGGCCAGATGGGCCGACGATGAGGGTGAGAGACCACTCGACTGCACCGTCACGGTCACCGGCGCCGGCAAGCCGGTCGTCAATACCACTCGGGGGACCTGGGCTACCAGTTGCACGCCCGAGTGAGGCTGGGGTTCGGCCGGGGGCACCCGTAGGCTGGCGCAGGTGACGACGAGCACCGATGTCGACCCGCTGGTGGCCCGGATGCGGCCGTTCGGCACGACGATCTTCGCCGAGATGTCCGCCCTCGCCGTGCGGACCGGCGCGGTCAACCTCGGCCAGGGCTTCCCCGACACCGACGGGCCACCGGAGATGCTGGCTGCCGCCGCCGAGGCCCTGCGCGGCGGGCAGAACCAGTACCCGCCCGGGCCGGGGATCCCCGCCCTGCGCGCGGCGGTCGCGGCCCATCAGCAACGGTTCCACGAGCTGGCGTACGACCCGGACGGCGAGATCGTGATCACCGCGGGCGCGACCGAGGCGATCGCGGCGAGCATCCTCGCCCTCTGCGAACCGGGTGACGAGGTGGTCTGCTTCGAGCCGTACTACGACTCGTACGCCGCCTCGATCGCACTGGCCGGCGCAGTCCGGCGGCCGGTGACCCTGCGCCCCGCCGCCGACGGTCGATACGCCTTCGACCCGGCGGCGCTGCGCGCGGCGTTCGGGCCGCGCACCCGGCTGGTGCTGCTCAACTCGCCACACAACCCGACCGGCAAGGTCTTCATCCCGGCCGAGCTGGCGCTGGTCGCCGAGCTGTGCCAGGAGCACGGCACGTACGCGGTCACCGACGAGGTGTACGAGCATCTGGTCTTCACCGACGCGGCGAGCCCACACGTGCCACTGGCCACCCTGCCGGGGATGTGGGAGCGGACGCTGCGCATCTCGTCGGCCGGCAAGACGTTCTCCTGCACGGGTTGGAAGGTCGGCTGGGTGAGCGGCCCGGCGGCGCTGGTCTCGGCGGTGCTGCGGGTGAAGCAGTTCCTCACCTTCGCCAACGCCGCGCCACTGCAACCGGCGGTCGCCGTGGCGCTGGCCCTGCCGGACCACTACTACACCGGCTTCCGCGACGGGCTCCAGCAGCGACGCGACCAACTCGTCGGTGGTCTCACCGACGCCGGGTTCGAGGTGCTCAGCCCGGAGGGAACCTACTTCGTGACCGCCGACGTCACCGCCCTGGGCGGGCGGGACGGGGTGGAGTTCTGCCGCTCACTGCCGGAGCGCTGCGGCGTGGTGGCGGTGCCCACCCAGGTCTTCTACGACGACGTCGACGCGGGCCGGCGGCTGATCCGCTTCGCCTTCTGCAAGCGCCCCGAGGTGCTGACCGAGGCGGTCACCCGGCTGCGCACTCTGACCCCGACCGCCTAACCCGCCCCCCGCCCCCTCCCGCCCCTGCCCCGCCCCCGCCCCCGTTGATCTAGGGCATATCGTCGCGAGTTGATCTCCGATCACAGCGATTTGCCCTAGATCAACGGGGCGAGCGGGGCGGGGGCACGGCGGGGCGGGGCGGGGCGGGGGCGGGGGGTACGGCGGGGGCGGGGGGTTAGGGCTTTGGGGGGGTGGCGGTGCGGACCAGTGCGGCGATCCGCTCGGCTACCTCGCGGGCGGTCGCCTCGGTGGCTGCCTCGACCATCACGCGGACCAGCGGCTCGGTGCCTGACGGGCGTAGCAGCACCCGACCGGTCTCGCCCAGCTCCGCCTCGGCTCGCTCGACCTCGGCGCGCACGGCTGGCGCGTTGGCTCCGATGGTCCGGTCGCCGACCGGGACGTTGATCAGCACCTGGGGCAGCTTGGTGACCACCGAGGCCAACTCGGCGAGGGTCTGGCCGGTGGCCGCCATCCGGGCCATCAGGTGCAGGCCGGTGAGCACCCCGTCGCCGGTGGTGGCGTGGGCGGGCATGACGATGTGGCCGCTCTGCTCGCCGCCGAGGGCCAGGCCGGAGGCGCGCAGAGCCTCCAGGACGTACCGGTCGCCGACCTTGGTCTCGATCAGCCGGATGCCCTGCGCGGACATGGCCAGCCGCAGGCCGAGGTTGCTCATCACGGTCGCGACCAGGGTGTCCTGGGTGAGGGTGCCGGCATCCCGCATGGCCAGCGCGAGGATCGCCATCACCTGGTCGCCGTCGACCTCGTCACCGTCGGCGGTGACCGCCACGATGCGGTCGGCGTCGCCGTCGTGGGCGATGCCCAGGTGGGCGCCGTGTTCCACGACGGCCTCGCGCAGCGCCTCGATGTGGTTGGAGCCGCACTCGTCGTTGATGTTCAAGCCGTCCGGCTCGGCGTGGATCGCGACGACCTCGGCGCCGGCTTCCCGGTAGGCGACCGGGGCGACCTCGGAGGCGGCGCCGTTGGCGCAGTCGACCACGACCTTGATCCCGTCGAGCCGGTGCGGCACGGCACCGACCAGGTGCTGGACGTAGTGGTCCGCGCCGTCGAGCAGGTCGTGCACACGGCCGATGCCGGCGCCGATCGGCCGGTCCCAGGCGGTCGTGGCGTTCGTCTCGACAGCCGCCTCGATCTGCAACTCGATCTCGTCGGGCAACTTGTGCCCGCCGGCGGCGAAGAGCTTGATGCCGTTGTCCGGCATCGGGTTGTGCGACGCGGAGAGCACCACACCGAGGTCGGCCTTGGCCTCTGCGGTGAGGTACGCCACCGCGGGGGTGGGCAGGACGCCCACCCGCACCACGTTGGCGCCGGCGCTGGTCAGCCCAGCCACCACGGCCGCCTCCAGCATCTCGCCGCTGGCCCGGGTGTCCCGGCCGACCACGGCGAGCGGCGGATGGCTGCGATCCGTCTCGGCGAGCGTGTGCGCGGCGGCCACGGCCAGCGCGAGCGCCAGCTCGGGCGTGAGATCCGCGTTTGCCCGCCCGCGTACGCCGTCCGTGCCGAACAACCGACCCATACTCGCCAACCTCCGATGCGCACTGCCGATGAGGAGAAAGCGAAACGGCCGGCCACCTCCCCGATCGAGGGGAGGCGGACCGGCCGTCCGTCAGAAGTACAACGCGCTGGTGAAGATCAGCGCTTCGAGTACTGAGGAGCCTTACGGGCCTTCTTGAGGCCGTACTTCTTGCTCTCCTTGACCCGGGCGTCCCGGGTGAGGAAGCCGGCCTTCTTCAGGGCCGGGCGGTCATCGGGATCATTGATGATCAGTGCCCGGGCGATGCCCAGCCGGAGCGCACCGGCCTGGCCGGTGGTGCCGCCGCCACGCAGGTTGGCGATGACGTCGAACATCTCGGGCTTCTCGGCGGTCACCAGCGGGTCCTTGATCAGCTGCTGGTGCACCTTGCTCGGGAAGTACGCCTCGAGGTCCTGGCCGTTGCAGGTGATCTTGCCGGTGCCCGGCACGATACGGACCCGGACGATGGCTTCCTTGCGCCGACCCACGGTCTGGATCGGGCGGTCACCACGCGGCGCGCGGGCGACGGGCGCCGGCGCCTCGGTGACCTCCGGAGCCTCGGTGGCCTCGGGAGCGACGGGGGCGACCTCGGTCTCGGTGATGTCGGTCATGCTGCTTCCTTCGCCCGCGCTCACTGCGCGATCTGCTTGATCTCGAACGGCACCGGCTGCTGCGCGAGGTGCGGGTGCTCGGCACCGGCGTAGACCTTCAGCTTCTTGATCAGCTGACGGCCGAGCTTGTTGTGCGGGAGCATCCCCTTCACAGCCATCTCGATGGCCCGCTCCGGGCGCTTGGTCAGCAGCTCGTCGTAGCCGATCTGCTTAAGACCACCCGGGTAACCGGAGTGGCGGTAAGCGACCTTGGTCTGGCGCTTGTTGCCGGTCAACGCAACCTTGCCCGCGTTCACGATGACGACAAAGTCGCCCGTGTCGACGTGCGGCGCGAAAGTCGGCTTGTGCTTACCACGCAGCAACGTGGCGGCGTGGGTGGCCAGGCGGCCCAGCACGACATCAGAGGCGTCGATGACGTGCCACTGACGCTCGATCTCACCCGGCTTCGGGCTGTACGTACGCACAGGTCTACCTTGTCTCGTCGTCGGTCTGGGGTCGCGCGCCGAGGTGACCAGATCTTGCAGGCCGGACCAGCGCGCACGAACGACCAAGCGTACCTGATAGGGCACGCCTCTGGATGTCGTACAACAGCAGGCAACGATACCCGGCGCCCCGTCCGCAGGTCAAAACGGGGGTACGGTCCAGCGCGGCGACGCGCCGGGCGTGGCACAGCTCACACGCCGGCGAGTCGTTCGGCCCGCGGGCGACGGTAGACGACCCAGGTGACGGCGAAACACAACGCGTACCAGCCGATGAAGGCCAGGTAGGCCGCGTCGGCGTTGCCGGAGCCGAGGAACGACTGGCGGAACGCGATGTTGACCAGCACCCCGCCGAAGGCGCCGATCGCACCCGCGATGCCGATCAACGCGCCGGTCATGCGCCGCGCCCAACGCGCGGCGGCCTCCGGGTCGCGGCGGCCGTCGGCCACCGCGTCCGCGGCTCGGGCCCGGAAGATCGCCGGGATCATCTTGTACGTGGAGCCGTTGCCGATGCCGGAGAAGACGAAGAGGACGAGAAACCCGGCCAGGTAGAGCCCGAACGAGCGCTCCCGGGCCGCGTACAGCACGACGCACGCGCCGGCCGCCATCGCCACGAAGTTCCAGAAGGTCACCCGGGCCCCGCCCAACCGGTCGGCGAGGTGCCCGCCCAGCGGCCGGATCAGCGAGCCGACCAGCGGGCCGAGGAAGGTCAGCCAGGCAGCGTCGACCGGGGTGGGGAACCGCTCGGCGAACTGGAGCTGGAGCACCTGGCCGAAGGCGAAACCGAACCCGATGAACGAGCCGAAGGTGCCGATGTAGAGCAGCGACATGGCCCAGGTGTGCGGGTCGCGGGCTGCCTCGCGCAGCGCGCCCGGCTCGTTGCGCGCCCCGGGCACGGTGTCCAACCAACGGGCCGCCGCCAGCGCGGCCAGCACGATCAGCGGCAGGTAGACCGCCGGCACCAGCCGGGGGTACGCGGCCCCGGCGGTCGCGAGGACCGCCAGCCCGACCAACTGCACCGCGGGTACGCCCAGGTTGCCGCCGCCCGCGTTGAGCCCGAGCGCCCGGCCCTTGAGCCGAGACGGGTAGAAGAGGTTGATGTTCGCCATGGAGGAAGCGAAGTTGCCCCCACCGACCCCGGTGAGGCAGGCGAGCACCATCAGCGTGGAGTAGGACACCCCGGGTTCCAGCAGCACCGTCATCGGCACCGTGGGCACCAGCAGCAGCAGGGCGCTGATGATCGTCCAGCGCCGCCCGCCGAAGCGGGCCACCGCCAGCGTGTACGGCAGCCTCAGCACCGCACCCAGTGCGGCCGGTACGGCGGTGAGCAGGAACTTACCGGCCGGATCGATGCCGTACGCGGGGCCGAGGAAGAGCACGGTGACCGACCAGAGGCTCCACACGGAGAAGCCGACGTGCTCGGCGAAGATCGAGACCCAGAGGTTGCGCCGGGCGATGGGCGCGCCCGTTGCCTGCCAGAAGTCGGGATCCTCGGGGCGCCAGTCGTCGAGCCGACGCCCACGCCCGGTGGCGGCCGACGGCCCGGCGGTGACTGGGGTGCTGGTGAGCGTGCTCACGGCGGCTCCTTCTCGTCGATGTGACGAGGGAAACGCTAGGAACGCCGGGTTACCTGGCAGTGCCCGTCGCGGGTCGGCCCGGAAACGGGGACCGCACCACGGGCCGGCGGCGATGGTGAGCGCGCCGCCCCGCCCCCGGTCAGAGCTGCTGGAGGATGCGCAGCGCGCGGCCGACCCGGAGCATGGTGTCGGTGTCGGCGACGTCCACGCAGTCGGTGAACCATTTCTTCATCGGCGAGGAGATGCGGTCGGGCATCACCACGTACCGGCCCATCGCCACGGCGAGCGGCGAGTCGCGCAGCAGCGACTCCTCGACAACCTCGACCACGATCACGATGGGCACGTCGGTGGAGTTGTAGACGTCTGAGCTGATCACGAGCCCGAGGCGTTCCCGGGCGCCCTCGATGCGCCAGACCTCTCCCCTACGCAGCACGCGGCCGTCCGCCGGAGAGCAGGTCGTTGACCATGCCCACCTCGCGGGCGTCGGCGAGGGCGGCGGACTCCAGGTCCAGACCGGCACGGCCCACGGCGGCGGCGTGGGCGGTGAAGACCTCGCGCAGCGCCTTCTCCCGGGCGGCCTGGTCCATCCACGCCGAGAGCGACAGGCCCTCGCGTTTGGCGAACCGCCGGGCCTCCTCGATTGTCTCGTCGGTGAACGACAGAGTCACCTTGGCAGTCATGCCGCTGAGACTACCCATCGGTATGACCGTCAGTCATCCACGCTTCCGCCGGCTCGCCCTCCGGCGTCGAAACGCACATTCCGGCGGTCTTCAACGGGCCCGCCCACCGAACACCGCGAAGCGCCAATCCTTGAAATAGCAGTCGACGTCGGTCAGGCCCGCCTCGGTGAGCCAGCGGCACTGGTCGCCGACGGTCGCCGGCCGGTCGTGCCGCATCCGCTCCCGGGCCGCCGCGATCTCCTCCGGGGGCGAGCCGAGCTCGGTGATCCGCGCCGTCCACACCTCGTCGTAGCGCCGGTCCAGCGCCGGTGTCGGGCCGGCGACCTGCTCGGCGTTGACGAACACCCCGCCGGGCGCCAGCGCGGCGGCGGCCCTCCGGTAGAGCGCCTGCTTATCGGCGTCGTCCAGGTGGTGGATCGCCAGCGCGCTGACAACCGCGTCGTACCGGCCGGCCGACAGCGGGTCGGCCAGGTCGGCCCGGATCGTCCGGTGCGGCACGGACCGGGCGTCCAACTGCTCGGTGGCGCGGGCGAGCATCGCCGGCGCCGCGTCCACCAGGGTCAGCCGCACCCCCGGCACCGCGGCGGAGAGCAGCAGCGAGAGCAGGCCGGTGCCCGCGCCCAGGTCCAACACCTCGGGGGTACGACCGGCAGCCAGCGCGGCGCGCAGCGGTGGCGCGGCCACCTCGACCGCCGCGCCGTAGAAGGCGTCGAAGCAGGGCACCAGCCGTCGGCGGGCCTCGTCGTAGGTGCCGGCCACCGCGTCGAAGGCGTCCGCGACAGTCATCGCAACTCCCAAATGTCGAGACAGATTTCCCAGATAATAGACCAGATGTGCGTGTGCGGCCCTCCGAAGACCAGTCGGTTGCTGAGTCCGGTCGGACGCCGGGTGGGGTGCGCTGCCGCTTTGGAGCTGATGTCACAAACGAATCAACTGCCGATGTCGCCAACGATTCAGCTCCACAGGCTCCGACTCGTGCCCTCCATCGCGTCCGCTGCCCCTGTGCGGTGTGAGCCCCACTTGACAGGACCGAAACAGAAGGGACCCGGGCTGGAAACTGCCCGACGGCACGCTTTCCCGACATGACAGACGGTGTGTGGTCGGCAACTCCACCGGGGCGGACGCCCCGGGAAGTGGCGACGCACTGCCCGTACTGCGCGCTCCAGTGCGGCATGGTGCTGCGCGAGGACGACACCGGGGTGACGGTCCACCCCCGCCAGTTCCCCACCAATCGGGGCGGGCTCTGTCAGAAGGGTTGGACCGCGGCCGAGCTGCTCGACCACCCGGAGCGGCTGACCACCCCGCTGGTGCGCGACCCGGCCACCGGTGAGCTGCACGCGGCGAGCTGGGATGCCGCGCTCGATCGGGTCGTCGGCGGCATCCGCGCCGTGCAGGACGACGCCGGCCGGGACGCGGTCGCCGTCTTCGGCGGCGGTGGCCTGACCAACGAGAAGGCGTACGCGTTGGGAAAGTTCGCCCGGATCGGGCTGCGCACGCGGCACATCGACTACAACGGACGGTTCTGCATGTCCTCCGCGGCAGCCGCCGGGATGCGCGCCTTCGGTATCGACCGGGGGCTGCCGTTCCCGCTCGCCGACCTGGGCCGGGCCGACACCCTGCTGCTGGTCGGCGCGAACCCGGCGGAGACCATGCCACCGCTGGTGCGCTGGCTCACCGAACAGCGCCGCAACGGCGGGCGCCTGATCGTCGTCGACCCCCGGGTCACCGCCACCGCCCGCCAGGCCGACCTGCACCTGCAACCGCTGCCCGGCACCGACCTCGCGGTGGCCAACGCACTGCTGCACATCGCCCTCACCGAGGGTTGGGTCGACCGGGCGTACGTGGCTGAACGCACCACCGGATTCGAGGCGGTCCGCCGCAGCGTCGCCGCCTGGTGGCCGGCCCGCGCGGAGCAGCTCTCCGGGGTGCCGGTGGGCGACCTGGAGGCGACCGCCCGCGCGTTGGGCACCGGCGGACGGGTGATCATCCTGACCGCGCGTGGCGCCGAGCAGCATGCCAAGGGCGTGGACACGGTCACCGCGTACGTCAATCTCGCCCTCGCCCTCGGTCTGCCCGGCCGTGCCGGCTCGGGGTACGGCTGCCTCACCGGCCAGGGCAACGGCCAGGGCGGGCGGGAGCACGGGCAGAAGGCCGACCAACTCCCCGGCTACCGGCGGATCGACGACCCGGCGGCCCGGGAGCACGTGGCGGGGGTCTGGGGGGTGCCGGCCGATGAGCTGCCCGGCCCGGGCGTGCCGGCCTACCAACTGCTCGACTCGCTCGGCACTCCGGACGGCCCCCGGGCGTTGCTGGTGTTCGGCTCCAATCCGGTGGTCTCCGCACCCCGGGCGACCCGGATCGAGGGCCGGTTGCGCGACCTCGACCTGCTGGTCGTCGTCGACCTGCTGCTCTCCGAGACGGCCGCGCTGGCGGACGTGGTGCTGCCCACCGCACAGTGGGCCGAGGAGGACGGCACGATGACCAACCTGGAGGGTCGGGTGCTGCGTCGGCGCGAACTGCGCCCACCCCCGCCGGGCGTCCGGACCGACCTGGCCATCATCTCCGACCTCGCGGCCCGGCTGGCCGAGGCCGAGCCAACGGGCGCCGACCAGGCGGGCACCGACCAGGCCAGAGTGCGACCGGAGGCCACCGCTGCGGCTCGGTTCCCGGCCGACCCGGCCGCCGTCTTCGCCGAGCTGCGCCGCGCCTCCGCTGGCGGGGCCACCGACTACGCCGGCATCAGCTGGGATCGGATCGACGCCGCCGACGGCGTCTACTGGCCCTGCCCGACCGAGGACGGGCCGGACACGCCACGCCTCTTCGCCGACCGGTTCGCCACCCCGGACGGCCGGGCCCGGTTCCACCCCGTCGACCACCGACCGGCCGCCGAGGAGGTCTGCGCCACGTACCCGCTGCATTTCACCACCGGCCGGGTGCTGGCGCAGTACCAGTCCGGCACCCAGACCCGCCGGGTGGGCGCGCTGCGCCGCGCCGCCCCGGAGGCATTCGTCGAGCTGCACCCCGACCTGGCCGCCCGGCTGGGCATCGACGACGGCGACCCGGTGCGGGTCACCTCGCGCCGAGGTGAGTTGCGCGCTCCGGCCCGGCTCAGCGCCGGGATCCGGCCGGACACCGTGTTCGCCCCGTTCCACTACGCGGGGCCGGGCCGGGCCAACTCGGTGACCAACGACGCGGTGGACCCGATCTCCGGGATGCCCGAATTCAAGATCTGCGCCGTCCGGGTGGAGAAGGCATGACCGCCCGGGTGGTGATCGTCGGAAACGGCATGGCGGGCGCCCGCCTCGCCGGCGAGCTGCACGCTCGAGCAGGGGACCAGAAGGTCACCGTGCTCGGGGCGGAGCCGCACCGCGCGTACAACCGGATCCTGCTCTCCACACTGCTGGGCGGCCGGATCGACGAACCGGACGTGGAGTTGACCGAGGCCGCCGGGCACGGCATCGACCTGCGCACCGGCGTACCGGTGACCGCGGTAGACCGGTCCGCCCGGGAGGTCCGCACCGACGACGGCGAACGAATCCCCTACGACCACCTGGTGCTGGCCACCGGCGCTCGGGCGGTGGTGCCGCCACTGCCCGGCCTCGACCCGGCCGACCTGCCGGAGCGGGTGATCCCCTTCCGGACCCTCGACGACTGCCGACGGATCCTCGCCGCGGCGGACGGCGCGCGCAGCGCGCTGGTGCTCGGCGGCGGGCTGCTCGGCCTGGAGGCCGCCCGAGGGCTGTCCGCCCGGGGTCTGGCCACCACCGTGGTGCACCCGAGGGGGCACCTGATGGAACGGCAGCTCGACCCGACGGCCGGTGCGGTGCTCGCCGGCACACTCGCCGGGCTCGGCGTCACCATCCAGCTGGCGGTGCCGGCGACCGGCGTGGCCGCGGACGCCGCCGGTGTTCGCCTCGACCTGGCCGACGGCCGATCGCTGCGCGCCGACCTGCTGGTCCTCTCCTGCGGCGTCCGCCCGGACACCGCCCTCGCGCAGGCCGCCGGGCTGACCGTGCGGCGGGGCGTGGTGGTGGACGACCGGCTCCGCACCGACGACCGGTCCATCTCGGCGATCGGCGACTGCGCCGAGCACGACGGCGTCCTCACCGGACTTGTCGCACCCGCGTGGGCCCAGGCCAGGGTCCTCGCCGACGTGCTGACCGGGACGGACCCGCTGGCCCGGTACCGGCCCCGACCGGTGGTGACCCGGCTCAAGGCCGCCGGGATCGACCTGGCCGCGATGGGCGACGCGGTGGGTGGCGGGCCGGACGAGGAGTTGACCTTCAACGACCCGACCCGGGGCACGTACGCCCGACTGCGGATTCGGGACGAGCGGTTGATCGGCGCGATCCTGCTCGGCGACAACCCGGCCGTCGGCACGGTGATCCAGCTCTTCGACCGTGGCCACCCGGTGCCGACCGACCGGCGGGCGCTCCTGCTGGGCCGGGCACTCGGCACGGTTGGTGCGGCTCCGGCCGCGTCACCGGCACTGATGCCGGACGCGGCCACGGTCTGCCAGTGCAACACGGTGACCAAGGGCGCGCTCGTACGCAGCTGGCGCTCCGGGGCCCGGACGGTCGATGCGGTGGTGGCGGCGACCCGGGCCGGCACCGGATGCGGTGGTTGCCGGGACGCGTGGGCGGCATCGTCGACTGGCTCGGCCAGGCGGAATCGGTGGAGGTGACGCGATGAGCGGCGGCGATCTGGTCGTCATCGGCAACGGCATGGTCGGGCAGCGCTTCGTCGACGCGCTGCGCGCCCGTGACCCACAGGGCCGCTGGCGGGTGACCGTGCTGGCCGAGGAGGGACGTCCGGCGTACGACCGGGTGCGGCTCTCGGCGTACTTCGACGGGGTGAGTGAGAGCGAGCTCAACCTGCACACACCGCACGACGGGGTGCGGCTGCGTCTGGGCGAGCCGGCCACCGCCGTCGACCGGGACAGACAGGTGGTGACCACCGCCGTTGGCGAGTACCGCTACGACATGCTGGTGCTGGCCACCGGGTCGTACGCGTTCGTGCCGCCGGTGCCCGGCGCGGAGCTGCCCGGGGTCTTCGTCTACCGGACTCTGGACGACCTGGCGGCGATCCGGGCGTACGCGCGGGGCCGGCGGGTCGGCGCGGTGATCGGCGGCGGACTGCTCGGTCTGGAGGCGGCGAACGCTTTGCGGCTGCTCGGCCTGAGCACCGACGTGGTCGAGTTCGCGCCCCGGTTGATGCCGGTGCAGGTGGACCAGGCCGGCGGGGCGATGCTGCGCCGCTACGTCGACGAACTGGGCGTACGGACCCATCTCGGGGTGGCGACCACGGCGATCCGGTCCGGCCCGGGCGGCGGCGTCGCAGCCTTGGAACTCTCCGACGGCGGTGTCATCGAGACCGATCTGGTGGTGGTGGCCGCCGGCATCCGGCCCCGGGACCAGCTGGCCCGGGCCGCCGGTCTGCCACTGGGTCCGCGCGGTGGGGTGCTGGTCGACGCGACCTGCCGCAGCGCCGACGAACGAATCTGGGCGATCGGTGAGTGCGCGGCGGTCGACGGCACCTGCCACGGCCTGGTAGCCCCCGGGTACGCGACGGCCGAGGTGGTGGCCGACCGGCTCGTCGGCGGTGCGGCGACGTTCCCGGGTGCGGACACCGCCACCAAGCTCAAGCTGCTCGGCGTCGACGTGGCCTCGTTCGGCGACGCGCACGGCACGACCCCGGGCTGCCTGGACGTCACGTTCACCGACCCGGCCACCCGGGTCTACGCGAAACTGGTCCTCTCCGACGACGCGCACACCCTGCTCGGCGGGGTGCTGGTGGGTGACGCCAGCGCGTACCCGACGTTGCGGGCCAGCGTGGGCGGCCCGCTGCCGGCCGCGCCACTGGCGCTGCTCGCCCCGGACGGCGGCGGCGCGGACGCCGGGGCGCTGCCCGCCGCCGCCCAGGTCTGCTCCTGCAACGCGGTGACCCGCAGCGATGTGGACGCCGCCATCGCCGAGGGCTGCGCGGACGTGCCGGCGTTGAAGGCGTGCACCAGGGCCGGCACCAGCTGCGGTTCCTGTGTTCCGACGCTGAAGCAGCTCCTGGACGCGGCCGGGGTGGTGCAGTCCAGCGCGCTCTGCGAGCACTTCGACGTCAGCCGGCGGGAGCTGTTCGAGATCGTCCGGGTGCGCGGCATCCGCACCTTCTCCCGGCTGGTCGCCGAGCACGGTCGGGGGCGCGGCTGCGACATCTGCAAGCCGGTGGTGGCGTCGATCCTCGCGTCGCTGGGCACCGGGCACGTGCTCGACGGTGAGCAGGCGTCGTTGCAGGACACCAACGACCACTTCCTGGCCAACCTGCAACGCGACGGCAGCTACTCGGTGGTGCCGCGGATCCCGGGCGGCGAGATCACCCCGGAGAAGCTGATCGTGATCGGCGAGGTCGCCCGGGACTTCCAGCTCTACACGAAGATCACCGGCGGGCAGCGGATCGATCTGTTCGGGGCGCGGGTGGAGCAGCTGCCCCAGATCTGGCGGCGACTGGTGGACGCCGGCTTCGAGTCCGGCCACGCGTACGGCAAGGCGCTGCGGACGGTGAAGTCCTGCGTCGGCGAGACCTGGTGCCGGTACGGCGTACAGGACTCGGTGGGGTTGGCCGTGACGTTGGAGCTGCGCTATCGAGGGCTGCGCGCCCCCCACAAGATCAAATCGGCGGTCTCCGGTTGCGCCCGCGAGTGCGCCGAGGCGCGCAGCAAGGACTTCGGCATCATCGCCACCGAGACCGGCTGGAATCTCTACGTCGGTGGCAACGGCGGCTTCCGGCCCCGGCACGCCGACCTGTTCGCCACCGACCTGTCCACGGAGGCGCTGATCACGCTCATCGACAGGTTCCTGATCTACTACATCCGCACCGCCGACCGGCTGCAACGCACGGCCGGCTGGATCGAGGCGATGGACGGCGGCCTCGACCACCTGCGCTCGGTGATCGTCGACGACTCGTTGGGGCTCTGCGCCGAACTCGACGCGGCGATGGCCCGACACGTCGCGTCGTACTCCGACGAGTGGCGCGACGTGCTGGACGACCCGGATCGGCTCCGCCGCTACACCTCCTTCGTCAACGCCCCCGACGTGCCCGACCCGTCGATCACCTTCGCCCGGGAACGCGGCCAGCCGGTGCCGGCGGGTGGCTCTCCGCCGACCCGACCACACCTGACCGACGGGCACCGCCGGCAACCGGTCGCGCTGGGCCTGCCGGAGGTGCGGCGATGACCCGCGCCGCCACGCTGAGCTGGACCGTCGTCTGCCCCCTCGACCGACTGGAACCGGACCGGGGCGTCGCCGCCCTGGTCGACGGGGCGCAGGTCGCCCTCTTCCGGACGGCGGACGGGCTGTTCGCCATCGACAACCGCGATCCGGTCTCCGGGGCGTACGTGCTGTCCCGGGGCATCGTCGGCAGCCGTGGCGGAGTGCCGACGGTCGCGTCACCCCTGCACAAGCAGGTGTACGACCTGCGCAGCGGGCACTGCCTCGACCTGCCGGGGGTGGCCGTGGCGCGGCACGATGCGCGTTGCCGCGACGGGCTGGTCGAGGTCCGGCTGCGACAGGAGGGTTGATGCGGGAGGAACTGGCCGGCTTCACCATCGGGGTGACCGCCGACCGGCGGCGCGACGAGTTGGCCGCGCTGCTCGAACGGCGGGGCGCCCGGGTGGTGCTCGCTCCGGCGTTGCGGATCGTGCCGCTGTCCGACGACACCGAGCTGCGCGAGGCGACCCGCGCCTGCCTCGACCAGCCGCCGGACATCCTGATGGCCAACACCGGCATCGGCATGCGCGGGTGGCTGGAGGCGGCCGAGGGCTGGGGGCTGGCCGAGCCGCTGCGCTCGGTGCTGGCCAGTTCGTACGTGGTGGCCCGAGGCCCGAAGGCACGCGGCGCGATCCGTGCGGCCGGGCTGCACGACCAGTGGTCGCCGGCCTCGGAGAGCTGCGACGAGGTGGTCGACCACCTGCGCCGGCGCGGCGTGGCCGGGCAGGTGATCGCCATGCAGCTGCACGGTGAGCGGCAGCCCGAATGCACACTCGCGCTGGAGGCGGCGGGCGCCACGGTGATCGAGGTGCCCGTCTACCGCTGGGCCCCGCCGACCGACCCGGCACCGCTGCACCGACTGATCGACCTGATCGTCGGCCGGCTGGTGGACGCGGTGACGTTCACCTCGGCGCCAGCGGCCGAGGCGCTGCTGCGGGCGGCCGGCGATCGCACCGAGTCGGTGCTGTCCGCGTTCCGCGGTGACGTCCTGGCCAGCTGTGTCGGCGCGGTGACCGCCGAGCCGCTGCTGCGGCACGGGGTGCCGGTGAGCGCCCCCACCCGGGCCCGGTTGGGGGCGCTGGTACGGACCATCGTCGACGAGCTGCCCCGCAGGACCGTGACGTTCAAGGCCGGCGGGCACCTGCTCACGCTGCGCGGACACGCCGCGGTGATCGACGGCGAGCTGCGGCCGCTCGCTCCCGCCCCGATGGCGGTGTTGCGGGCGCTGGCCCAGTCCCCCGGCCGGGTGCTGTCGCGCACGGCGCTGCTGCGGACGCTGCCCCGGGGCGCGGACGAGCACGCGGTGGAGATGGCCGTCGCCCGCCTACGGGCCGGCCTGCGCGCGCCCCGCGTCGTACAGACCGTGGTGAAGCGCGGCTACCGACTCCGCGTGGACTGACGTGTCACGGCCGACCGCTGCGCCGGCCGTGACACGACGGTTCAGCCAACCGGCGTGGGGAAGCCGCGCCCGTGCTCGGACTGGAGCCGGAGCATGGCGTGCTCGACCACCGTCACCAGCACCTGCTTGACCGAGTCCCGGTGCCGGGCGTCGGTCATCACCAGCGGCACCTGCGGCGAGATGGCCAGCGCCTCGCGGACCTCGTCCAGCTCGTACTGGGGAGCGCCGTCGAACCGGTTCAGCGCCACCACGTACGGCAGGTTGCGGTTCTCGAAGTAGTCCAGTGGGGCGAACGCGTCAGTGATGCGGCGCGTGTCCACCAGCACCGCGGCACCCACGGCACCCCGGATGATCTCGTCCCACATGAACCAGAACCGGGTCTGACCGGGTGTACCGAAGAGGTACAGGATCAGGTCCTGGGCCATGGTGATACGGCCGAAGTCCATGGCGACCGTTGTGGTCTCCTTGCCCGGCACCTTGGACGGGTCGTCGATGCCGACACCCGCCGCGGTCATCAACGCCTCCGTGGTCAGCGGTGTGATCTCGGAGATCGCCCCGACCAGTGTCGTCTTACCGACGCCGAAGCCGCCCGCGACGACGATCTTCGCGGAGACGATTCCCCGGCCCGGCCGCCCCCCAGCGGGGTCATAGCCTGCGAAGTCCACTTAGCACCCTTCCAAGCAGTTCCATCCGCTCCTCGAACCCCTCGGCGGGAGCAGCAGTGTGTAACATCAGCAGGCTCTCGGCCACCATGTCGGCGACCAACACCCGGGCGACGCCCAGCGGCATCCGGGTGTACGCGGCGATCTCCGCCAGCGACTGTGCTCGGCCCTCACAGACCGTGGCGATGCGGTGCTTGTCATGCCCGGCGAAGCGGGACTCGGCGACCTGGGTCGGAGACGCGGTGAGGACGGCCTCAAGGGCGATGTCCTGCCGGGGCTCGGTACGACCACGGGTGACCGCGTACGGACGTACCAGCGCTCCGCGCGGGTCAGCGCGTCGTTGGTCCATCCCCGATCACCTCCTCGTCACCTGCGGAGCCGGCCTGTACCGCCTCCCGTCCCTGCCTCGGCGCGCGGTCCAAGCGCCGCCTTCCGGTGCTACGAACGCACCGCGTCCCGCGGCAGCGGCACCAGCGCGGCACCCACCCGCTCGACCAGCAGCGCCATCTCGTAGCCCACCTGGCCCACGTCGCAGCTGCGCGCGGCCAGTACGGCCATCGAGGAGCCGTCGCTGATCGACATCAGGAAGAGATACCCGCTGTCCATCTCGATGACTGTCTGCAACACGCCGCCCGCGCTGAACATCCGGGCCGCGCCCTCGGTCAGGCTCACCACGCCGGAAGTGATCGCAGCGAGCTGGTCAGCCCGGTCCCCCGGCAGATCCCGGGAGGACGCGAGCAGCAGCCCGTCGGCGGACACCGCCACCACGTGGGCGATGCCCGCCACGCTGTCGGCGAAGTTGGTGAGCAGCCAACCCATGTCCTGCATGGCAGCTGGCCTGTTCATCGGCTCTCCTTGGTCGAGGTGCTGTTCAGGTCCGTTCCGGCCGTCCGACCACGCTGCACACCACGGTGGTAGGCCGACAACAGCCCGCGTACTTCATCAGGGGTCCGCCGGCTGCGGTCCCGACCGCTCTTCTGTTCGATGCCGCCGGGCACGAGCTGTGCCTGCGGCACCCGCTTGGGCAACCCGGAGCGGGTGGTCCCGGCGGGAGCCGGTTCGGCGGCCCGGCTGGCCCGTGACCAACCCTCGTCCGCCGCCGTCCGCCAGGCCTCGGAATCCCCGGAGGGCGCGTTGGGCACGGCGGCCGGCACCGGCCGGGCAGCCGGAGGCGGGGTGTACGACGGCGGTGTCGACGTTCCCGCGCCGAGCCCGCCGGCGGTCGCGGTGCCGCGACCCCCGGTGCCCGGCGTGGTGATGCCGTCGGTGTTGGAGCTGCCCGGGGTACGGGTCGGCAGCTTCGGTCGGGCCGGCGGCGCGGCCGGCACGGACGCGGCACTCGGGCGACCGCCGTTACCCGTGCGCAGGCCGGCGTCGGCCGGAGCCGCGGTGGTGGGCGGCGGTGGCTCGTCGAACTTGGGCCGGGTGAAGATCGCGGTGGCGTCGTCGCCGTGCGACCGGAACCAGACCGCCTCCATCTCCCGGAAGATCGGTGCCTCGGCGGGGAAGTCGGGCCGGGTGCTGACCGGTGCGGCGGGCACCGGTGGCGCGGCAGGTGGTGCCACCGCGCCGAGGCCGGCGACCGGCCCCACCGGCAGGCCCGGGCCGCCGCGCCCGTCCGCCGCCTCCGCGGCCGAGCCGCGTCGGGGCAGCGGGTCGATGGTCGGGTAGGCCACGGTCGGGCTGCCCATCGAGACGCCCGAGCCGTTGCCGTACGCGGGCTGCGCCGGCGGGAGCGGTGCGGCGGGTGCCGGGACAGCCGGTGCCGGTGCGGGTGGCGCCGTCGAGCGCATACCGCTGTAGCCGCCCGCCTGCACGGCCGGGGTGGTGTCCCGCGAGTCCAGCGGGGACTGCCACTGCGCGGGTGCCGGCGCGTTGGTCCGCCACTGGTCGGGCAGCGTCGCCGCCGAGGTCGTGGCACCGGCGAACTGCTCGGCGTGGCCGACCGGGGTGAGTGGCGTCTGCTCCACGGCCATCGGCTGGCGCGGCCGGGTGAGCACCTGATCGCGGCCCCGGTTGTTGGGCAGCACCACCGTGGTGGCGGGCAACGTCACCTGGGCGACGGTGCCGCCCTCCACGTTGCGGCGCAGCTCCACCCGGATGCCGTAGCGCACGGCGAGCCGACTCACCACGGCCAGACCCATCAGCCGGAACGCGGCGACGTCGACGCTCGGCGGGGCGGCCAGCCGGCGGTTGAGCGAGTCGAGTTGTTCGTCGGTGAGGCCGAGCCCGCGGTCCTCGATCTGGATCAGCACGTAGTCGCGGATCCGGCGACCGTCGGCGACAACAGTGGTGTTCGGCGGCGAGAACCGGGTGGCGTTGTCGAGCAGTTCGGCGACGAGCCGCACCACGTCGTTGACCGCGTGCGCGGCCACCGAGATGTCGGTGTCCACCGTGCCGAACTCGATGCGGTTGTACAGCTCCACCTCGGACTGGGCGGCGCGCAGCACGTCCACCACCAGAGCGTCCTCGCGCCGCGGTACGGCGGAGTCGGCACCGGCCAGGACCAGCAGGTTCTCGTCGTTGCGGCGCATTCGGGTGGCCAGGTGGTCCAGCTCGAAGAGCTGCGCGAGCCGCTTCGGGTCCTCCTCGCCGCGCTCGATCGCGTCCAGCTCACCGATCATCCGGTCGACCAGGGTCTGACTACGACGGGCCAGGTTGAGGAACATCGCCGAGACGCTGGTACGAAGCGCGGCCTGCTCGGCTGCGACCCGCACCGCCTCCCGGTGGACGACGTTGAAGGCCAGCGCCACCTGACCGACCTCATCGCGGTTGGTGAGCTGGATCGGATCCCGGACCTGGCGGACGATCTCTTCCACCTCGCCGTCGCCCACGCTGCCCATGTTCTGCAGCCGCCGCACCGCGTCGGGCAGGTCGTGGTTGGCCACCGAGAGGGCGCCCTCACGCAGCCGGCGCAGCGAGTGGTTGAGCGAGCGGGCCAGCACCACGGCCAGCGACACGGCGATGATCAGGGTCAGCAGCACCAGGATCGACTCGACCACGGCCTGCCGGATGACGTCCGAGCGGGCCTGGTCGGCCTGCTGGAGCAGCCGGTCCTGCAGTTGGATCTCGGCCCAGCGCATCAGGTCGTTCACGGCGCCGATGGCAGCGGTGGCGTCCTGCGCGGTGACCAGCGGGCGTTGCCCGACCGAGCGGGTGATGTCGGCGGCCACCCGGTCGGCCAGGCCGACCGCGTCACCGGAGACGGTGCTGTCGACCAGGGCGCGTTGCGCCGGGTCGGCGGCCAGGGAGAAGGCGACCAGGGCCTCCTGCTGGCTGGTCAGCGTGGCCACGAAGGAGGAGAACTGCTCCGAGTCGAGCTGGCCCGCCGTCAGCGCGGTGAAGGCGACCGCGTCCTCCTCCGCGACGGCGGCCTTGGCGCGGGCGAAGGCGGAGACCGCGCGGCGGCTGTCCGACAGGCTCTCGTCGCCGGGCAGCTGGGCCAGGCCGTCGCCGTAGGAGACCAGGTCGGTGAGGATGACTCCGTAGCGGAGCACCGCCTCGGCGACGGCCATCTGCCGGCGGTCCAACACTTCCTGGCGGGTCCCGTCCAGAGTGGACAAGTGGTCGTCGATGACGGCCAGCCGGGACCGCAGGGCCGCCGGCACCTCGCCGATCCGGCCCCGCTCGGCGCGGTACTCGTCCACCTGCTGCTGCGTCCGGCGGACCCGCAGGTTGTACGCGTCGGCCGGCTGCTGCGGAGTGGCCAGGTAGGCGGCTGCGGCCATCCGCTCGGCCTGGAGGTCCTGCGTGAGGGCGCTGACGTCGATGGAGAGGGCCGTCAGCGACCGGGCCCGGGTGGCGTCGATGGCGCCCTCGCCAACGGAGATCAGGCGGACCGTGGCCAGCGCGATCACCGCTGCCACCGGAACGACCAGGATCAGCGCCAGCTTGGACCGGATCCGGGCGTCCCGCAGTCGCGGCATCCGTCGGCGCGTGGGCCGACCGCTGTCGCCGATCGCGGGCAGGGTCGTCGGTCCGGTGCTCACGACATCGCCTCCGTCGTTTCTTCCCCACCTGACCCGCCGAGCCATGCCGTAGGCGGAGGGGACCACGCGCGGCACGGCCGCGATTTCATCAGAGAAGATCCTGTTTGGGAAGCCGCAGTGGGGTAGGAAACGGTCGGACGGAGCGCATCTCGTGATCCGGGCAACTGATACCTTCATTTCCGCAAGCCCCTGAACAGGGCATGTAACTCCAGAGTGGTCACGCGTGTGTGCAAAGTGAGCTTTTGCAAACATTGCGTTACCCCAGCATGTGGGATGGCCGTCCCGAAAATGCTGCCGGGGTCCGCGCTTGACCACAGCGCCGGCCATTGGCAAGGTTTTGCAGGCTTCGCGCACACCGTACGGCAGAGGAGATCCCGTCCTCCACTGAGGACGGATTAGCGGCGGTGACCGGGCAGCGCCCGCGCCCGCACCTGGAGGACTGAGTTGAGCCCCATCCGCTCCGCGACCATCGCGGCGCTCGCATCGGCCGTAGTGGCCACCACACTCACCGGCTGCCAATTTGGCGGAGCGGAGCAGGACACGAGTCCGATCGTGATCGCCGCCGACCTCGAACTCTCCGGCGCCGCTGCGCCGGTTGGCCGGACATACCAGCGGGCCCTGGAACTCAAGGTCGAGCAGTTGAACTCCTCCGGAGCACTGAACGACCGGAAGATCGAACTGAAGGTGAAGGACAACCGTTCCGACGCCGCCGAGTCACTTCGCAACATCGCCGACTTCAGCAGCGATTCCCGGGTCAGCGCCATCATCATGGGTGGCTGCAACGAATGCGCGGTCGGTGCGGTCGGGACCATCAACGAGAAGCGGATTCCCACCATTGCGCTCGCCGCTTCCGGCGCGATCGCCAGCCCGGTCGCGGAACGGCGCTACGTGTTCAAGCTGGGCCCGAACGCCCCGGACAGCGCCGCCGCACTGACCACGGAACTGCGTCGCAACAACGTGCGCAAGGTGGGGCTGCTCATCAGCGACGATGACTATGGCCGGGAGGGCGCGGCCGCACTCAAGAGCGAGTTGGACAAGGCCAGAATCACGCTCCGCCAGCAGACGGCCAAGACCACCGACACCGACGTCAGCCAGCAGATCCAACGGCTCGCGTCGGGCAAGCCCGACGCGCTCGTCTTCTGGACCCCGCCGGAGCAGGCGACACTGGCCGCCACCAGCACCCAGCAGACCACGTTCCGTGGGTCGCTCTTCTTCGACGCGGGTGCGGCCGGCGACCTCTTCCTCGGCGCCGCGGCCAGGGCGACCGAGCGGGCCACGCTGATCTTCACCCAGACGATGGTGATCGACGACGTGATCGCGACCACGCCGGCGAAGGCGGCGCGGCGGCAGTGGTTCCAGGACTACACCGCACGCTACGGCGGCTACAACGGGTCCTCGTCCTTCGCCGCGGACGCCGTCCAGCTGATCGCCGACGCCGAACTGCGCGCCGGCGGCCCGGTCGGGAAGGTCGACCGCAACGGCATCCGGGACGTGCTGGAGACGTCCCAGATGGATGGCCTGTCCGGCCCGATCCGAATGACGCCGGACAACCACAGCGGGTTGATGCCGCAGGCGCTCACCACGCTGGTCGCCCGTAACGGTCGGTGGCGGTTGGCGGGGTAACACGCTGGGTCAGGCTTGATCCCTGCGCCGGGCACGGTAGGCCACACCCTGTGCGTCAGCGGCGTCGATGGAAAGGGCCGGCCTCCTACTGGGAGGCCGGCCCTACGCGTTTCGAGCTTTGATCTTTCTTGGTTGGTCAGTGGCTGCTGGTGGTCTCCCGCACCCAGGGCAGCGCGATCCGCTCGATCAGCAGGAGCGCCGAGTAGAGCAGGATGCTCACCAACGCGACCAACATGATCGCCGCCCACGCGGTGGCGGCGTCGCCGACGCCCGCGTACTGCAGGATGATGTACCCGAGGCCGCTCTCGCCGGCCTGAAACTCACCGATCACCGCGCCGATCGCGGCCAGGGGCATGGCCACCTTGAGCCCGACGAAGATCTGCGGCAGCGCGGCCGGGAAGCGCACCTTGCGGAACGCCTGCCAGCGGGAGGCGTTCCAGGAGCGCACCAACTCGGCCAGGTCGGCCGGCGTGGTGGTCAGCCCGGTCGCGGTGGAGAGCACGATCGGAAAGAAACAGAGCAGGAACACCATGGTCAGAATCGGCTTCTGACCCCAGCCGAGCGCCACCACCAACAGCGGGCCCAGCGTGATCTTCGGCACCGCGTTCACCGCGACCAGCAACGGGGTGAACATCCGCTCCACCGTGCGGGAAGTCGCCAGGGAGAGTCCGATCAGGATGCCTGCGGCCACCGACAGGGCAAAGCCGAACACGATCTCCTTCAGCGTGGCCCAGGTGTGCTCCAGCATCTGGGCGGGCTTGTCGACGAACGCAATGAGGACGTCGCTGGGCGGCGGCAGGGCAAACGGGTGGACGAGCTCCAGCCGGGCGACCAGCCACCACACCGCCAGCGCGATCAGGAGGCCGGCCGCAGGCAGCAGCGCTACCCCGGCCCCGGCCCGGAGGCCGGCACCTCGACCCGCGCGCCCCGCCTCGGGGTCGGCACCCGGCGGTGGGGGTGCCGCAACCGCCGGGTCCGCTGACCGGACGTCGGTCATCTTGTCCTCCTCGAAATCCCACGGCCCCGGGGGCCGACGAGCGACGGGGGTACGCCCCACCGGAATCGGCGGGACGTACCCCCTGATGACGACCAGACGATCAGGCCTTCGGCGCGAGGCTGAAGTCGATGATCTGCTCGGGGGTGATGTTCTGCTTCAGCGCGCCAGCGCCCTGCAGGATGGCGATGCTCTTGGCGACCCGACCGCTGTCCAGGGTGCCGATCGCGGTGCCGGTGTTGCCGGAACGGACGTACGCGGCCATCAGCTCCAGCTCGGCGGCGGCGGCGACCGGGTTGGCGGCGTCGACGTTCTTCTTCAGGATCTCGCCGGCCTCCTTGGAGTTGGCCAGGCTGTACTCCAGGCCCTTGAGCAGCGCCGCGGAGAACCGCTTCACCATCTCGGGCTTCTCCTTGGCGATCTTCGAGGACGTGATCAGCACGTTGCCGTAGAGGTCCTGCATCACGTTGCTGTACGGCAGCATGACGGCCTTCTTCTTGGCCACCGCCTCGATCGTCGGCTGGCCGACGACGAACTGGCCGATGCCGTCCACCTGGCCGCCGGCCAGCGTGCCGATCAGGTTCTGCGCCTCACCGTTGACCCAGGTCACCTTGCTCGCGTCCACACCGGCGAGCCGGGCGTACGTCGGGAAGAGGTTGCGGACCACGGACCCGGGGGTGTCGGCGAGCTTCTTGCCCTCCAGGTCCTTCGGGGAGGCGATGTTCTTGCCCTCGACGGAGGCGATGCCCGCCATGGTGCGCTGCTGGATCGCGGCCACCACGGTGAAGTCCTTCGCCTGGCCGTTGCCGACCTGGAGCAGACCGCCGGTGAGGTCGATCGGGCCGAAGTCGGCCTGGCCACCGACGACGGTCTGGATCACACCACCGGTGCCCTGACCGGCCTTGATCTCGACGTCGAAGCCGGCGTCCTTGAAGAAGCCCTTCTCCTTCGCCACCCAGGCGTAGGAGTCACGGCCGAACTGGCCGAACGAGGTGAGGTAGGTCACCTTCTCCAGCGTCTTGCTGTCGCCGCCCTTGGCGTCGTCGGCATCCGACCCACTGCTGCAGGCGGAGACAAGGGCGAGGGCGGTGGCCAGCGCGGCCGTAGCGACCGTACGGGTCAGCCTTCTCATCAGTGCACCATGTCCTTTCCGACCGGGGCCGGCAGGCCACCGGAGGGGGTTGTCGTGACGGGCCGGCGGGAGGGGTCAAAGCCGGACGCCGCCGTCGTGAGGGGACTGTTCGCGGGCACAGCGTACGAGAAACCCACCTTTGTGACGCCAGGCGTATCGGGTTGCGGAACGGAAACAACCTGACGACCACCCCGGACGGTGCGATACACAGACAGGCCGGCTAGCCTTTGTCGGATTCCTGACCGTCCACTCAGCGGAGGTCCGCCGGAGATGATCCGACTGTCCGGGGTGTCCCGTACCTTCGAGGGCCGATCTGGCCGGGTAGAGGCGCTGCGGGGCATCGACCTCGACGTCGCCGAGGGTGAGTTCGTGGCCGTGCTCGGCCGCTCCGGCTGCGGCAAGTCGACCCTGCTGCGGCTGATCGCCGGGCTGCTTCCGCTGACCGCCGGTGAGATCACCGTGGCCGGTAAGCCGATCGTCCGCCCTCGCCAGGACATCGCCATGCTGTTCCAGAAGCCGGCGTTGCTGCCCTGGCGCACCGTGCTGGACAACGTCATGCTGCCGGTGGAGGTCTTCGGCTGGAGCCGCACCAAGCACCGCGAGCGGGCCCGGCAACTGCTCGACGTGGCCGGCCTGGCCGGCTTCGAGAAGCGACTGCCGCACGAACTCTCCGGCGGCATGCAGCAGCGGGTCTCGCTGTGCCGGTCGTTGATCGGTGAGCCCCGGGTGATGCTGATGGACGAGCCGTTCTCCGCGCTGGACGCGCTCACCCGCGAGGAGCTCTCCGGCGAACTCCAGCGGGTCCACATGGAGAACAAGCCGACCATCGTCTTCGTCACCCACTCGATCGACGAGGCGGTGCTGCTCGCCGACCGGGTGGTCGTGCTGAGCCCTCGCCCCGGCCGGATCCGCAAGGTGGTCGACGTCGCCATCCCCCGACCTCGCACCCTGGGCCGCAACGCCCACCTGGCCGATGTCGCCCAGGTCAGCGCCGACCTCCACGAGCTGTTGATGGAACGCGACCAGCCGGCCGCGGCCGGCGCGGAAAGACGATGAACATGCGGGTGTCGGTCTTCACCGAGCCGAACCGGGGCGCCAGCTACGACACCCAGCTCCGCTTCGCCCGGCTGGTCGAGGCCTGCGGCTACGAGGGCTTCCTCCGCGCCGACCACTACCAGTCGATGGGCACCGACCCGGGCCTGCCCGGCCCGACGGACGCCTGGCTGACCCTCGCCGCGCTGGCCCGGGAGACCGAGCGGATCCGGCTCGGCACCCTGGTGACGTCGGCCACCTTCCGCCTGCCCGGCCCTCTCGCGATGATGGTCGCGCAGGTCGACCAGATGAGCGGCGGTCGGGTCGATCTGGGCATCGGCGCCGGCTGGTACGAGCGCGAGCACCTCTCGTACGGCATCCCGTTCCCGGCGGTCGGCGAGCGCTTCGACCGGCTCGCCGAGCAGCTTGAGGTGATCACCGGGCTGTGGCGGACCCCGGCCGGCGAGACCTACAGCTTCACCGGCGACCACTACCGGCTGGTGGACGCGCCCGCCCTGCCCAAGCCGGTGCAGGTGTCCGGGCCACCGATCATCGTGGGCGGACGCGGCCCCAAGCGCACGCCCGAGCTGGCCGCCCGGTACGCCGACGAGTTCAACATGCCGTTCAAGTCCGTGGCGGACACCGCCGGGGCGTACGACCGGGTGCGTGAGGCGTGTGAGCGCACCGGGCGGGCGGCGTCCGGGCGCGAGCCGTTGGTGCTCTCCGCCGGGATCGTCGTGGCCATCGGCCGGACCGACGCGGAGGCGCAGCGACGGGCCGCGCCCCTGCACGAGAAGAGCGCGCTGCCGCCGGAGGACCCGGTGGTCGGCTCACCCGCGCAGCTCGCGCAGCGGATCGGCGAGTTCGCCGCGATCGGCGCCACCCGGGTCCACCTACGTCTGATCGACTTTGCTGACCTCGACCACCTTGAGCTGATCGCCGCCGAGGTGCTCCCCCAACTGGACGGACAACGATGACCGACGTGATCGACGGAACCGAGCTCGGGCCGGTGGGTCAGGAGATCGTGTACGAGAACGACCGGGTCCGGGTCTGGCACATCCGCCTCGAGCCGGGCGAGCGGCAACCGCTGCACCGACATGACCACCCCTACCTGGTGGTGGCGATCGAGGGCGCGAAGAACATCGTGCAGACCATCGACGGCACCCGCATCGACGCCGACGAGCCCACCGGCGGAGTGGTCTACCGGGACCCGGGAGCGGTGCACATGCTCACCAATGTCGGAGACACGACTTACGTCGCTCGGCTGGTCGAACTCAAGTAGACCGGGCCGGCGCGCCGCGCGGCGCGCCGGTGGCGATCGGGTGTACCGGGTGCGTAACGTGCCCGACATGGCCTTTCGGACCTGGGGCAGACTGCTGCTCACGGCGCTCGGGGTGAGCGTGCTGGCCGGGGCCGGCCAGCTCGGCGTCGCGTACGGTTTCGGCATCGTCCGGCTAACCGGCGCCTTCACCGGTACGACCGTCAACCAGTGGCCGGCCCAGCTCGTCTGGGTGGGCTGGTTCGCCGCGAACGCCGCCGTCGTCGGCGCCGTCCTGACCGGACGTCTCGCTCACCGGGACGCTCCTGCGGCCAGCACCGGGCGGCAGTTGGCAATCGGTGGCGCGGCCGCGCTCGGCGCCACCATCATCGCCCCGCTCTGCATGCAGCCCGCCCGCGCCGCAGAGTTGATCTCCGTCGACCCGGTCTGGGCGGTGGGCATCTGCGCCGTACTCGGTGCGGTGATCGGGGCGGGCGCGGCGATCGCCGTCCTGCTCCGGCCCGAGCTGGGCTGGAACATGGCGGCTGTGGCCGGCGCGGTCTGGCTGCTGGCGCTGATCTCCGTCCTGCCGTCGCTCGGCGCGACCGGCACGCTGCCGACAGTTCGGCTCGGCGTGCTGGAACCGAGCTGGCTGAACGACGCGGCCGCACAACGGCTGGCGCTGCTCCTGCTGCCCACCGTGGCACTGCTGGCCGGCGCGGCGACCGCCGGTTTGGCTCGCCGGCGGGGCCAGGCTCCACTGGTCAGCGGGGCCACCGGGGTGGCCGGTCCGGTGCTGGTGGCGTTCGCCTACCTGACCGCCGGCCCCGGCGACGCGGTGGACCGTTACCAGTCCGCCCCCTACTACGGCTCATTGATCGCGATCCTCGCCGGCGCGCTCGGCGCGGCTGCCGCCGCCCTGCTGCGCTGGCCAGCGGGCGCCCGCACCGCGGACCCGCAGGCGATCGAGCCCACCGACATTCTGCGCGCGCTGCCCGCCGGCCCGGCCCTGCCCGGCTCCGAGTCGGCGAAGTCGGCGAACGACCGGGACACCGCCGAGCCCGCCGGTGCGCAACTGGCCAACACGGATCATTCTGCCGGGAGGCCGGCCGGCGTGGAACTGGCCGGCGCTGTCCCAGGTCCGTGGGCCGCCGGTGGCCCTGATGGCGTACGCACCGTCCCGGCGCACTGGGACTGGCCGGCGACCACGGCGAGCGGCCAGCACGTTCCGACTCCCGCCGCTCCGGCGACGCCCGCAGCCTGGGTGACCGACCCGACCGGTGAGTTCACCGCCGGAACGAAGAAGCCCACGTCGGGCCGGGACGATGCCACCGCCCGGACCGACACCGAGCCCTCGGCCACCACCGAGCCCTCGGCCACCACCGGCGTCAGCAGCTCGACCGGCACCACGCCGACCAGCACTGCGGCTGGGCGCGCCGATGCCGCCACTCCGACCGGCGGCCCCGGCGACGACGAGCCGACCGGCAGGGCGACGACCAGCAGCGCGACGACGGCCACCACCGGCAGCGCGACGACGGCCACGACCGGCAGCGCGACGACGGCCACGACCGGCAAGCCGATCGGTGACCGCACCGTCAGCAATGACACCGCCAGCGCGGTCACGACCAGCACGGGCACAGCCGACCCCGGCACAGCCGACCCCGGCACAGCCGACCCCGGCACAGCCGACCCCGGCACGGCCGAGGCGCCGCTGACGCCCAAGCCGCGCCGGACCCGCAAGCCGAAGGCCGTCCCGGGTGCCGCCGCCTCGAACGCGCCCGACGGCACGCCGCCATCCGAGTCGGAGGCCACCGCCGAGCCGACCACCGGCCGCACCAGAAAGACGTCCCGGCCCGGCAGGCCCGCCAACGGCACCGACTCTGGCGAGGCCGCCCACACTCCTGCGCCCAGGAGGAAGAGCCAGGGCACCGGGCCCGGCCTGACCACCGAGGCCGTCCCGGCCGCTACGTCCGGCACGCCGACGGCAGCAGCCGACCCGACCACACCGGCTGCCACCGCCGACTCGACGGGTGCACCGGCCGAACCGACCGTCACCACCGGCCCAATGACGAAAGCGGCCGACTCGCACACCCCGGCCACCGCCACCACCGGCCCGACGGCGGGACAAGCCGGCCCAGCCACCACCGGCCCGACGGCCGGACAAGCCGGCCCAGCCACCACCGGCCCGACGGCGGGACGGGCGGGCCCAGCTACCACCGGCCCGACGGCGACACCGACCGAATCGGCCAGTGATTCCGCAGCCGGCAGGGCTGGCGGGACCGACAGCGCACCCGCCACCGAGGGCGGCTCCACCGCTGGGTTGTTCGGGGTCACGGCTGCCAGCGACCCGGACGCGGAACTGTGGACGCCGGCTCCGTCGGCCTGGCCGGTCACCTCAGCGTGGACGGTGCCGCCGCAGGCCTCTGACCCGGGGTCGACGGCAGCGGAGTCGCCGACCGGGCCGGATGAGCCCACCGTGCAGACGCCGAGGCCCCGGCACCGGGCACCGCTGCCGGACCTGAGCCGAGCCGGCACCTGGAACGCCTTCAACACCGCCCGCCGCGCCCGACCGACGGAGTCGCAGGACAGCGCGGCCGCGGCGAGCGACCCGGTCGCTCCGGCCGGACACGCGACCGACGCCGCCCGACTTCGGTCGGCGGCCACGGCGTCTCCGTTCGTGCAGGAGCAGGTTGGCGCGCCCTCCGACGCCGCCGCCGGCACCGACGACCCGGCGAGCACCGACACCCCATCGGGCTCGTCGACGCCCAGCAAGGCGGCGGAGCAGCCCGCCCGGCGAGGACGGCTCGGCGGTCTGTTCCGCCGCAACCGGTCCCGGGGCGACGAGGAGAGCCAGGAGACATCGGACGCGACGGAACCGCTGCCGACGCAGGACGAGGAGTTCGTCGACTGGGTCGCCGGTCTCAGCAAGCCGGTGTCGGACAATGAGCCGGAGCAGGAGAACGGCCGCCGGTCGCTGCGCTCCACCGGTCGGCACCACCGCGACTGACCCCCACCCGACGGCATGTCGGACCCGCCGGGCGGTGGGCGAGCCGCCGGCCCAGAGCGCGGGCAGGTCAGGCCAGCGGCAGGTAGACCCTGCCGCCGCCGGAGACGAACTCCTCCGACTTGTCCTTCATGCCGCGCGCCGCGTACTCCTTGAGCTCCTGGGTGATCTTCATGGAGCAGAACTTCGGGCCGCACATCGAGCAGAAGTGCGCCGTCTTCGCCGGCTCGGCGGGCAGCGTCGCGTCGTGGTACGAGCGCGCCGTCTCCGGGTCCAGCGAGAGGTTGAACTGGTCCTCCCAGCGGAACTCGAACCGCGCCTTCGACAGCGCGTCGTCCCAGTCCTGCGCACCGGGGTGCCCCTTGGCCAGGTCGGCCGCATGTGCCGCGATCTTGTACGCGATCACGCCCGCCTTCACATCGTCACGGTCCGGCAGGCCGAGGTGCTCCTTCGGGGTGACGTAGCAGAGCATGGCGGTGCCGAACATTCCGATCATCGCGGCGCCGATCGCCGAGGTGATGTGGTCGTACGCCGGCGCGATGTCGGTGGTCAGCGGGCCGAGCGTGTAGAAGGGCGCCTCGTGGCACCACTCCTGCTGCAGGTCCACGTTCTCCTTGATCTTGTGCATCGGCACGTGCCCCGGACCCTCGATCATCACCTGGACGTCGTACGCCCAGGCGACCTTCGTCAGCTCGCCGAGGGTGCGCAGCTCGGCGAACTGCGCCTCGTCGTTGGCGTCCGCGATGGAGCCGGGGCGCAGCCCGTCGCCGAGGGAGAACGTCACGTCGTACTGCGCGAGCAGCGAACACAGCTCCGCGAAGTTCGTGTAGAGGAAGTTCTCCTCGTGGTGCGCCAGGCACCAGGCCGCCATGATCGAACCGCCTCGGGAGACGATGCCGGTCACCCGGTCCACGGCCAACGGCACGTACGGCAGGAGCACCCCGGCGTGCACCGTCATGTAGTCCACGCCCTGCTCGGCCTGCTCGATGACGGTCTCCCGGAACACCTCCCAGCTCAGCTTCACCGGGTCGCCGCCGACCTTCTCCAGCGCCTGGTAGATCGGCACCGTCCCGATCGGCACCGGCGAGTTCCGCACGATCGCCTCGCGGGTCTCGTGGATCCGCTTGCCGGTGGACAGGTCCATCACGGTGTCCGCACCCCAGCGGGTGGCCCAGGTCAGCTTCTCCACCTCCTCGGCGACCGACGAGCTGACCGCCGAGGTGCCGATGTTGGCGTTCACCTTTACCAGGAACGCCTTACCGATGATCGCCGGCTCGCACTCCGGGTGGTTCACGTTGAGCGGCAGCACCGCCCGGCCGGCGGCGATCTCGATCCGCACGAGTTCCGGGTCGACGTTCTCCCGGATCGCCACGAACTCCATCTCCGGCGTCACCACACCGGCCCGCGCGTACGCGAGCTGCGTGGGCCGGCGACCGTCCGCCCCGGCGAGCGGCGTACCCGCCCCCCGCACGGGTGCCACGTCACCCCGCTCGGCGATCCACGGCCCGCGCAACGGCGGCAGCCCCACCTCGGGGTCGGAACCGGGACCGGACGTGTCGTAGAGCCGTACCGGCGGATGGTCTCCGCTCAGCGGCACCTCGGCGAACGGCACCCGGACATCCGGCCGCGACCCCTCGACGTACACCTTGCCTCGTGCGTGCATGACAGCCTCCCTGGTGATCAAGCGGACCAGCCGAAGTGGTTCAGCGGCCCACGTCCCGCGCCCAGCTCCCAACCCCGCGCGCCGGTCAGCGCACGGAGCACGTACTCCTTGGCGGCCCCGACCGCCACCGGCACCGGATCGCCCAGCGCGAGCCGCACGGCGACCGCCGCCGAGAACGAGCACCCGGTGCCGTGGGTGTGCCGGGTGGCCACTCGCGGGGCGCGCAACAGGGTGGTGACTCCGCCGCCGTGCAGCACGTCGACCGCCTCTCCCCCGTCCAGGTCGCCGCCGGTGACCACGACGTACTCCGGGCCGCCTGCTCCGAGGGCCTCGGCGGCCACGACCATCCCGGCCACGTCGTCCACCGGGCGTCCGGTGATGGCCGCGGCCTCCGCGCAGTTCGGCGTCGCCACCCTGGCGTACGGCAGCAGCCGCTCCACCGCGCCCACCACGCCGAGCCGGTGACCACTGGTGGCGACCAGCACCGGGTCGACGACGAGCTGGGGCAGCCGGCCATCCCGTGCCGCCTCGGCCACCACGTCGGCCACCGCCGGGGTGCCGAGCATCCCCGTCTTGACCGCGCAGACGGTGAAGTCGGTGAGCACGCTGTCCAGCTGCTCGGTGACCGTGCGCGGGGGCAGCGGCAGGACGGCGTCGACACCGCGCGTGTTCTGCGCGGTGACCGCCGTGAGGACGCTGGTGCCGTACGCGCCCAGCGCGGCGAAGACCTTGAGGTCGGCCTGGATGCCTGCGCCACCGCCGGAGTCCGAGCCGGCGATGGTGAGCACTGTTGTCGGCGTCATCTCTCCTCTTTGGTTGCGGTTGGGGGCTGCGGTGGGGACCCCCGTCGGTTGCCGCCGGCTGTGGGAGGGCTTGGGGGTGACCGCCTCTTTGAAGGCTCTGGTCAGCTCGGTGGCTGTTTCGGCGGGGTCTTGGGCTCGCATGATCGCGCCTAGCACTGCCACTCCGACGGCTCCCGCCTCGACGCAGGCGGTGACCTGGTGTGGTGTTTCCACTCCGCCCAGCGCAAGGGTGGGAACTGGGCTGTTGTGGATCAGCTTTCGCAGGCCGCCTGGTCCGAGGGGTGGGCCGTAGCCGGGTTTTGTTCTGGTGGGGTAGATCGGGGAGACGGTGGCGTAGTGCTCAGTGGTCAGTCGGCGCAGCTCGGTGTGGTTGTGGCAGGAGCGGCCGACCAGTTGGTGGGTCGGCGGTGGGTACGGGCCGGCGGCGGGCAGGTGGACGGCGTCGCCGCCGAGCGGGTCGGGGCCGGCCACGATGAGGGTTCCGCCGACGTCGACGAGGATCGCCCGCAGGTCGGCCGCTAAGGCGGTGCGCTCGGCGCGGGGCAGGTCCTTCTCCCGCAGCACCACCCAGCGCACTCCCCCGGCCACAGCCCTCGCCACAACCCGGTCAAGCCCTCTTCGCGCCATCAGCCGATCCGTCAACACCACGACGCCCGACGGCACGGTCGCCGACGAGATCTTGGAAGGAATCGGCCCCTCGACGGGCGGTTTGCTTCCAAGATCTTCCAGCGGCGCCCATCCGCGTTCGCCGGTCACAGGTCGGGTCTTCCCTCGTCGGGTGTGGAGGGAAGCGCGTGGAAGCGACGGGCGATTCGACCGGCGCCTGCGGCCAGCTGCCCCGCCTCGACGGCGTAGCGCATCGCGGTCGCCATCGCCACCGGGTCCGCCGCCCGGGTTACCGCGCTCGCCAGCAGCACCGCGTCGCAGCCCAACTCCATGGCCAGGGCCGCGTCGGAGGCGGTGCCGATGCCGGCGTCGAGGATCACCGGCACGTCCACACCCTGACGGATGAGCCGAATGTGGTGCGGGTTGCCGATGCCGAGCCCCGAACCGATCGGTGAGCCGGCCGGCATCACCGCGGCACAGCCCACGTCGGCGAGCCGGCGGGCGAGCACCGGGTCGTCGCTGGTGTACGGCAGGACGGTGAAACCGTCGGCGACCAACTCCTCGGCGGCGCGCAGCAACTCCACCCCGTCGGGCAGCAGCGTCCGCTCGTCACCGATCACCTCCAGCTTGATCCATTCGGTGTCGAACGCGTCCCGGGCCAGCCGGGCCACCTTCACCGCCTCGGTCGCGGTGTGGCAGCCGGCGGTGTTCGGCAGCAGCCGTACCCCGCACCGGTCCAGCAGCTCCAGCAGCCCGCCGGTGGAGCCCGGCGCCGTGCCCACCCGGCGCAGCGCCAGGGTGACCAGCTCGGTGCCGGACGCCCGGATCGCCTGCTCCAGCACGTGCAGGTTCGCGGCGCCGCCGGTGCCGAGGATCAGCCGCGACGTGAACGTCACCCCACCCAGCTCGAAGGGCACGCCGCTCACCCGCCCTGCGCCGCGGTGAGCACCTCGACCTGGTCACCGTCGCGCAGCACCGTGGCCGACCATGCTGCGCGGGGCACCACCTCGCCGTTGACCGCGACCGCCACTCCACGCTGCTCAGGCACGATGTCGCGGACCAGGTCCGCCACCGACGCACCACCGGGGACGCTGCGTCCGGCCCCGTTCACCGTCAACTCCACCGGTCCCCCTCCATCGTCCGTTCAGGTCCGCCCGACCCGGCCGCGAAAGGCCCAGCCGCACCAGGCCCAGCCGTACCAGGCCCGGCCGCACCAGGCCCGGCCGCACCGTGCCCGGCCGCACCAGGCCCAGCCTTGGCGCCGGCGGGAAACCGGTCAGGCCCGAAGGGCGCGAGCAGCGGGTCGGGTACGCCGGTGAGCACCAGGTCGGCGATCAGGTCGGCGGTGATCGGGGTGAGCACGATGCCGTGCCGGTGATGCCCGGTGGCGGCCAGGACGTCCGGCCGGCCGGGCAGCGGCCCGAGGATGGGCGCGTTGTCCGGGGTGCCCGGGCGCAGCCCGGCGATCGCCTCGACCAGGTCGTACTCGGCCAGCTCGGGCAGCAGGTCGATGCCGGCACGGAGCAGGCGCTGCACGGCACTGGCGGTGATCGTGGTGTCCGACCGCTCCTCGACCGTCGCGCCGAGCACGACCTCGCCGTCGGCGCGGGGCACCAGGTAGACGGGTTCGCCGTCGGCGTACCCCCGGATCACGTGTCGGAAGCCCGGCGCGCCGCCATCGGGCGCGCGTAGCCGGAGGATCTGGCCCTTCACCGGCCGCACGGGCAGGCTGGTGAGTGCGGCGGCCCCGCAGCCGGCGGCGACCACGGTGATCCGTGCGTCCACCTCGGACAATTGGTGAACCGCTTGCGGTACGAGCACCGCGCCGGCCCGCTGCGCGGCCGTCCGCAGCGCCGGCACCAGCAATCGGGGGTCGACCAGGTGGTCGGTGGGCGCGAGCGCGCCGCCGCGCACCCGTGGGGCGAGCGCCGGCTCGCGGTCGCGCAGCTCGCTGGGGCGCAGAGGGGTCACGGGCAGGCCCAACCCCTGCTGGTACGCCCAGAGCCGGCGCGCCTCGGCCAGGTCGTCGCCGGTCAGCCCGACCATCAGGGTGCCCTCGGTCCGGTAGCCGATCTCGGCGCCGGTCGCCTCGCTCAGCTCGGCGGCGAACTCCGGCCAGCGGGCGGCGGACGCCAGCAGCAGCCCGGTCAGCTGCCGCTCACCGAAGTACGCCTCGGCGACCGGGGAGAGCATGCCGGCGGCGACCGCCGACGCCCCCGAGCCGGACGCCGGATCGTGCACCGCCACCCGCAGCCCACGGGCGGCGCAGCGCCAGGCGATGGCCAGCCCGATCGGCCCCGCTCCCACCACCGCCACGTCCGGCCGGGCCCGGTCGCTCGATCGCGGTGACGGGAACCGGCCGGTCAGCACGTCAGGGCCTCGATCAGCTCGGCGGTCGCCCGCGCCGGGTCGGCGGCAGCCGAGAGGGCACCGACGACCGCCACCCCGTACGCCCCGGCGGCTCGCAGAGCCGGCACCCGGGCGGCGGTCACTCCGCCGATCGCGATGACCGGCACGTCAACGGCGTCGGTGACCGCGCGTACCCCCGCAGGGCCGATCGGGTCCGGCAGGCCGAACTTGGTGCTGGTGGTGTGGCACGGCCCGACGCCCAGGTAGCTGGCTCCCGCCGTGACGGCCTCGGTCGCCGTTCCCGGCCCGCGGGCGGTGGCTCCCAGCACGCCGGTGGGGCCGAGCACCCGGCGGGCGGCGGCGACCGGCAGGTCGTCCGCTCCGACGTGCCCGCCGGCGGCGCCCACCGCCAGCGCCACGTGCAACCGGTCGTTGACCAGGCAGGTCGCCCCGTACGGCGTGCAGAGCGCCAGCACCAGCTGGGCCAGGTCGTACGCCTCGCGGTCGGTGGCGGAATCCTCGACCCGGACCTGCACCACCAGGTCGGCGCGGGCCGCCGTGAGGGCGGCCCGGACCACGGTGAGTGGGTCCCGCCCGGGTCGGGTGTCGGTGATCAGATGCAGTCGTCCTAGGGACGGCACGGCAACGCTCCTCCCTGCGCCGGCATTACCCGGATCAGGTTCGACGGTCGGGGGCTGTCAGCCCCCCTCTCAGCCCGGTACACCGGACTCCCGTGGGTTACTTGCGTGTCACCGTACGACAGATCCTCCGGTCTGCCAAGGCGGGGGCGGCGGCGGCCGGTGGGCCGGACCGCGCCGAAAAGAGCGAGATACATGGGGCACTTCATGTGGTCCTGTTCGGAATGTCGCCTGCCGTTGCAGAACCGTTACCCGCCGGCATCTTGCCGGACATTGGGCAAGCCGAATTAATTTGTTTAGCGATTCGACAAAATGCTGGTGTGGACACCCTGGCACGGTGTCACCACCGGCTCCATCCGGGACGGTCTTCGGCGAGCCGGCCCCGCGATCCCTGTCCACTGCGACATAGGAGGCGGCGTGCCCCGTTCTCGTCGTGCCCGCGTACCCATCACCGCGACTCTGATCTCCCTGGCTGTCGCCTCGACGACCCTGTTCGGCATGCCCGCGCAGGCGGCTCCGGCCGCCGCGCAGGTCCCCCCGCGAGAGGCGCCCGCCGCAGCCCCGGTCACCCAGGTGGTGCCGAAGCCGGCAAAGGCCGCCGACGATCCCTTCTCCGTCCTCGTCTTCTCCAAGACCGCCGGCTTCCGGCACGACTCCATCCCCACCGGGGTCGCCGCCATCCAACAGCTCGGCGTCGCCAACGGATTCACCGTGGACAACTCTGAGGACGGTGCCGCATTCAGCGACGCCAACCTGGCGAAGTACAAGGCGGTGATCTGGCTCTCCACCACCGGTGACGTCCTCGACGCCGAGCAGCAGGCGGCGTTCGAGCGCTACGTCCGTGCCGGTGGCGGTTACGTCGGCATCCACGCCGCGTCGGACACCGAGTACAGCTGGGGCTGGTACGGCGATCTGGTCGGCGCGTACTTCGCCAACCACCCGGCGAACCAGCAGGCCACGGTCAAGGTGGAGGACCACGCCCACCCGTCCACGGCCGAACTGCCGGACCGCTGGTCCCGGTTCGACGAGTGGTACAACTACCAGACCAACCCCCGGCCGGACGTGCACGTGCTCGCCAGCCTGGACGAGAAGAGCTACACCGCGGGCGCCGGCGCGATGGGTGCCGACCACCCGATCGCCTGGTGCCAGGACTTCGACGGTGGCCGATCCTGGTACACCGGAGGCGGGCACACCCGGGAGTCGTACGCCGAGCCCGAGTTCCTCTCCCACCTGCTCGGCGGCATCCGGACCGCGGCCGGTGTCGAGGCCGGTGACTGCGGCGCCTCGAAGACCGCGAACTTCGAGAAGGTCACGCTGGACAGCAACACCAGCAACCCGATGGAGCTGGACATCGCCCCCGACGGGCGGGTCTTCTACATCGAGCGCGACGGTCGCGTGCAGATCGTCAAGCCGGACACCAGCAGCACCGTCACCGCCGTCGACCTGGACGTCTTCACCGGCAACGAGGACGGCCTCATCGGCATCCGGCTCGACCCTGACTTCGCCACCAACAAGTGGGTGTATCTCTACTACGCCCCGAACGACGGGGTCGCCCGCAACCTGCTGTCCCGATTCACGGTGACCGGCGACACCATCGACCCGGCCAGTGAGAAGCAGGTGCTGCGGGTCGACACCCAGCGCAACACCTGCTGCCACGCAGGCGGCAGCATGACCTTCGACGGTGAGGGCAACCTCTACCTGGCCACCGGTGACAACACCAACCCGTTCGAGTCGAGCGCGTACACGCCGATCGACGAGCGGCCGGGCCGCCAGGACTACGACTCGCAGCGCACCTCCGGCAACACCAACGACCTGCGCGGCAAGGTGATCCGGATCCACCCGGAGGACGACGGCACGTACACCGTCCCGTCGGGCAACCTCTTCGCGCCGGGCACCGAGAAGACCCGTTCCGAGATCTACGCGATGGGCTTCCGCAACCCGTTCCGGATCGGCACGGACCCGAAGACCAACACGCTGTACGTCGCGGACTACGGCCCGGACGCCAACGCGGACAACCCGACCCGGGGCCCCCGGGGCCTGGTCGAGTGGAACGTCGTCACCCCCGGCAACTACGGCTGGCCGTACTGCACGGGGACGAACGAGGCGTACAACGACTACACGTTCCCGTCCGGTCCGAGCGGCGCGAAGTTCGACTGCGCTGCGCCGGTGAACAACTCGCCCAACAACACCGGCCTGACCAACCTCCCGCCGGTCGTTCCGGCGACCGTCGACTACGGGTACGCCGGTGACGCGCGGTACCCGGAGATCGGCGGCGGCGGCGCCCCGATGGGCGGCCCGGTCTACCGGTACGACGCCGACCTCAACTCCAACCGGAAGTGGCCGGCCTACTACGACGGCAAGGCGCTGCTCGGCGAGTGGAACCAGTCGAAGATGTACACGATGCAGCTGACCGCCGACGGTAAGTCGTTGGTGGACATCAACCAGTTGCTCACCGGGATGAGCATGGTCCGGCCGATGGACTTCGAGTTCGGCCCGGACGGCGCGCTGTACCTGATCGAGTGGGGCAGCGGCTTCGGTGGCAACAACGACAACTCCGGCGTCTACCGGATCGACTACACGGCCGGTGACCGCGCGCCGATCGCGGCAGCGGCCGCCACCCCGACCTCGGGGCCGGCACCGTTGACGGTCACCTTCTCCAGCGCCGGCTCCCGGGACCCGGACGGTGGCGCGCTCACCTACGCCTGGACCTTCGGCGACGGGCAGACCTCGACCGAGGCCAACCCGACGCACACGTACGCGACGGCGGGCAGCTTCACCGCCCAGCTCACCGTCACCAACCCGAAGGGCCGTACCGCGGTGGCCAACGTGCCGGTCACCGTGGGCAACACCGCACCGACGGTGACCATCGAGTTCCCGCCGGACGGTGGCTTCTTCAACTGGGGTGACCAGGTCCGCTACACGATCAAGGCGACCGACCCGGAGGACGGGCAGATCGACTGCGACCGGGTGCAGTTGCAGGTGCTGCTCGGTCACGACGAGCACGCCCACCCGCTGGAGCAGCACACCGGCTGCACCGGCACCGTCCAGACGTCGCTCGCCTCCGGGCACGGCGCCGAGGCGAACGTGTTCGCGGTCTTCGAGGCCACCTACACCGACAAGGGCGGCGCTGGCGGGTCCGGCCCGCTCACCGGCCGGGCCATCGAGATCCTTCAGCCGAAGCAGAAGCAGGCCGAGTACTTCACCGCCACCGGGCGTGCGCCGGTGAGCACCGGCGGCGGAGACGCCGGTGTGCAGCGGGAGACCGGCGCCGACACCGCCGGCGGCGGCCAGAACATCGGGTTCATCGAGGACGGCGACTGGTGGTCGGTCGCCCCGGCGGACCTGACCAACATCACCGAGATCCGGTTCCGGGCCGCCTCGGCCGCCGCTGGCGGTCGGATCGAGGTCCGCGCGGGCGCGGTTGACGGACCGGTGGTCGCCACGGCCACCGTGCCGGCGACCGGCGCGTGGCAGACGTACACGGACGTGAGCGCGCCGGTCACCGGTGCCGCAAGCGGCTCGCTGTACTTCCTGGCCCGCGATCCGAACGGCGGGACAGGCTCGCTGTTCAACGTCAACTGGATGGACTTCGTCGGCCGCGGCGTCACCGAGAACGCGCCGCCGGTGGTCAGCGCCACCGCCACCCCGGCCACCGGCACCGCGCCGGTCACCGTCGCCTTCGACGGCACGGCCACCGACGCCGAGGGAGACACCCCTCTGACGTACGCCTGGGACTTCGGTGACGGAGGCACGGCGGCCACCCTGGACGCCAGCCACACCTACACCACCCCGGGCACCTTCACGGCCACCCTCACGGTGACCGACAGCAAGGGTGCCAAGGCCTACGCCGCGGTGCCGGTGCGGGTGGACGCTCCGGACACGTCCTGCTTCGGGGCGCGTTCGGACGACTTCAACGGCACCAGCCTCGACAAGGGCCGGTGGACCAGCGTGGTCCGGGAGAACCAGCTCTACTCGGTCAGTGGCGGCTCGCTGCGGCTGCCCACCGGCGTGGGTGACCTCTACGGCGCTCGCAACGATGCCACCAACCTGGTGCTCCAGGCGGCTCCGACCGGTGCCTGGGAGATGACCACCAAGGTCACCCTGCCGGTGACGGCCAACTACCAGCAGGCTGGCGTTCTCGTGTACGGCGACGACGACAACTACGCCAAGCTCGACCTGCTGTACAACGGCAGTCGGCGGGTGGAGTTCATCCGGGAGACGGCCGGTACGCCGCGCAACGATGCTGCCGACAGCGCCGCCGCACCGGCGGGTGACACCGTGTACCTGCGGATCACCAGCGACGGGACGAACCTGACCGCGTCCGCCTCGGGCGACGGGCAGACCTTCACCCCGGTCGGCCGGTCGGCCGCGCTCGCCGGCATCACCAACCCACGGATCGGGGTCTTCGCGCTCAACGGCGGCACCGAGGCGCCAGTGGTCGACGCGGCCTTCGACTCGTTCCAGGTCACGCCGGACGCCCCGGCCGGGCCGGTCGAGCCGTCGGACGAGTTCACCGGCAGCTCGCTGGACAAGTGCCGGTGGGACGCGATCCTGCGGGAGGACCCGACGGGTTACCGGGTCACCGGTGGCGCGCTGCGGATCGACGTGCCCAACGGTGACATCTACGGCACCGACAACACCGGGCCGAAGAACTTCATCCTCCAGACCGCGCCGTCCGGCGACTGGACCCTGGAGACGAAGGTCGACGGCAGCCTGCTGAACGAGCAGTACCAGCAGGCCGGTCTGCTCGTGCAGGCGGACGACGACAACTACCTGAAGTTCGACTTCATCGCGGACAACCAGGCCGGCCAGACGGTGACGCGGCGGATCGAGTTCCGCAGCGAGATCGCCGGGACGGTCCAGAACCCGCAGCCCGAGGCGGCCAACCTGACCGATGCCGTGTGGCATCTGCGGCTGGCCCGCACCGGCGACACGTTCACCGCGTCGTACTCGGCGGACGGCACGACCTGGACCGCGTTGACGGCGCTGACCAACAGTGCGGTCGGTGCCACCCCGAAGGTCGGGCTGTTCACCCTCGGCGCCAACCAGACGGCCTCGAAGACCGCCTCGTTCGACTACTTCCGGCTCAGCACGGAGGTGGCCGACGAGACCGCGCCGGTTACCACGGCGGCGGTTTCGGGCACCCCGACCGACGGGTGGCACACCGGGCCGGTGACGATCACGCTCACCGGTGCCGACGAGGCCGGCGGTAGCGGGCTCGCCGGCACGGCGTACCAGCTGGACGGGGCCACCACCTGGACGGACTACACGGCACCGGTGCAGGTCACCGGGGACGGCGAGCACGAGCTGCGGTTCCGCTCGACGGACCAGGCGGGCAACGTGGAGTCGACGAAGACCGTCTCGGTCAAGATCGACGCCACCGCGCCGGTGACCTCGGCGACGTTCGCTCCGGCGAACGACGCCGGCTGGCACAACGGGACGATCCCGGTCGTGCTGACCTCGACCGATGCCGGTTCCGGCGTCAAGACGGTGGAGTGGTCGCTGGACGGTGGCGCGTGGGCGTCGTACACGACGCCGGTCGAGGTGACCGGTGACGGGCAGCACGAGCTGCTGTTCCGCTCGGCCGACAAGGCGGGCAACGTCGAGACGCTCAAGTCGGCGGTGCTGCGCATCGACGGCACCAAGCCGACACTGCTGGTGTCCGGGATCGCCGACGGCCAGCTCTACGGCGACAGCCAGGACGTGCGGGTGTCCTGGCAGGCCGTCGACCCGACCTCGGGCATCGCGACCGTGGTCGGCCAGTTGGACGGCGAGGCGTACGCCAGCGGCACTCTGCAGGCCATGTACGAGCTGCCGCTCGGCCTGCACGAGCTGACCGTGACCGCGACCGACAAGGCGGGCAACAAGACCACCTCGACGGTCCGGTTCTTCGTCACCACCTCGTTCCGGGACATGCAGAGCCTGCTGGACCGGTTCAAGGCCACGGGTCGGCTGTCGACCAAGGCGCACAAGCAGTTGTCGAACAAGCTCGACGCTGTTCGTAAGTCCGAGGCGGCCGGCGACGACAAGGTGGCGGTCAGGCAGCTGACCGCGTTCCGGGCGCTCGCCGCCGATGCCACGCTGGTGGCCGAGGCGGAGATCCGGGACGTTCTGATCCGGGACGCCGACGCCATGATCGTTCGGCTCGGCGGCGCGGCCAGCAAGGCCGGGGTCAAGGCGAACGACGGCGAATCGGTCAAGGGCACCGGGCGGCTCGGTGGCGATGCCACCCGGCTCGCACCCGGTCGCCAGCTCTGATCCGACGAGGCCCCTCCCCGACGCTGCGGCGTCGGGGAGGGGCCTCCCTCATCCGTAGTGGGGAGATGTCCGTGACGGGTATCCGCAAGGTGCTGGCCGCCGTGTTCGCCGGACTGGCCCTGACCCTGGTCGCCGCGACCCCGGCGGCCGCTCAGGCCGACAAACTCAAGCTGGCGGTTGCCGGCGACGGGGCCGAGGGGGTCACCATCCAGGCCACCTACGCCGATGGCCGTCGGCTGGACAAGCTGGTGCGGTTGATCCTCACCGCCACCGGCCCGGACGGACAACAGCTCGGGCCGGTGCAACTCGAACCGGCACCCGAGGGCCAGGGCTTCTACACCACCGGTCCGCTGCTCTCCGCCGGCAGTTGGCGGGTGAAGGTGAGCGCCCCCGCTCCGCACCAGAGCGAGGCCACCGCCACGGTGCAGGCGAAGGCACAGGAGCTGGCCCCGAGCCAGTCACCCTCGCCGACGGCCGACCGCGACAGAGAGTCGGGCGAGGGAATCACCTGGTGGTGGACGGTCGGAGCGGCCGGCCTCGTGCTCGTCGCCGCCGCGATGGGTGTGGGCATACTGCTCGGCCGCCGCCGCACCGGTACACAGAAGGACTGATCGACGCGACGTCCCGGAAAGCCGGGGTGCCCTCGACCAAGGGCACTCCGGTTTCCGGGAACGGATCCGCGCTCGCCGTCGCGGGCTCAGAGGATGGCGCGCAGCGCCGCCAGGTCCTCGTCGCTGGGCTCCCAGGTGCCGGCGGCGGCGTTGGCGCGTACCTGCTCGGGCGTGGTGGCACCGGCGATCACCGAGGTCACCGCCGGCTGGGCGGCCAGCCCGCCGATCGCCACCTGGAGCATGGTCAGCCCTCGCTCGGCCGCGTACGCCTCGATCGCCTCGATGGTGTCCCAGTCGGCTGCGGCGAGCCGCTCGGCGTACCGGCCACCGCCGGAGAGCCGGCTGCCGGCCGGCGGTTGACCCTCGCGCTTGTACTTGCCGGTGAGCAGGCCGTTGGCGAGCGGGAAGAACGGCAGCATGCCGAGGCCGAACCGCTCGCAGGCCGGGATCACCTCGGTCTCCACGGACCGCTCCAGCAGGCTGTAGTGGTTCTGCGCGCTGATGAAGCGGGCCCGGCCGTTGGACGAGGCGACCCAGTCCGCGTCGGCGATCTGCCACCCGGCGAAGTTGGAGTTGCCCAGGTAGCGCACCTTGCCGTCGCGAACCAGGTCGTCGAGGGCGGCGAGCGTCTCGTCGATCGGGGTGCCCGGGTCGGGCTCGTGCATCTGGTAGAGGTCGATGTGGTCGGTGCCGAGCCGGCGCAGCGACGCCTCGACCGCTCGGGCGATGTAACGCCGCGAGCCTCGGGCGCCGAAGTCCGGCCCGTTGAGGCCGTTCATGTCCATGCCGAACTTGGTGGCCACCACCACGTCGTCCCGGCGTCCCTTGAGCGCCTGCCCGAGCAGTTCCTCGGAACCGCCCTGCGGTTCGCCGTAGATGTCGGCGGTGTCGAAGAGGGTGATCCCGGCGTCCAGGGCCGCGTCCACCACCGCCCGGGTGCCGTCGAGGTCGAGCTTGCGGCCAAAGTTGTTGCAGCCGATGCCGACCACGGACACCACGAGCCCGGAGTCGCCCAGCCGGCGATAGGTCATCTCAGTCACGAGATCCACCCTATGCCGGCCGGACGCACCGTCGCCCGGGGACCGATCAGCCGACGTCCCAGACCGGTTCCGGGGTCTCCACCACCTCGCTGTCGCCGCCGAACAGCACGAACCGGTCGAAGGAGCGGGTGAACCAGCGGTCGTGGGTGACGGCGATCACCGTCCCCTCGAACGCGTTCAGGCCCGCCTCCAGCGCCTCCGCGCTGGCCAGGTCGAGGTTGTCGGTGGGCTCGTCGAGCAGCAGCAGGGTCGCCCCGGACAACTCCAGCAGCAGCACCAGGAAACGGGCCTGCTGCCCTCCGGAGAGCGTGCCGAAGCGCTGGTCGCCCTGCGCGGCCAGCTCGTAGCGGCTGAGCACCCCCATCGCCGCGTGCCGGTCCATCCCCGTGCGGTGTTCGTCACCTCGCCAGAGGATCTCGACCAGCGTCTTGGACATCAGCTCCGGCCGGTCGTGGGTCTGGGAGAAGTGCCCGGGGCGAACCCGGGCGCCCAGCCGGGCCGTGCCGTCGTGTGCCACCGGGGCGAGCGCGCCCGCCCCGTCGACCGGCCCGTTCGCCGGGTCGGGGTCGGTGCCGCCCCGGGCCAGCAGCCGCAGGAAGTGCGACTTGCCGGTGCCGTTGGCACCGAGCACCGCAAGCCGATCGCCGTACCAGATCTCCAGGTCGAAGGGGTAGGTCAGGCCGTCGAGCTCCAGCTGCTCGCAGACGACCGCCCGCTTGCCGGTCCGCCCGCCGCTCAGCCGCATCCGGATGTCCTGGTCCTTTGGCGGTACGGGCGGCGGCCCGGCCTCCTCGAACTTGCGCAGCCGGGTCTGCGCGGCCTGGTAGCGCGAGGCCAACCCGTCGTTGTACGCCGCCTTCTGCTTGTACATCAGCACCAGCTCGCGCAGCTTCTGGTGCTCCTCGTCCCAGCGCCGACGCAGCTCGTCCAGGCGGGCGTGCCGAGCCACCCGCGCGGAGTGCCAGCTGGCGAAGCCGCCGGGGTGCACCCAGGCGCTGCCACCCTCGACGGCGACCACCCGGTCGGCGCTCTGGGCCAGCAGCTCGCGGTCGTGCGAGACGTAGAGCACCGACTTGGTCGACTCGCGCAGTCGCGCCTCCAGCCAGCGCTTGCCGGGCACGTCGAGGAAGTTGTCCGGCTCGTCGAGCAGCAGCACTTCGTCCGGGCCGCGCAACAGCAACTCCAACGCGAAGCGCTTCTGCTGGCCGCCGGAGAGCGTACGCACCGGCCGGTCCCGCACCGCGTCCCAGGGCAGGTGGAGCACGATGGTCGCGACGGTGTCGAAGAGCACCTCGGCGTCGTACCCGCCGGCCTCGCCCCAGGCGCCCAGCGCGTCGGCGTACGCCAGCTGGGCCTTGCCCGCGGCGTTGCTGAACTTGCCGTGGGCCTCGGTCGCCCGCATGGCCGCCTCGGTCTCGCCGAGCCGGCGGCCGGCGTCGCGCAGCGACGGCGGGGCCAGCGACAACGCCAGGTCGGCGAGCGTCGACTCGTCGCCGATCATGCCGATGAACTGGCGCATCACGCCCAGCCCGCCGGCCCGTGCGACGACGCCGCTACGCACCGGCAGGTCGCCGGCGACCATCCGCAGCAGCGTCGTCTTCCCCGCGCCGTTCGGCCCGACCAGGGCGACCTTGCCGCCCTCCCCGACCCGGAACGACACGTCGGCGAAGAGTTCCCGACCGTCGGGCAGAATGTGCCCGACCCCTGCCACGTCCACGTATCCCACGACGGGATCCTGCCCCAACAAGGCTCGGGGGGTACATCCAATTACCGGGTGACCCGCAGCACCCGGAAGCCCTTCTGGCTGGCGTACCGCTCGACCTGCCAGCTGTGCTCGGTGAGCCAGCGCTGCAGCGAGTCGCCGCCGAGGTGCCGGGCGACCACCAGCCAGCCGACGCCGTCCGGTGCGAGCCGGGGCAGCCAGCGCAGCAGCAGGTCGTGCAGCCCGTCCTTGCCGATCCGGATGGGTGGGTTGGACCAGAGCTGGGCGAACCGGACGTCTGGCGGCACGTCATCCGGCGCGCTGACCCGGACCCGGTCACCGGCGCCGATCCGGACCGCGTTGGCGGCGGTCAGCTCGCGGGCACGGGCGTTGACGTCGACGGCCCAGACGGTGCTCGTCGGCGCGAAATCGGCCAGTACGCAGCTGATCGGCCCGAACCCGCAGCCGAGGTCGAGCAGGTTGCCGCTGGTCTCGACGGCGGGCAGCTCGGCCTTGCGCAGGAGCACCGCCGTGCCAGGGTCGAGCCGGCTGGCGGAGAAGACCCCGCCGGCAGAGACAAGCCGGTAGTCGCGGTCGGCGACGGAGAACTCGACCTCGCGCGCCGGAGCATCGCTGGTGGGTTGAGCGGTGAAGTAGTGGTCGCCGGTCACGCCGGCAATTCTCGCACCGGCCGGGGCGGGCCACGACACGGCCCACGCGCACATTTCCCCGATATTACCCCCTAAAGGGACAATGCCTCCTACTCTGGGCGACATGGTGTATCGGTACGAGTCCGATGAGGACGCTTTCGAGGAGTACCCGGAGCCCGGGTCCGACCTGTCGGTGCTCGGCGCCGGGCCGCCGCCGCCGGCCGGGCCCTCTCCGTCACGCTTCCCCACGCCGTCGCTGCCCCGGGCGAATCAGCTTTCGCTGCCCTCGTCGCCGCCACCGCCGGCCCGTGTCGACATTCCGCCCGCAGCGCCCCGCAGCCAGGTGTACACCTCGGCGCAGCCGGTGGACCCCGCCACCCGGCGCAACGGCGGGCGGCTGTGGCAGGTGGTGATCGGCGGCGCAGCCGTCCTGGTCCTGCTCGCCCTCTGCGGCCTGGGTGCCGCCGCGCTGCTCATCGACCGTGACCAGCAACCACAGGCCACCCCGACGTACCAGCCGAACGCGGCCCCGACGTCCGCCGCGCCGGAACGGCTGGCCCTCGACTCCCGGGACACCGACCAGGCCCCGCTCACCGCCAAGGAACTCTTCCCCGGCAAGGAACTGAAACTCACCGCCGGCCAGCCTAGCTACCAGGTGCTCAAGACACAGTCCAGTGGCAGTTGCGCCGTCGCCGCCACCGGCGAGGTCGCCGACCTGCTGGTCCGGCTCGGCTGCAACCAGGTGGTCCGGGCCACGCTGCGTACGCCCGACGGCGACCACCTGGTCACCGCCGGCTTGTTCAACCTCACCGACAAGGTCAGCGCGGAGCGAGCCCGGGACCGGATCCGGCAACAGCTCGACGAGCGGCAGGGCCGGTTCCGTGGTCTCACCGGCGGCGACGGCACCGACGTGCTGGCCACCGCCCCGGCACGGGTCGGCTGGCAGGTCCGGGGTCACTACCTGGCGTACGCGCTGGTGGTCCGCGAGGACGGGGCGGCGATCAAGGCGGGTGACACCAAGGTCCGCGAGATCCTGTTCGACATGATCGAGCTGCACCTCAGCCGGGGCGTGCTGCAACAGCGGGCCGACGGTGGCACAGCCGCGCAGCCGACGGCCGCGCCGACCGACAACAACGGGAGCCAGGGCGGCAGCACCGGCGGCAGCACCGGCGGCAGCGAACTGCCGGGCGACTGATCCCCGGCAGGCCGTCGGCGGTCAGCCCTCGATCGGAACCCGCAGCCGGCGGGTGAGGTCGGCGCGGCGGGCGTACTCGGCGGGATCGGCCGGGTAGCCGACCGCGACCAGGGTCAGCCCATGCGCGGGGGCCACGGTCACCTCGCTGGACCGAGCCTGACGGGTGAGCAGGCTGCCCGGCCACTCGACCGGGCGGCGGCCGTCCCCGGCCACCAGCATCGCCCCCACCAGGCTGCGCACCATCGCCTGGCAGAACGCGTCGGCCTGCACGGTGGCGACCAGGATGCCATCCGGGTCGCGACGCCAGTCCAGCCGAGTCACCTCGCGCAGCGTGGTCGCGTTCTCCTTGCGTCGGCAGTACGCGGCGAAGTCGTGCTCCCCCACCAGGCCGGTCGCCGCGGCATTCAGCGCGGCCAGGTCCAGCGGCTTCGGCCAGGCCAGCACCTCGTGCCGGCGCAGCGGCTCGGCGCCGAAGGGCGCATCGGTGACCCGGTACTCATAGCGCCGGAAGGTCGCCGAGAACCGGGCGTCGAAGTCGGCCGGTACCTCGGTCATCGCCCGTACGCGCACGTCGGTGGGGAGCAGACGGGCCAAGCGACGCAGCAGCAGCCCCTCGTGCTGCCGCCACACGTCGACGGGCAGGTCCAGGTGGCAGACCTGCCCCGTGGCGTGTACCCCCGCGTCGGTCCGCCCGGCCACCGTCAGTCCGGTGGCCGTGCCGGCGCCGAGGACCAGGTCCACGGCCTCGACGAGCACCCCCGCGACCGTGCGCCGGGTCGGCTGAGCAGCCCAGCCGGAAAAGCCCGTGCCGTCGTACGAGACGTCCAGCCGCAGCCGGATCCGCTCGTCCACCTCGTACCTCCTGTTACGGGTCGGGCCCGGCACCCCGATGGGGGTGCCGGGCCCGACGTTGCCCTTGATCAGGCCTTGTTCTCGGTGGCCTCGTCGCTGTCCTCGCGGGCGGCGGCGGTGTCACCGGACGCCGACACCGGAGCCTCGGAGTCCTGGTCGGCCTGAGCCGACTGCGGGGTCTCCTCGGCCGGGGCGAGCGCCTCGACCTTGTCCTGCTGCGCGGCCTTGCGGGCGGCGGTCTTCTTGTTCGCCTTCGGCTCGGCGACCTGAAGCTCCTCCACCAGCTCGATGATTGCCATCGGCGCGTTGTCACCCTTGCGCGGACCGGTCTTCACGATCCGCGTGTAACCGCCGGGGCGGTTGGAGTAGCGGGGCGCGATCTGGTCGAACAGGGCGTAGACCACGTCCTTGTCCTTGACGACACCCAGCACCCGCCGCCGCGAGGCGAGGTCACCGCGCTTGGCCTTGGTGATGAGCTGCTCGGCCAGCGGACGCAGCCGCCGGGCCTTCGTCTCAGTGGTCTGGATCTTGCCGTGCTGGAACAGCGCAGTGGCCAGGTTGGCCAGCATCAGCCGCTCGTGCGAGGGGCTGCCGCCGAGGCGGGGGCCCTTGGTGGGCGTGGGCATTTTTGGTGCTCCTCAGTTGTGGCGGCAGCGCGGACTAGAGCTGCTCGGTCTCGCGGTAGTCGTCGGTGTCGTAGTCGGCCTCGCCGAAGGTGTCCACGACGTGCGCCGGGTCGAAGTTCGGAGCCGAGTCCTTCAGCCCGAGACCCATCCCGGCGAGCTTCATCTTGACCTCGTCGATCGACTTCTGACCGAAGTTGCGGATGTCGAGGAGGTCGGCCTCGGTACGCCCGATGAGCTCACCAACGGAGTTGATGCCCTCGCGCTTGAGGCAGTTGTAGGAGCGGACGGTGAGGTCCAGCTCCTCGATCGGCAGAGCGAGGTCCGCCGCCAGCTGGGCGTCCTGCGGGGACGGCCCGATGTCGATGCCCTCGGCGGTCTCGTCCAGCTCACGGGCCAGCCCGAACAGCTCCACCAGCGTCGAACCTGCGGAGGCCAGCGCGGTACGCGGGCCCATCGACGGCTTGGTCTCGACGTCGATGATCAGCCGGTCGAAGTCGGTGCGCTGCTCGACACGGGTCGCCTCGACGCGGTAGGTCACCTTCAGCACCGGCGAGTAGATCGAGTCGACCGGGATCCGGCCGATCTCGGCGCCGGACTGCTTGTTCTGTGCCGCCGTCACGTAGCCCCGGCCCCGCTCGACGGTCAGCTCCATGTCGAGCCGGCCCTTGCCGTTGAGGGTGGCGAGCTTCAGGTCCGGGTTGTGCACCGAGACGCCGGCCGGCGGCTGGATGTCGCCCGCGGTCACGTCGCCCGGGCCCTGCTTGCGCAGGTACATGCTGACCGGCTCGTCGTGCTCGGAGCTGACGCACAGCTCCTTGATGTTCATGACGAGCTCGACCACGTCCTCCTTGACACCGGGGATCGTGGTGAACTCGTGCAGCACACCGTCGATCTTGATCGAGGTGACGGCCGCGCCCGGGATCGACGACAGCAGCGTGCGCCGCAGCGAGTTACCCAGGGTGTAGCCGAAGCCCGGCTCCAGCGGCTCGATGGCGAACCGCGACCGGGTCTCGTTGATCGACTCCTCGGAGAGGGAGGGTCGCTGACTGATGAGCATCTTTTCTCTTCTCTTCCGGGACGCCCGCTATTTGACGTCCACGACACAAACTGTTCCGGTGGCCCGCCCCGAAGGGCGGGCCACCGAACGAGCTCGGACTACTTGGAGTAGAGCTCGACGATCAACTGCTCCTGGACCTGCGTGTCGATGACCTGCCGGGCCGGGAGGGAGTGCACGAGCACCTTCATCTGGCTCGGGATGGCCTCAAGCCACGCCGGAACCGTCTTCGAGCCGGCCTGAGCCTGCGCGACGATGAACGGGGTGAGCTCCTTGCTCTTGCCCCGAACCTCGATGATGTCGTGCTCCTTGACGCGGTACGACGGGATGTCGACCTTCTTGCCGTTCACCGTGAAGTGACCGTGCTTGACCAGCTGGCGGGCCATGTCCCGCGAGTGGGCGTAGCCGGCCCGGTAAACGACGTTGTCCAGCCGCGACTCGAGGATCTGCAGGAGGACCTCACCGGTCTTGGCCTGCTTGCCAACGGCTTCCTCGTAGTAACCGCGGAACTGCTTCTCCAGCACGCCGTAGACACGACGGGCCTTCTGCTTCTCACGGAGCTGGAGCAGGTACTCCGTCTCCTTGGTGCGGCCGCGGCCGTGCTGCCCGGGCGGGAACGGCCGGGACTCGAACGGGCACTTCGGACCATCGCACTTGCTGCCCTTGAGGAACAGCTTCATCTTCTCCCGCCGGCAACGGCGGCAGTCAGCACCGGTGTAACGAGCCATCTCTCTCTACCTCTCAGACCCGGCGACGCTTGGGCGGACGGCATCCGTTGTGCGGCTGCGGGGTGACGTCGGCGATCTGCCCGACCTCGAGGCCCACGGCCTGCAACGAACGGATGGCGGTCTCCCGGCCGGAGCCGGGGCCCTTGACGAACACGTCGACCTTGCGCATGCCGTGCTCCATGGCGCGACGCGCGGCAGCCTCGGCGGCCAGCTGCGCGGCGAACGGAGTCGACTTGCGGGAGCCCTTGAAGCCCACCTGGCCAGCGGAGGCCCAGGAGATGACCGCACCGGTCGGGTCCGTGATGGACACGATGGTGTTGTTGAACGTGCTCTTGATATGCGCCTGCCCGTGGGCGACGTTCTTGCGTTCCTTGCGCCGGACCTTCTTTACAGCGGCTCCGGCACGAGCCTTCGGTGGCATAAGTCTGTGCGCTCCTAGTTGACTTTCCGAATCGGGTTGCGGCCTGGCCTAGCTCGGCGGCGGCCGACCCATCATCCGGTTAAGAACTACTTCTTGCCGGGCTTCTTCTTGCCGGCGACGGTCCGCTTCGGGCCCTTGCGGGTCCGCGCATTGGTCTTGGTCCGCTGGCCACGCACAGGCAGGCCCCGGCGGTGCCGGATGCCGGCGTAGCAGCCGATCTCAACCTTGCGGCGGATGTCAGCGGCGACCTCGCGGCGCAGGTCGCCTTCAACCTTGTAGTTGCCCTCGATGTGGTCGCGGAGCTGCACGAGCTCCTCGTCCGTGAGGTCCCGAGCGCGCTTGTCCGGCGAGATCCCGGTAGCGGCGAGTGTCTCCTGGGCCCGGGTGCGACCGAGCCCGAAGATGTAGGTGAGCGCGATTTCCATCCGCTTTTCGCGGGGGAGATCCACGCCGACTAGACGTGCCATGTGCGGGCGTACTCCTCGTGATATGTGGCGGAGGTGTGGACCCGTCCCACCCCGCTACCGGCCGTCCCGTCTTTCCGACGCGGTGAGCGCCGGCGACCGGGATCGGTCGCTGCCCGAGCGGGCCCCGGCCTCCGACCGGGGGTCAGCCACGCAGGAGTACGTCTCGCGTACCGCTCGTGGCTGGGACGAGCATGTGTGATGTGTGTGTCGCTGAGGATCTACCCGGACCAACGCCACCCGGTCGTGCTCCGACCGGACGGGCTGAGTCAGCCCTGGCGCTGCTTGTGGCGCGGGTCGCTGCAGATGACCATGACCCGGCCGTGCCGACGGATAACCCGGCACTTGTTGCAGATCCTCTTGACGCTCGGCTTGACCTTCACGGTTGCCTTACTTCCCATCTGGCCCGGGGACGCGCGATGCGCGAGACCGGACGTCGAAGACGGACACGGGACTTCCCGGCCGTCGTCAGGACTACTTGTAGCGGTAGACGATGCGCCCGCGGGTCAGGTCGTACGGCGAGAGTTCGACGACGACCCGGTCCTCCGGAAGGATGCGGATGTAGTGCTGCCGCATCTTGCCGCTGATGTGAGCCAACACCTTGTGGCCATTCGCGAGCTCCACCCGGAACATGGCGTTCGGCAGGGGCTCGATGACCCGACCCTCGATCTCAATGGCTCCGTCTTTTTTCGGCATGTCCTCCGCTGTCCTGACGTCGATTGCTCCGGGCGGCCCACAACGTCTTACACGGGATCTGACCAAAATCAGAAGCCCGCGCCAGCCGCGGCTCCAGGTCCCGCCGAAGCGCAGGGCGGGCATGCCGGAGTGGACGCTGTGCGCCGATCTGAAAGTGTACGCCCGCCTGCGGGCGGTCGCCAAACCGGCCACCCGCGCGCCGCCGTGGCGGGCGCGGAACTCCGTCCGGAGGACAGATGATCTCGCGGGACCATCGCCGGCCGGTGCGCCCGGTCGTCGGCAGCCAGTTCATTCCGAGAGGGCGACAGTGATCCGAACCACTGTCGGCGGTCAGCCAGCCGGTCGCGGGTCGTCCCGTTCATCCGGCTCGCCGGCGCGCAGCTCGCGCCGGCGTTCCCGCTTCGCCCGCCTGCGCTGCCGCCTGCGCTCCCGCTCGATCGACTGACGCCGGGGCTCTCCCCCGGTCAGCCCCGTGACCGTACGGACCACCAGCACCGCGCCCCACGGCCCTGCCACCCAGGCTGGCCAGAAGTAGAGCAGGTCCTGGCTGAGCAGCGAGGTCACCGCCCAGACGGTCACCACGATGGCGATCACCCTCAGGTACGGCAACCACACCTCGGCCAGCCACCGAGCGGTGACACTGCCCACAGCAGGGACAGGCTGGCCGGCCACAGCGCCCGTCGGCGCACCGACGGCCGGGCTGCCCGGCATCAGCGTCGAACGCTCCGCGGGCGTCACCGGCGGCAGGTCGGTGAGCAGGGTGTCCAGCTCGGCGTACGTACGCGCCGCGTAGGCGCGCTGCACACGCTCGTCGTACTCGTGCAGATCCAGCCGACCCTCGCCGAGGGCAGCCCGCAACCGGTCAGCCGTCGCCTCACGGTCCGCGTCCGCCGCTCGCATCCCGTCGCGTCCGTCCATGCCGGCAAGCATGCCACCCACACGCCCGCAGCGTCCCACCCCGGACCTCCGTTGATCATGAAGTTATTGCCCGGGACAGCGGCGTGTCATGGCAATAACTTCATGATCAACGAGGCTAGGAGCGCGCCGGGGGGCGCGCTCCTAGGGTGGGGTGGGTGGTTAGGGGGCGGTTGAGGCGGCGGGCTGCCGGGCGGTGACCAGGTCGCCCAGTCGGGCTCGGCCCCCGTCGAACGCGGTGAGCACCCAGACCCCGTCCGGCAGCAGAGCCATCGAGTGCTCGACGTGTGCTGCCACCGAGCCGTCCCGGGTGACCACCGTCCAGCCGTCGGCCAGCTCGGACGTACGCGGCGACGCCATCGTGATCATCGGCTCGATGGCCAACGCCATGCCGGTGACCAGTCGTGGGCCCTTGCCCGGCCGCCCGTGGTTGAGCACGTGCGGGTCCTGGTGCATCTCGGTGCCGATGCCGTGCCCGCCGTAGCCGTCGACGATGCCGTACCGGCCGCCCTTACGGACGGCGCTCTCCACCGCGTGCGAGATGTCGGTGAGTCGCCCCTTGCCACTGGCCGCACCGCGTGCGGCGGCGGCGATACCGGCCCACATCGCGTCCTCGGCGACCTCGGCCATCTTCAGCAGCGCCGGGTCGACGTCACCGACCCCGACGGTGATCGCGGCGTCGCCGTGCCAGCCGTCCAGCACCGCACCACAGTCGATGGAGATCAGGTCACCGGCCTGGAGCACCTGCTCCGACGACGGGATGGCGTGCACGACCTGCTCGTTGACCGAGGAGCAGATCGACGCCGGAAAACCGTGGTAGCCCTTGAACGACGGAACGCCACCCGCCTCGCGAATGGTCGACTCGGCGATCGCGTCCAGATCGGCGGTGCTCACACCGGGGGCGACCGCCTCCCGCATCCGGCGCAGCGCCTCGGCCACCACCAGCCCGGCGGACCGCATCTTCTCGATCTGGTCAGGGGTCTTCAGCTGGATGTCCAGCTGGGGACGACGCATGGAGCGATTACCTTTCGTTGCCGAACAGCGGGGCACGTCACGCGTACCCCGCTGTTCGCACTCTATCCGCCGTGGTCCGGCCGGACCTCAGCCGCCGTACGACCGCAGTGCGTCGATGGCCCGGGTGGTGACGTCCTCCACCGGGCCGGTGGCGTCGATCCCGACCAACTTGCCCTGAGCGCCGTAGTAGTCGACCAGGGGTGCGGTCTTCTCGCTGTACTCACGAAGCCGGGTCGCGATCGTCTCCGGCTTGTCATCGTCGCGCTGGAACAGCTCGGCGCCGCACCGGTCACAGATGCCCGTCCGGGTGGTGGCGTCGAACTCGACGTGCCAGATCTTGCCGCAACCCCGGCAGGTACGCCGACCGGAGAGACGCCGGATGACCTCGTCGTCGTCGACCACCAGCTCCAGGACCAGATCCAGGGCGGTGCCCAGATCGGCGAGGAGCTTGTCCAGGGCGGCAGCCTGCGGAGTGGTCCGCGGGAACCCGTCGAGCAGGAAACCCTCGCTGGCGTCGGGCTCGGCCAGCCGGTCCCGGACCATGTTGATGGTGACCTCGTCCGGAACCAGCTCGCCAGCGTCCATGTACCGCTTCGCCTCGACACCGAGCGGCGTGCCCTGGGTGACGTTCGATCGGAAGATGTCTCCGGTCGAGATCTTGGGCACCGACAGGTGTGCGGCGACGAACTCGGCCTGCGTGCCCTTGCCCGCGCCCGGCGGGCCAACCAGAACGAGTCTCATCTACCGCAGGAACCCTTCGTAGTTCCGCTGCATGAGTTGGCTCTCGATCTGCTTCACGGTCTCCAGACCGACGCCGACCATGATGAGCACAGCGGTGCCGCCGAACGGGAAGTTCTGGTACTGCTGGTTGTCCAGCCAGATGAAGAAGAAGTTCGGCAGGATCGAGATGACACCCAGGTAGAGCGCGCCCGGCAGGGTGATCCGGCTGAGGATGAAGTCCAGGTAGTCGGCGGTCGGCTTGCCCGGGCGGATGCCCGGCACGAACCCGCCGTACTTCTTCATGTTGTCCGCGACCTCGGTCGGGTTGAACGTGATCGAGACGTAGAAGTACGTGAAGAAGATGATCAGCAGGAAGTAGACCGAGATGTAGATCGGGCTACTCGGGTTGACCAGGTTGTTCTGGATCCACGCCTGGGTCTTGCCCGGGTCGGTCTGGTCGAAGAACTGCAGAGCCAACTGCGGCAGGTAGAGCAGCGACGAACCGAAGATGACCGGGATCACACCCGCCTGGTTGACCTTCAGCGGGATGTAGGTCGAGGTGCCGCCGTACATCCGCCGGCCGATCATCCGCTTGGCGTACTGCACCGGGACCCGGCGCTGCGCCTGCTCGATGAAGGTGACCGCGGTGATGACCACCAGCACCAGCGCGATGACCAGGGCGAACATGCCCCAGCCCTTGCTGGTCTTGATCTGCCAACCCTCGCTGGGCAGCCGGGCCGCGATCGAGGTGAAGATCAGGACGGACATGCCGTTGCCGACGCCCCGGTCGGTGATCAGCTCACCGAGCCACATGACCATGCCGGTGCCGGCGGTCATCGTCATCACCAGGATGCCGAGGGTCAGCCAGTCCGGGATGCCGGTGCCGGTGGGAATGATCGGGAACTGGTCGCAGCGGTTCTGGAACAGCTGCCCAGAGCGGGCCAGGGCCACGAACGCCGAGGCCTGCAGCACACCGAGACCAAGGGTCAGGTAGCGGGTGTACTGGGTAATCTTCGCCTGGCCGGCCTGGCCCTCCTTGCGGAGCTGCTCGAGGCGCGGGATCACGACGGTCAGCAGCTGCAGAATGATCGACGCGGTGATGTAGGGCATGATGCCCAGCGCGAAGACCGAGAGCTGTAGCAGCGCTCCGCCGGAGAAGAGGTTGAGCAGGTTCAGCACCCCGGTGGTCTCACCCTGGATGCTGTCGAGGCACTTCTGCACGTTGCCGTACGAGACGCCCGGGCTGGGGAGCGTGGCACCCAGCCGGTAGACCGCGATGATGCCTACTGTGAACAGCAGCTTCTTGCGCAGGTCAGGCGTACGAAACGCACTGAGAAAGGCGGACAGCAACTTCTTCCTCCTGCGCGAGGCGGGCCGCCGGTGATCCCTGGCGGGTCGGGGTGGATCACGGGCGAGTGCCCGCAATCCATGGCTGGGATGGGACTCTAACAGCACCACCCCGGTCCGGGCAGATGCGCCCGACTACATAAATCGATTCCGATATTACCGGGCGATCGAGGCCCAGGTAGACCATGGCGCCCGCCAGTTGCTCACAACTGGACGGGCGCCATGGGGTGGTACGCCTTACAGCTCGGTGACGGAGCCACCGGCGGCGGCGATCTTCTCCTTGGCCGACGCGCTGAACGCGTGCGCCGACACCTGGAGCGCCACTCCGCCGAGGTCCCCGGTGCCGAGAACCTTGACCGGGTGACCCTTGCGGACCGCGCCGGACTCAACGAGCTCCAGCGGGCCAACCTGGCCGCCGTTCGGGAACAGCTCAGCGAGTCGGTCCAGGTTGACCACCTGGAAGACCACCTTGAACTTGTTCTTGAAGCCCTTCATCTTCGGCAGGCGCATGTGGATGGGCATCTGCCCACCCTCGAACGCCGCCGAGATGTTCTTGCGGGCCTTGGAACCCTTGGTACCGCGACCGGCGGTCTTGCCCTTGGAACCCTCACCGCGACCCACGCGGGTCTTCGCGGTCTTGGAACCGGGCGCCGGGCGCAGGTGGTGCACCTTGATCGTCATTACTCGACCTCCTCGACCTTCACGAGGTGGTTGACCGTGAAGATCATGCCGCGGATCTCGGGCCGGTCTTCCTTGACCACCACGTCGTTGATCCGCTTGAGACCGAGCGAACGCAGCGAATTACGCTGGTTCTGCTTGGTCCCGATAACGGACCGGAGCTGGGTGACCTTCAGACGTGCCATCAGCGCGCCACCCCCGCACGCGACGCCAGCATGGCGGCCGGCGCGACGTCCTCCACCGGCAGGCCACGACGCGCCGCGACCTGCTCGGGGGATTCAAGCCCCTTCAGGGCCGCCACGGTGGCGTGCACGATGTTGATCGGGTTCGACGAGCCGAGGCTCTTGGAGAGCACGTCGTGGATCCCGGCGCACTCCAGCACGGCGCGAACCGGACCACCGGCGATGACACCCGTACCGGCCGAGGCCGGCTTGAGCAGCACCACTCCAGCGGCGTCCTCACCCGTGATCGGGTGCGGGATCGACTGGCCGATACGCGGCACCTTGAAGAAGTGCTTCTTGGCCTCCTCGACGCCCTTGGCGATGGCCGCGGGCACCTCCTTGGCCTTTCCGTAGCCCACGCCGACCGTGCCGTCGCCGTCGCCAACGATCACCAGGGCGGTGAAGCTGAAGCGACGACCACCCTTCACGACCTTGGCGACGCGGTTGATCGCGACGACCCGCTCAAGGTGCGGGGTCTTCTCGACGGGCGCGTTTCCGCGGCCGCCCTCACGGCGGTTGTCGCGGCGACCACCCTCGTTGCCACCGGACCCGCCGCCACGGCGCTGTTGACCTGGCATCAGCAGCCTTCCTTATCTCTCGTGACGGGGTTGTTAGAACTCGAGCCCGGCTTCGCGGGCGGCATCGGCAAGCGCGGCGACTCGCCCCGCGTACCGGTTGCCACCGCGGTCGAAGACGACCTTGGAGACGCCGGCGGCCTTGGCCCGCTCGGCGAGCAGTGCGCCCACCTTGCCGGCAAGGGCGCTCTTGTCGCCCTCCGCACCGCGCAGCGAGGCGTCCAGGGTCGACGCCGACGCCAGGGTGTGACCCTTGGTGTCGTCGACGACCTGGGCGACCATGTGCCGCAGCGAACGGGTGACGACCAGGCGCGGACGCTCGGCCGTACCACTGACGTTCTTGCGGACGCGGAAGTGCCGACGCGCACGCCCAACGGCGCGCTTGGCGGCGACGCCGCGGCGGCGCTTGAGCAGCGTGGCGCTCACTTCTTACCTGCCTTTCCAGCCTTGCGGCGGATGACCTCGCCCTGGTACTTGACGCCCTTGCCCTTGTAGGGCTCCGGCGGGCGGATCTTCCGGATGTTGGCGGCGACCTCACCGACCTGCTGCTTGTCGATGCCAGCCACGTGGAACAGGGTCGGCCGCTCCACCGTGAAGGTGATGCCCGCCGGGGCGGGAACGATCACCGGGTGCGAGAACCCGAGCGCGAACTCAAGGTCCGAACCCTTGGCGGTGACCCGGTAACCGGTGCCGGCGATCTCCAGGCTCTTGCGGTAGCCCTCGGTGACCCCGACGATCATGTTGGCAACCAGCGTACGGCTCAGGCCGTGGAGTTCCTTGGCCTTGCGCTCGTCGTTCGGCCGGTTGACGCTCAGCTGCCCATCCTCGGCCCGCTCGATCTTGATCGGCTCGGCGAGGGTGTGCTGGAGCTGGCCCTTGGGGCCCTTGACCTTGACGGTCTGCCCGTCGATCGTGATGTCGACGCCGGCTGGTACCGGGATCGACTTACGTCCAATTCGCGACATTTCTACCTGTCTCCCGTTACCAGACGAAGGCGAGGACTTCCCCGCCAACACTCCGCTTGCGGGCCTGCCGGTCGGTCAGCAGCCCCTGGGACGTCGAAATGATCGCCACGCCCAGCCCACCGAGCACCCGCGGGAGCCCGTCCGACTTGGCGTACACCCGGAGACCGGGCTTGGACACGCGCTTGATGCCGGCCAGGCTCCGCTCGCGGCTCTGGCCGTACTTCAGCTCGACGACCAGTCGCTTGCCGACGGCGCCCTCCTCGGGCTCCTCGACCGACCAGGTTGCGATGTAACCCTCGGCCTTCAGGACCTCGGCGATGTTCGCCTTGATCTTGGAGTAGGGCATCTTCACCTGATCGTGGTACGCCTGGTTGGCGTTACGCAGACGCGTGAGCATGTCTGCGATCGGGTCGGTCATCGTCATGGATTTCGTCAGCCTTTCTCGCCGGGGTTCCCGGGGCATCAGCCCCGGGCCTACGGCGAAGAGCAATACCTAATCGGTGCAGGAGTTCCCGGCCGACGGCCGGGACGCGGTCGCCCTTACCAGGAAGCCTTGGACACGCCCGGCAGCTCACCACGGTGAGCCATCTCCCGGATGCAGATCCGGCAGAGCCCGAACTTGCGGTAGACCGCCTTCGGACGCCCGCACCGCTGGCAGCGGGTGTACGCGCGAACCGAGAACTTCGGCTTCGCGGCCGCCTTGATGATCAGCGCCTTCTTGGCCATCTCAGTTCTCCTTGAACGGGAAGCCCAGGAGCTTGAGCAGCGCCCGGCCCTCGTCGTCGGTCGTGGCGGTCGTGACCACCGTGATGTCCATGCCCCGCTGGCGATCGATCCGGTCCTGGTCGATCTCGTGGAACACGGACTGCTCGGTCAGACCGAACGTGTAGTTGCCGTGCCCGTCCAGCTTGCGCCCGTCGAGGCCGCGGAAGTCGCGGATACGCGGCAGCGCGATGGAGAGCAGCCGGTCCATGAACTCCCACATCCGGTCGCCACGAAGGGTGACCTTCGCGCCGATCGGCATGCCCTCGCGGAGCTTGAACTGCGCGATGGACTTGGTCGCCCGCCGCACCTGCGGCTTCTGGCCGGTGATCGTGGCGAGGTCGCGGACCGCGCCGTCGATCAGCTTGGCGTCGCGAGCAGCCTCGCCGACACCCATGTTGACGACGATCTTGACCAGCCGCGGCACCTGCATGGGGTTGCCGTAGCTGTGCTGCTCACGCAGCTGGGCCACGATCTCGTTGCGGTACCGCTCCTTGAGGCGCGGCAGGGTCTTTTCGGTAGCCGTGGTCATCACAGGTCCTTACCGGTGCTACGCGCGATGCGGACCTTCTGGCCGTTGTCGTCGAAGCGGTAACCGACACGGGTCGGCTTGCCGTCGGAGTCCAGGACCTGCACGTTCGAGACGTGGATCGGGGCCTCCTGAGTGACGATGCCGCCGGTCTTGGCGCCACGCTGGGTGGTGCTGATGCGGGTGTGCTTCTTGACCCGGTTCACGCCCTCGACCAGGACCTTGTCCTGCCGCGGGTAGGCCATGATGACCTTGCCCTTGGCACCCTTGTCCTTACCGGCGATGATGACGACCGTGTCGCCCTTCTTGACCTTCACGGTCACAACACCTCCGGCGCGAGGGAAATGATCTTCATGAACCGCTTGTCCCGCAGCTCCCGGCCCACCGGGCCGAAGATGCGGGTACCGCGCGGGTCCCCGCCGTCCTTGATGATGACGGCGGCGTTCTCGTCGAAGCGGATGTACGAGCCGTCCGGCCGCCGCCTCTCCTTGGCCGTGCGAACGATGACCGCCTTGACGACGTCGCCCTTCTTCACGCCGGCACCCGGGATCGCGTCCTTGACCGTGGCCACGATGACGTCGCCGATGCTCGCGTAGCGCCGACCGGAGCCACCGAGAACCCGGATGCAGAGGATCTCCCGAGCACCCGTGTTGTCGGCGACGCGCAGTCGCGACTCCTGCTGAATCACGTCTATCTCCTATGTCTGCCGGTTCTCCGGCCGCCGGAGCGGCCGGAGCCTGGCGGAACCTACGCCCGACGCAACGCCGGGCAGGTCGAGCCTTCGCTACTTGGCCTTTTCCTGGATCTCCACGATCCGCCAACGCTTGGTGGCGCTCAGCGGCCGGGTCTCCATGATCAGGACCCGGTCGCCGATGCCGGCGGCGTTCTGCTCGTCGTGCACCTTCAGCTTGCGAGTACGGCGCATGATCTTGCCGTACAGCGCGTGCCGAACCCGGTCCTCGACCTCGACAACGATGGTCTTGTCCATCTTGTCGCTGACCACCAGGCCCTCACGGACCTTGCGGCGGGACCGCGCGGCGGCGGTGGCGGTGTCTTCGGTCATGATGCAGTCACCTCAGTCGGCGCGGCCGAGAGCCCCAGCTCACGCTCACGCATGATCGTGTAGATCCGGGCGATCTCCCGACGGATGACCTGCAACCGCCGGTTGTTGTCCAGCTGCCCGGTTGCGGCCTGTACGCGGAGGTTGAACAGCTCCGCCTTGGCCTCCCGCAGCTTCGTGACCAGCTCCTCTTCGGAGAGCTCACGCAGCTCGGTCGCCTTAACGCCCGCTGCCATCAGGATTCACCCACTTCGCGCGTAACAATGCGGCACTTCATCGGGAGCTTGTGGATCGCGCGACGCATAGCCTCTCGCGCGGTCTGCTCGTTGGGGAAGGACATCTCGAAGAGAACCCGCCCCGGCTTGACGTTGGCGACCCACCACTCGGGCGAGCCCTTACCGGAACCCATCCGGGTCTCGGCAGGCTTCTTGGTGAGGGCCTGGTCCGGGAAGATCGTGATCCAGACCTTGCCACCACGCTTGATGTGACGAGTCATCGCGATACGCGCCGACTCGATCTGGCGGTTGGTCACGTACGCCGGCTCGAGAGCCTGGATCCCGAACTCGCCGAACACCACCCGGTTACCACCCTTGGACGCGCCACTGCGGTCCGGGTGGTGCGGCTTGCGGAAGCCCTTCGGGGGCTTGCGCGGCATCAGCATCTGTCAGCCCTCCTGCTGCGTCTCTGCCGGAGCGGAAGCCGTGGCGGCGACAGCTGCGCTGTCGACCGGCTCGCCGCTCGGCGTCTCGGCCTGCTGCGCGATGGTGGTCGCAGCAGCCCGGCCGGCCTCGGTGCCACCAGCCGTGGTGCCGGACGAACCGGACCGGCCACGGCGCGGACGCTCGGGACGGTCGCCGCGCTCACCACGACGCGGGCGGGACGGACCGGCCTCTGCCGGAGTCTCCCGGCCCATGACGGCGTCGCCCTTGTAGATCCAGACCTTCACACCGATCCGGCCGAACGTGGTACGGGCCTCGAAGAAGCCGTACTCGATGTTGGCCCGCAGCGTGTGCAGCGGAACCCGGCCCTCACGGTAGAACTCGGTCCGGCTCATCTCGGCGCCGCCGAGGCGACCCGAGACCTGAACCCGGATGCCCTTGCAGACCGGGTTCTTCATGGCCGACTGCATGGCCTTGCGCATCGCCCGACGGAAGCTGACCCGGCTGGACAGCTGCTCGGCCACGCCCTGCGCAACGAGCTGAGCGTCCGACTCGGGGTTCTTCACCTCGATGATGTTCAGCTGAACCTGCTTGCCGGTGAGCTTCTCAAGCTCGCCGCGGATCCGGTCGGCCTCCGCACCCTTACGGCCGATGACGATGCCCGGCCGGGCGGTGTGGATGTCGACCCGAACCCGGTCGCGGGTGCGCTCGATGTCGACCTTGGAAATCCCGGCGCGCTCCAGGCCCTTGGACATCATGCGGCGGATCTTTACATCCTCGCCGATGTAGTCCTTGTAGAGCTTGTCCGCGAACCAGCGGGACTTCCAGTCGGTCGAGATGCCGAGCCGGAACCCAGTGGGGTGAACCTTCTGACCCATTACTCGGCGTCCTCCGTCTTGCTCTGCGCTTCGGCCGGTGCGGCCTCCGTGGCCGGGGCGGCCTTCTTCGCCGCGGCCTTCCTCGGCGCCGCCGGCGCGACCGCTTCGACCGCCACGGTGATGTGGCAGGTGCGCTTGCGGATGCGGTACGCCCGACCCTGCGCCCGCGGCTGGAACCGCTTCATCGTCGGGCCCTCGTCCACGAAGGCCTCGCTGACGAGCAGCGCGTCGGGGTCCAGCCGCTCGTTGTTCTCCGCGTTGGCGATCGCGCTAGCGAGCACCTTGTACACCTGCTCGCTCGCAGCCTGCGGCGCGAACTGCAGCACCGTGAGCGCCTCCTTCGCGGGCAGGCCGCGGACGAGGTTGACCACCCGGCGCGCCTTCATCGGCGAGATGCGCACGTGCCGCGCAACCGCCCGCGCGCCCGGAAGCACCGGAGCGTCGCCCTTTCCTGGCATCGCTGTAACCCCTTGTTCCCTCTATCCGTATGCCCGCGGCGTCAGCGCCGACGGCTCTTCCGGTCGTCCTTCTCGTGACCCTTGAACGTGCGGGTCAGCGCGAACTCGCCGAGCTTGTGCCCGACCATCGCCTCGGTCACGAACACCGGGACGTGCTTGCGTCCGTCATGCACGGCGATCGTGTGCCCGAGCATCTCGGGGATGATCGTCGAGCGCCGCGACCAGGTCTTGATCACGTTCTTCGAGCCCTTGTCGTTCTGTACTTCCACCTTCTTGAGCAGGTGGTCGTCTACGAACGGGCCCTTCTTCAGGCTGCGAGGCATGTCTTATCTCCCTCAGCCGCGCTTACGCGTGGCGTAGCGGCGGCGGACGATCATCCGGTCACTCGGCTGGCCCTTACGACGGGTGCGGCCCTCGGGCTTACCCTGCGGGTTGACCGGGTGGCGACCACCGGAGGTCTTACCCTCACCACCACCGTGCGGGTGGTCGACCGGGTTCATGGCGACACCACGGACGGTCGGGCGCTTGCCCTTCCACCGCATACGGCCGGCCTTGCCCCAGTTGATGTTCGACTGGTCGGCGTTGCCGATCTCGCCGACGCTGGCGCGGCAGCGCACGTCCACGCGCCGGATCTCGCCGGACGGCATACGCAGGGTCGCGTACGCCCCCTCGCGGCCGAGCAGCTGGATGCCGACACCGGCGGACCGGGCCAGCTTGGCCCCGCCACCCGGACGCAGCTCCACGTTGTGGATCGTGGTACCAACCGGGATGTTGCGCAGCGGCAGGTTGTTACCCGGCTTGATGTCGGCGCCCGGGCCGGACTCGATGCGGTCGCCCTGCTTCATGTCCTTCGGCGCGATGATGTACCGCTTCTCGCCGTCGGCGTAGTGCAGCAGCGCGATGCGCGCCGTGCGGTTCGGGTCGTACTCGATGTGAGCGACCTTCGCCGGCACGCCGTCCTTGTCGACCCGCTTGAAGTCGATCAGACGGTACTGGCGCTTGTGACCGCCGCCGTGGTGCCGCGTGGTGATCCGGCCGTGGGCGTTACGCCCGCCCTTCTTCGGCAGCGGAACCACCAGCGACTTCTCCGGCGTGGACCGGGTGATCTCGGCGAAGTCAGCGACACTGGAGCCACGTCGGCCCGGCGTCGTCGGCTTGTATTTACGGATAGCCATTGTCTACACCCCTCAGCTGACCGGGCCGCCGAAGGCCTCGATGCGGTCACCGTCAGCCAGCTTCACGATCGCCCGCTTGGTCGCCTTACGCTGACCGAAACCGGTCTTGGTGCGCTTGCGCTTACCCTGGCGGTTGAGCGTGTTGACCGTCAGGACGCGGACGTTGAAGATCTGCTGGATAGCGATCTTGATCTCGGTCTTGTTCGCGTCCGGGTGCACCAGGAAGGTGTACCAGTTCCGGTTCAGCTCGCTGTAGCTCTTCTCCGAGACGACCGGCGCCACGATGATGTCGCGCGGGTCGGCGATCGTGCTCACTTGCCACCCTCCTCGGTGGTCTCGGCGGGCACGCCCAGGAACTCGTCCAGGGCGTCCTTGGTGAAGACCACATCGTCGGCCACCAGCACGTCGTACGTGTTCAGCTGGCCGGACTCGATCAGGTGCACCCGCGGCTCGTTGCGCAGTGACACCCAGTTCAGCTCGTCGGTGCTGCTCAGCACGACCAGGACCCGACGGGCCTCGGTGAGCTTGGTCAGCGTGGCCAGGGCCGCCTTGGTCGACGGCTTCTCGCCCGAGACGAACGCCTCGACGACGTGCACCTGGCTGGCGCGGGCCCGGTCGGAGAGGGCACCACGCAGCGCGGCGGCCTTCATCTTCTTCGGGGTCCGCTGGCTGTAGTCACGCGGTACGGGACCGTGCACCACGCCACCGCCGGCGAACTGCGGCGCGCGGATCGAGCCCTGCCGGGCGCGACCGGTGCCCTTCTGCTTGTACGGCTTCTTGCCGCCACCGGCGACCTCGCCGCGGGTCTTGACCTTGTGCGTGCCCTGTCGGGCCGCCGCGAGCTGGGCCACCACGACCTGGTGCATCAGCGCGACGTTGGCCTGCACGTCGAAGATGTCCGCCGGCAGCTCGACCGAGCTGCTGGTGGTGCCTTCGACGGTGCGTACGTCAACGGTGGTCACTTGGCCGCACCGCCCTTCTTCACCTTGCTCTTCGCCGCGGTACGGACCAGAACCAGCGCGCCCTTGGGACCAGGAATGGCACCCCGAACGAGCAGCAGGTTCTTCTCGGTGTCGACCGCCTGGACGGTGAGGTTCTGCACGGTGTACCGCACGCCACCCATCCGGCCGGCCATCCGGGTGCCCTTGAAGACACGACCCGGAGTGGCGCAGGCGCCGATGGAGCCGGGCGAACGGTGCTTACGCTCGACACCGTGGCCCGCGCCCAGACCGTGGAAGCCGTGCCGCTTCATCGGACCGGCGTAACCCTTGCCCTTGGTCTTGCCCGTGACGTCGATGGTGACGCCGGCCGGGAACTCGTCGACAGTGACTTCCTGGCCGAGCGAGTATTCCCCAGCGTTCGTGGTGCGCAGCTCGACGATGTGCCGGCGCGGCGCCACGTCCGCCTTGGCGTAGTGCCCGCTGATCGGCTTCTTGACCTTGCGCGGGTCGATGGTGCCGTACGCCAGCTGGACCGCTGAGTAACCGTCCTTCTCGGCGCTACGAACCTGGCTGATGACGCACGGGCCGGCCTCGACCACGGTCACGGGAACAACACGGTTGTTGTCCCAGACCTGGGTCATGCCGAGCTTGGCGCCCAGGATCCCCTTGACTTGCCTGTCCATTTGTCCGGTCCCTACAGCTTGATCTCGATGTCGACGCCAGCCGGCAGGTCGAGGCGCATGAGCGAGTCGACCGTCTTCGGGGTCGGGTCGATGATGTCGATCAGCCGCTTGTGCGTGCGCATCTCGAAGTGCTCGCGCGAGTCCTTGTACTTGTGCGGCGAGCGGATAACGCAGAAACGGTTGATCTCCGTGGGCAGCGGCACCGGGCCCGCGACCTGCGCCCCGGTGCGCGTCACCGTCTCGACGATCTTCCGAGCCGAGGAGTCGACGACCTCGTGGTCATAGGCCTTGAGCCGGATGCGGATCTTCTGTCCCGCCATGGTGGCTTCTGTTCCTTCTCTCGATGCCGCTGTGTTGCGGGCGCCTGCACCGGCTGGCACAGGCCCACTTCGCCGACCCCCGCGGTCGGGCGTGTCGCGCCCTCGGGCCGGGCTCCGCCCCGTGGTTCCGGAGTGGTGCTGACCGCGCGGGGGTCAAGGCGCCGATCGCATTACCGCGACCTGAACGCCGTGCGAGGGTGGTTGGCGACTGGGCCGCCAACCACCCTACGCTCGACGGTGCCATCACCTGGAGGTTCAGCGAAAGCCGAACACAGGCGACGAACTGTCGTTACGCAACCTGACTAGTATGCCGCACGACTGGCGGCCGGTCTAATCGGGGTTACCTAGCTCACTTGGAGATCTTGGTGACGAACCCGGCGCCGACGGTACGGCCACCCTCGCGGATCGCGAACTTGAGGTTCTCCTCCATGGCGATGGGCTGGATCAGCTTCACCGACATGGTGGTGTTGTCACCCGGCATGACCATCTCGGTGCCCTCGGGGAGGGTGACGACACCGGTGACGTCCGTGGTCCGGAAGTAGAACTGCGGACGGTAGTTCTGGAAGAACGGGGTGTGCCGGCCGCCCTCCTCCTTGGAGAGGATGTAGACCGTCGCCTCGAACTCCGTGTGTGGGGTGTTCGAGCCCGGCTTCACGACGACCATGCCGCGCTCGACCTCGTCGCGCTTGGTGCCACGCAGCAGCAGGCCGACGTTCTCGCCTGCGCGGGCGTCGTCCAGGGTCTTCCGGAACATCTCGATCGCGGTGACCTTGGTCTTGAAGCTCTTCTCCTTGATACCGACGAGCTCGACATCCTCGTTCGGCAGGAGAACGCCGCGCTCCACGCGACCGGTGACGACGGTGCCACGACCAGTGATCGTGAAAACGTCCTCAACCGGCATCAGGAACGGCTTGTCGATCTCGCGCTCCGGCTGCGGGATCGAGGTGTCGACCGCGGTCATCAGGTCCAGCAGCTTGCCGGTCCACTCGGGGTCACCCTCGAGGGCCTTCAGCGCCGAAACCCGAACGACCGGCAGGTCGTCACCCGGGTACTCCTGCGAGGAGAGCAGCTCACGGACCTCGAGCTCGACGAGCTCCAGGAGCTCCTCGTCATCGACCATGTCGCTCTTGTTGAGCGCCACGACGATGTACGGCACGCCAACCTGACGGGCCAGCAGCACGTGCTCGCGGGTCTGCGGCATCGGGCCATCGGTCGCCGCGACCACCAGGATCGCGCCGTCCATCTGCGCGGCACCGGTGATCATGTTCTTGATGTAGTCCGCGTGCCCGGGGCAGTCGACGTGCGCGTAGTGCCGCGACTCGGTCTGGTACTCGACGTGCGCGATAGAGATCGTGATGCCGCGGGCCTTCTCCTCCGGCGCCTTGTCGATCTCGTCGAACGGCGTGTAAGGGTTCAGGTCCGGGAACTGGTCGTGCAGGACTTTGGTGATGGCCGCCGTCAGCGTCGTCTTACCGTGGTCGATGTGACCAATGGTGCCGATGTTGACGTGCGGCTTAGTCCGCTCGAACTTCGCCTTCGCCACTGGTGTCCTCCTGTGGACTTCTTGGTTCGTACGCCCGGCGCGCCGGTCGGCGCTTAGGACTCTGTCGACAGCCTTTCCGGCCTGACGGCCGGAGAGTCTCTTTGTGGGTTCTGCGGCGATGAAGCCTACAGGCCCGGTCTCACGCGATCCGATCGTGGTGGCCGCGGGCGGGTGAACCCTCCCGCGACCAACCACGAATCACCTGCTCGGGGAAGTTACTCGCCCGTTGCCTTGGCGATGATCTCCTTCGCGACGCTCTGCGGAACCTCGGCGTAGGAGTCGAACTGCATGCTGTAGCTAGCCCGGCCCTGGGTCTTCGACCGCAGGTCGCCGACGTAGCCGAACATCTCCGACAACGGCACCAGAGCCTTCACGATGCGGGCGCCACTGCGCTCCTCCATCGCCTGGATGATGCCGCGGCGGGAGTTGAGGTCACCGATGACGTCACCCATGTTCTCCTCAGGAGTGGTGACTTCAACGGCCATCATCGGCTCAAGCAGTGCGGGATCGGCCTTGCGGGCCGCGTCCTTCATCACCATCGAGCCGGCGATCTTGAATGCCATTTCCGACGAGTCAACCTCGTGGTACTGGCCGTCCAGCAGGGTCAGCTTCACACCGACCAGCGGGAAGCCCGCGAGGATGCCGTACTGCAGTGCGTCCTGCGCGCCGGCGTCCACCGAGGGGATGAACTCCCGGGGGATACGGCCGCCACTGACGGCGTTGGCGAACTCGTAGGTCGGCGAGTCGTTGTCCAGCGGCAGCGGCTCGACGCTCACGATCACGCGGGCGTACTGGCCGGAACCACCGGTCTGCTTCTTGTGGGTGTACTCGACCTTGTCCACCTTGCGGCGGATGGTCTCGCGGTACGCCACCTGCGGCTTGCCGACGTTGGCCTCGACGTTGAACTCGCGGCGCATCCGGTCGACCAGGATGTCCAGGTGCAGCTCGCCCATGCCGGAGATGACCGTCTGACCGGTCTCCTCGTCCAGACGGACGCGGAAGGTCGGGTCCTCCTCGGCCAGCCGCTGGATCGCGGTGCCGAGCTTCTCCTGGTCGGACTTGGTCTTCGGCTCGATCGCCACCGAGATGACCGGCTCCGGGAAGGTCATCGACTCCAGGATCACCGGGTTCGCCGGGTCGGAAAGCGTGTCGCCGGTGGTGGTCTGCTTGAGACCCTGGACGGCGATGATGTCGCCGGCCTGCGCCGACGGACGCTCTTCCCGCTTGTTGGCGTGCATCTGGTAGATCTTGCCGATCCGCTCCTTGCGGTCCTTGGTGGAGTTGACCACCTGGGAGCCGGACTCGAGCAGGCCGGAGTAGACCCGGACGTAGGTGAGCTTGCCGAGGTGCTTGTCCGTCTGGATCTTGAAGGCCAGGCCGGCGAAGGGCTCCGACTTGGACGGCTTCCGGATCAGCGGGGTCTCGCCGTCGGTGGCCGTACCCTCGATCGCCGGAACGTCCAGCGGCGACGGCAGGAAGTCGACCACGGCGTCGAGCATGGGCTGAACGCCCTTGTTCTTGAACGCCGAGCCGCAGAGCACCGGGTTGGCCTTGCCGGCGATGGTGGCACGCCGGATGGCGGCCTTGATCTCCTCGGCGGAGATCTCCTCGCCCTCCAGGTACTTCTCCATCACCGCGTCGTCGACGTCAGCGAGGGTCTCCAGCAGCTTCTCGCGCCACTCGGCCGCGGAGTCGGCCAGGTCGGCCGGGATCTCCTCGATCGCGTAGTCGTCACCCTTCTGGGTCTCCCCACGCCAGGTGAGAGCGCGCATGCCGATCAGGTCGACGACACCGATGTGGTCGCCCTCGAGCCCGATCGGGATCTGGAGCACCAGCGGGGTGGCGTTCAGCCGGTCGATCATCATCTGCACGCAGCGGAAGAAGTCGGCGCCAGTCCGGTCGAGCTTGTTGACGAAGCACATGCGCGGGACGTTGTACTTGTCGGCCTGCCGCCAGACGTTCTCCGTCTGCGGCTCCACGCCGGCAACACCGTCGTAGACCGCGACCGCACCATCCAGGACCCGCAGCGACCGCTCGACCTCGACCGTGAAATCGACGTGGCCAGGCGTGTCGATGATCTGGATCGTGTGGCCCTTCCACTCACACTTGGTAGCAGCGGAGGTGATGGTGATACCACGCTCCTGCTCCTGCTCCATCCAGTCCATGACGGCAGCGCCCTCGTGGACCTCACCGATCTTGTACGTGATGCCGGTGTAGAAGAGGATTCGCTCGGTGGTCGTGGTCTTACCGGCATCGATGTGCGCCATGATGCCGATGTTGCGTACGTTGGCGAGCGCGTCTGCGGCGGCCACTTCAATCCCTACTTATCGTCGTCTCGACTCAACTGGTGGCGGTTCCGGCGCCCGTGGGCGCCGGAACCAGGGTGTTACCAGCGGTAGTGCGCGAAGGCCTTGTTCGACTCGGCCATCTTGTGCGTGTCCTCGCGCCGCTTGACGGCGGCACCGAGGCCGTTGCTCGCGTCCAGCAGCTCGTTCATCAGCCGCTCGACCATGGTCTTCTCCCGCCGAGCGCGGGAGTAGGTGACCAGCCAGCGCAGGCCCAGGGTGGTCGCCCGGGTCGGGCGGACCTCGACCGGAACCTGGTAGGTGGCGCCACCGACACGACGGCTGCGCACCTCGAGGGTCGGCTTGACGTTGTCCATCGCCCGCTTGAGGGTGACGACGGGGTCGGTGCCGGACTTCTCGCGGCAGCCCTCAAGGGCCGCGTACACGATGGTCTCGGCGAGCTGGCGCTTGCCGCGCAGCAGGATCTTGTTTACCAGCTGGGTGACCAGCGGCGAGTTGTACACCGGGTCAGCGACCAGTGGCCGCCGCGGAGCGGGTCCTTTACGCGGCATGTCAGCTCTTCTCCTTCTTGGCGCCGTAACGGCTGCGCGCCTGCTTGCGGTTGCGGACACCCTGGGTGTCCAGCGAACCGCGAACGATCTTGTAACGCACGCCGGGGAGGTCCTTCACCCGGCCGCCGCGAACGAGCACGATCGAGTGCTCCTGCAGGTTGTGACCGACACCCGGGATGTAGGCGGTCACCTCGATCTGGCTGCTGAGCTTCACACGAGCGACCTTGCGCAGCGCTGAGTTCGGCTTCTTGGGGGTGGTGGTGTACACGCGGGTGCACACGCCGCGCCGCTGAGGGGAACCCTTCAGCGCCGGGGTCTTGGTCTTACTCGTCTTTGCCTTGCGGCCCTTTCGGACCAGCTGCTGGATCGTGGGCACCGGGTTTCTCCGCTCCCTTCGGCCGCATTCGCGGCCGCGCCGTCTGCTCGTTAGCCGGCCTGATGACCGGCTCTCCTACATTCCGACCAGGGCCACCTTGCGGAGGCCCCGGCACCCGCGGTCGGGCGTGTCGCCCTCATCACGGTCCCGTTGCGGACGCTCTCGCGTGCAACCGGGTGTCTGTCACCGGTGCGCGGGTCGCCCCGCCCCGGATCCTTGTCTTGTCGTGCCGCCGTCCGATCTCCGGAAACAGCGCACGCACGAGTTGCCCGGGCATGCCCGGGCACAAGGGGGAAGAGTACCTACCACAACCGCCCAGGTCAAAACGCAATCGCCCGGCGACCGTCTCACACCCGCCGGCCGGATCTCGCCCTGCCCCGTCGCCCGCGATGGGCACCTACGAGCACAAGTGTACCGGCTTCCCCTCGGGACCACCCGTCGCCCCCGGGGCGGGTGCCGGGAACCGCGTCAGGTGGCGGATCGGATGGTGGCCGGCCTCACGTCAGGGCGAGAAGCAGCGCCAGGCCCAGGCCCACAAGGCTGAGCAGCGCCCCCACCGCGCCACAGCTGATCCCGGCCACCGCCAGCCCTCGGCCGGTGAACCGGACCGCGGAGGGCGCGGTCGACCTGCGGATCTGCCGTTGGCCGAGCAGGCCGGCGACGACCGCCGCCAGGCCGGCCAGTACGGCGAGCGCGGCGAACGCTCCGGAAGCCCAGGCCCCGCCCTCGTCCACGAAGGCCACCCCGAAGCAGATCACCAGCAGTGAGACCAGGACCGACGCGACCCCGGCCACCAGCGCACCGATGGCCAGCCCGGAGGTGACCGGCGCCACGTCCAGGTGCACGACGCCGAACGGCGTACCGGGCACCATCTCCACCCGCTTCGGCGGCCGGCGTTGGTCGTCGGTGGGCGGTGGCACCGGATGCCCCGGCGCGGCACCCCAGCCGGGGGCATGGCCCGGCGCCGAAGGGCCCCACCCGGGCGGCATGCCAGCCCCGGAGGACGGCGGGCCCCACCCGGGCGGCATGCCAGCCCCGGAGGACGGCGGGCCCCACCCGGGCGGCATGCCAGCCCCGGACGACGGCGGGCCCCACCCCGGCGGCGGGGTCTGCGCTCCGGAGACCGGGTACGGCTGCGCGGAGTCAGGCGGGGTTGTCGCACCCCAGCCGGGGTGCGGCGCGGAAGGTGGCGGCCCGCCCCAACCCGGCGTGGACGCGGGTGGGTGCGGCTCGCTGCTCGGGCCTGGCCGTGCCCAGCCACTCGGCTCGGACGGCGCGTCCGGATGGCCGGCCGGTTCGTCCGCAGGGGGCCGGGCCGGTTCCGTCACGAGGTCCTCCTGTCGAAAGGCCGCCACCGCCACACGGCGACACCGGCCAGGCTACCGCCGAGAGTGCCGCCGCCCGCGCCGGGCGCGGCCACGGATGGCTCAGTCCATGTTCGCCGGGTAATCGTGGCCGAACGGCGCACCGGCCAACCGAACCACCCCGATGACCACCGCGGCCACCACACTGACCGCGGCCAACACCAGGCCGGTCCAGGCCATCCGCTCCCCCTGTCGCAGCCAGGCGCTCCCGGTGAGGAAACCCCCCGAGGCGTACGCCTCACGGCGCGCCTGCCGGGCCAGTTGCAGTGCCACCGTCGCCGGCACCACCCCACCGATGAACAGCCCGGTCAGCAGGCCGAGCAGCCCCAGCGCGATAACCGCCCGCACCTTCGTGGCGCGGGCCGGATCCGGGTCCAGCGGGTGGCGCAGGCCCTGCTGCGCGACTGCCACCTGCCCGGGTGCGGTCGTCATCCCCCCATCATGCCGAACTCGGGCCGGGGGTGGGCCGGTCCGGACACGACGAGGCCCCCGGCATCCGCCGGGGGCCTCGTCGTGTGATTGGTGCTTAGCGGTACGACCCGAAGTCGAAGTCGTCCAGCGGCACAGCCTGCCCGCTGGCCGGCCCGAACCCGTAGTCGGTCTCCGGGTAGCCGGTCATCGAGTAGACCTTGGCCTTGGCCTCCTCGGTCGGCTCCACCCGGACGTTGCGGTACTTGCTGATGCCCGTACCGGCCGGGATGAGCTTGCCGATGATCACGTTCTCCTTGAGGCCGACCAGCGAGTCGCTGCGCGAGTTGATCGCAGCGTCGGTCAGCACCCGGGTGGTCTCCTGGAAGGAGGCCGCCGAGAGCCAGGAGTCGGTGGCCAACGAGGCCTTGGTGATACCCATCAGCACCGGACGACCAGCGGCGGGCTCGCCGCCCTCCGAGACGAGCCGGCGGTTCTCCGACTCGAACAGCGCCCGGTCGACCAGCACGCCCGGCAGGAACTCGGTCGAGCCGGAGTCGATGACCGTCACCCGCTTGAGCATCTGGCGGATGATGATCTCGATGTGCTTGTCGTGGATGAGCACACCCTGCGAGCGGTAGACCTCCTGGACCTCACTGGTCAGGTGGACCTGGACCGCCCGCGGACCCATGATCCGCAGAAGCTCGTGCGGGTCGATGGTGCCCTCGGTCAGCTTCTCGCCGACCGCGACGTGGCCGCCGTCGTGGGTCCGGAGCTTGACCCGCTTCGAGATCTTGTCGTAGACGATCTCTTCGCTGCCGTCGTCCGGAACCACGATGATCTTGCGGGACCGCTCGCCGTCCTCGATCCGGATCCGGCCGGGGGTGTCGGCGATGGGCGCCTTACCCTTCGGGACCCGAGCCTCGAAGATTTCCTGGACACGCGGCAGACCCTGGGTGATGTCCTCACCCGCGACACCACCGGTGTGGAAGGTACGCATCGTCAGCTGCGTACCGGGCTCACCGATGGACTGGGCGGCGATGATGCCGACCGCCTCGCCGATGTCGACCGACTTGCCGGTCGGCAGCGACCGGCCGTAGCAGGCCGCGCAGACACCCAGCTTGGACTCGCAGGTGAGCACGCTGCGCACCCGGACCGTCTCCACGCCGGCGGCGACGATCTTGTCGACCCCGATGGAGTTGAGGTCCTGACCGCGCTCGGCCACCACGGTGCCGTCCGGCCCCTTGATGTCGTCGGCCAGGGTCCGGGCGTGCACGCTGGTCTCGGCGTGGGTGTGGACGACGAGCTTGCCGTCCAGCTTCTCGCCGATCTGCATCGGGATCGCCCGGTCGGTGCCGCAGTCCTCTTCACGGATGATGACGTCCTGCGAGACGTCCACCAGACGACGGGTCAGGTAACCCGAGTCGGCGGTCCGCAGCGCGGTGTCGGCAAGACCCTTACGGGCACCGTGCGTGGAGATGAAGTACTCCAGCACGGACAGACCCTCCCGGTAGCTGGCCTTGATCGGCCGCGGGATGATCTCGCCCTTCGGGTTTGCCACCAGACCACGGATCGCCGCGATCTGCCGGAGCTGGAGCAGGTTACCGCGGGCACCCGAGTGGATCATCTTCCACAGTGGGTTCTCCTGCGGCAGCGCGGTGTCCATCTCCTTGGCGACCTCGTTGGTCGCCTTGGTCCAGATCTCGATGAGTTCGCCGCGACGCTCCTCGGCGGTCATCAGACCACGCTGGTACTGCTTGTCGATCCGGTCGGCTTCCTTCTCGTACTTCGCCAGGATCTCCGCCTTGCGCGGCGGAGCGATGACGTCCTCCATGCCGATCGTCACGCCGGACCAGGTGGCCCAGTGGAAACCGGCCTCCTTGAGCCCGTCCAGGGTGGCGGCCAGCGCCACCTTGGGGAAGCGCTCGGCGAGGTCGTTGACGATCGCGGAGAGCTGACCCTTGCGGATCTCGTAGTTCACGAAGCGGTAGCCCTGCGGCAGCGTCTCGTTGAACAGCACCCGACCCAGGGTCGTGTCCACGGTCAGCGCGTCACCCTCGACCCAGCCTTCCGGGGCGGTCCACTGCTCGGCACCGGCGCCGTTGTCGACCTCGGTCACGCCGCGCAGGCGGATCTTCACCAGCGCCTGCAGGTGCAGCTCGCCGTTGTCGAAGGCCATCCGGGCCTCGGCGTCCGAGCTGAACGCCCGGCCCTCACCCTTCTTCTCACCGGCGATGCGGTGGGTGAGGTGGTAGAGACCGATGACCATGTCCTGGGTGGGCATGGTGACCGGCTTACCGTCGGCCGGCTTGAGGATGTTGTTCGACGACAGCATCAGGATGCGTGCCTCGGCCTGGGCCTCGGCGGACAGCGGCACGTGCACCGCCATCTGGTCACCGTCGAAGTCGGCGTTGAACGCCGTGCAGACCAGCGGGTGGATCTGGATCGCCTTGCCCTCGACCAGCTGCGGCTCGAAGGCCTGGATGCCCAGGCGGTGCAGGGTCGGCGCCCGGTTGAGCAGCACCGGGTGCTCGCCGATGACCTCTTCCAGCACGTCCCACACGACCGGGCGCTGACGCTCGACCATCCGCTTGGCGGACTTGATGTTCTGCGCGTGGTTCAGGTCGACCAGCCGCTTCATGACGAACGGCTTGAACAGCTCCAGCGCCATCTGCTTGGGCAGACCACACTGGTGCAGCTTGAGCTTCGGGCCGACCACGATGACCGAACGGCCGGAGTAGTCGACGCGCTTGCCCAGCAGGTTCTGGCGGAACCGGCCCTGCTTGCCCTTGAGCATGTCGGACAGCGACTTGAGCGGGCGGTTACCCGGACCGGTGACCGGCCGGCCGCGACGGCCGTTGTCGAACAGTGCGTCGACGGCCTCCTGGAGCATCCGCTTCTCGTTGTTGACGATGATCTCGGGAGCCCCGAGGTCGATCAGCCGCTTGAGGCGGTTGTTCCGGTTGATCACGCGGCGGTACAGGTCGTTCAGGTCCGAGGTCGCGAACCGGCCACCGTCGAGCTGCACCATCGGGCGCAGGTCCGGCGGGATGACCGGGACGCAGTCCAACACCATGCCGAGCGGCGAGTTGCGGGTGTTCAGGAACGCCGCCACGACCTTGAGCCGCTTGAGCGCCCGGATCTTCCGCTGGCCCTTGCCGGACCGGATGGTCTCCCGCAGGCTCTCGGCCTCGGCGTCGAGGTCCATGTTCTGGACCAGCGCCTTGATCGCCTCGGCGCCCATGGAACCGGTGAAGTACTCACCGAACCGGTCGCGCAGCTCGCGGTAGAGCAGCTCGTCGGTGACCAGCTGCTTCGGCTCCAGCTTGCGGAAGGTGTCCAGCACCTCGTCCAGGCGGTCGATCTCGCGCTGGGCCCGGTCGCGGATCTGGCGCATTTCGCGCTCTCCGCCCTCCTTGACCTTGCGCCGGACGTCCGCCTTGGCACCCTCGGCCTCCAGCTCGGCCAGGTCGGCCTCGAGCTTGGCGGCGCGCTTCTCGATCTCTGAGTCGCGGCTGTTCTCGGACTGCCGCTTCTCGGCGAGGATCTCGTTCTCGATCGTCGAGAGGTCACGGTGACGCGACTCCGCGTCCACGCTCGTCACGACGTACGAGGCGAAGTAGATGATCTTTTCGAGGTCCTTGGGGGCGAGGTCCAGCAGGTAGCCCAGCCGGCTCGGAACGCCCTTGAAGTACCAGATGTGGGTCACCGGAGCGGCGAGCTCGATGTGCCCCATCCGCTCACGACGGACCTTGGAGCGAGTCACCTCGACGCCGCAGCGCTCACAGATGATGCCCTTGAACCGGACGCGCTTGTACTTACCGCAGTAGCACTCCCAGTCCCGCTGCGGACCGAAGATCTTCTCGCAGAAGAGCCCGTCCTTCTCCGGCTTCAGGGTGCGGTAGTTGATCGTCTCAGGCTTCTTGACCTCGCCGTGCGACCACTGACGGATGTCGTCGGCGGTGGCGAGACCAATGCGCAGCTCGTCGAAGAAGTTGACGTCGAGCACTATGTCCCCTATGTCGTCGTCTGTACTGCTAATTCTCGGGCGAGGTCGGGGGCCGGTAGACCGGCCCCCGACCGCTCACCTCAGACCTCTTCGACCGAGCTCGGCTCGCGCCGGGACAGGTCGATGCCCAGCTCCTCGGCGGCCCGGAACACCTCGTCGTCGGTCTCGCGCATCTCCAGGGCCACACCGTCGCTGGAGAGCACCTCAACGTTGAGGCACAGCGACTGCAGCTCCTTGAGCAGCACCTTGAACGACTCCGGGATGCCCGGCTCCGGGATGTTCTCGCCCTTGACGATGGCCTCGTAGACCTTCACCCGGCCGAGCACGTCGTCGGACTTGATCGTGAGCAGCTCCTGCAGGGCGTACGCGGCGCCGTACGCCTGCATCGCCCAGCACTCCATCTCACCGAAACGCTGACCACCGAACTGCGCCTTACCACCCAGCGGCTGCTGCGTGATCATCGAGTACGGGCCGGTCGACCGTGCGTGGATCTTGTCGTCGACCAGGTGGTTGAGCTTCAGGATGTAGATGTAGCCGACCGCGATCGGGTCCGGCAGCGGCTCACCGGAGCGACCGTCGAACAGCTGCGCCTTGCCGCTGGAGCCGATCAGCTGGTTGCCGTCCCGGTTGGGCAGGGTCGACGAGAGCAGACCGGCGATCTCCTCCTCGCGGGCGCCGTCGAAGACCGGGGTGGCCACGTTCGTGTCCCCCTCGGACTCGTGCGCGTCGATCGAACGCAGCTGCTTCTTCCAGGACGCGTCGTCGCCCTCGACCTTCCAGCCGGTCTTGGCGACCCAGCCGAGGTGGGTTTCGAGCACCTGGCCGATGTTCATCCGGCTCGGCACACCCAGCGGGTTGAGCACGATGTCGACGGGGGTCCCGTCCTCCAGGAACGGCATGTCCTCGATCGGCAGGATCTTGGAGATGACGCCCTTGTTACCGTGCCGGCCGGCGAGCTTGTCGCCGTCCTGGATCTTCCGCTTCTGGGCCACGTACACCCGGACCAGCTCGTTGACGCCCGGGGGCAGCTCGTCGCCGTCCTCGCGGGAGAAGGTACGCACGCCGATGACCGTGCCGGTCTCGCCGTGCGGCACCTTCAGCGAGGTGTCCCGGACCTCACGCGCCTTCTCACCGAAGATCGCGCGAAGCAGCCGCTCCTCCGGGGTCAGCTCGGTCTCGCCCTTGGGCGTGACCTTGCCGACCAGGATGTCACCGGGGACGACCTCGGCACCGATCCGGATGATCCCGCGCTCGTCGAGGTCGGCGAGCATTTCCTCGCTGACGTTCGGGATGTCGCGGGTGATCTCCTCCGGGCCGAGCTTGGTGTCCCGAGCGTCGACCTCGTGCTCCTCGATGTGGATCGAGGTGAGCACGTCCTGCTGCACGAGGCGCTGCGACAGGATGATCGCGTCCTCGTAGTTGTGGCCTTCCCAGCACATGAACGCCACGAGCAGGTTGCGCCCGAGCGCCATCTCGCCCTCGTCGGTGCAGGGACCGTCGGCGATGACCTGACCGGCCTCGACGCGGTCGCCCTCGAAGACGACCGGCTTCTGGTTGACGCAGGAGCCGGCGTTGGAGCGGCGGAACTTGTGCAGCAGGTACGTCCGGCGGTGGCCGTCGTCCTGGTGGATGGTGACGTAGTCGGCGCAGAGATCCTCGATCACACCGCCGACCTCGGCGACCACCACGTCGCCAGCGTCGACCGCGGCCCGGTACTCCATGCCCGTACCCACCAGCGGCGCCTCGGCCTTGACCAGCGGCACGGCCTGGCGCTGCATGTTCGCGCCCATCAGTGCCCGGTTGGCGTCGTCGTGCTCGAGGAACGGGATCATGGCAGTCGCGACCGAGGTCATCTGCCGCGGCGACACGTCCATGTAGTCGACGGCGGCCGGGATCACGTCCTCGGTCTCGCCGCCCTTACGACGACACAGGACCCGGTCCTCGGCGAACGTGCCGTCAGCCTTCAACGGCGCGTTGGCCTGGGCCTTGACGAACCGGTCCTCCTCGTCCGCGGTCAGGTAGTCGATCTGGTCGGTGACCCGACCCTCGATGACCTTCCGGTACGGCGTCTCGATGAAGCCGAACGGGTTGACCCGGGCGAAGGTGGACAGCGCGCCGATCAGGCCGATGTTCGGGCCTTCCGGCGTCTCGATCGGGCACATCCGGCCGTAGTGGGACGGGTGCACGTCGCGGACCTCGAAGCCGGCCCGCTCCCGGGACAGACCACCCGGGCCGAGCGCGCTCAGCCGGCGCCGGTGGGTCAGACCCGCCAGCGGGTTGGTCTGGTCCATGAACTGGGACAGCTGAGACGTCCCGAAGAACTCCTTGATCGCCGCCACCACCGGGCGGATGTTGATCAGGGTCTGCGGGGTGATCGCCTCGACGTCCTGCGTGGTCATCCGCTCGCGGACGACCCGCTCCATCCGGGACAGGCCGACCCGAACCTGGTTCTGGATCAGCTCACCCACGGTGCGCAGGCGCCGGTTGCCGAAGTGGTCGATGTCGTCGGCCTCGTAGCCGTCCTCACCGGCGTGCAGCCGGCACAGGTATTCCACGGTGGCGACGATGTCGTCCTCGGTCAGCGTGCCGGTGGTGATCGGCACGGCGACTTCGAGCTTCTTGTTGAACTTGTAGCGCCCGACCTTGGCGACGTCGTACCTCTTCGGGTTGAAGAAGAGGTTGTCGAGCAGGGTCTGGGCGTTCTCGCGGGTCGGCGGCTCGCCAGGGCGGAGCTTGCGGTAGATATCGAGCAGGGCCTCGTCGGCGCCGGCGATGTGGTCCTTCTCGAGCGTGGTCATCATGAGCTCGGACCAACCGAACCGCTCACGGATCCGCTCAGCCGACCATCCGACGGCCTTGAGCAGGACGGTGACGGCCTGCCGACGCTTGCGGTCGATGCGAACGCCGACCGTGTCGCGCTTGTCGATGTCAAACTCCAGCCAGGCACCCCGACTCGGGATGACCTTGACGCTGGAGAGGTCGCGGTCGGAGGTCTTGTCCGGCTCTTTGGAGAAGTACACGCCCGGGGACCGGACGAGCTGGCTGACCACGACGCGCTCGGTGCCGTTGATGACGAAGGTGCCCTTGGGCGTCATCATCGGGAAGTCACCCATGAACACCGTCTGGCTCTTGATCTCGCCAGTGGTGTTGTTGGTGAACTCCGCGGTCACGAAGAGCGGAGCGCAGTAGGTCAGGTCCTTCTCCTTGCACTCCTCGATCGAGGCCTTGACCTCGTCGAAGCGCGGCGCCGAGAAGGAGAGCGACATGGTGCCGGAGAAGTCCTCAATGGGACTGATCTCTTCAAGGATCTCCGCGAGACCCGAGCGTGCGTGCGGGTCGTCCGCCGACCGGCCCTGCCAACCCTCGTTGCCGACGAGCCAGTCGAAGGACTCGTTCTGAATGGCGAGGAGGTTGGGGACCTCGAGGTGTTCGGTGATCCTGCCGAATGAAACTCGGCGGGGAGCGAATGCGCTCGACGTACGACTGGTCTTCGCAGGGCGGGAAGCTGCCAAGATGCGTCCTTCCGAGGACCGGTGCTGCAGAACGGCTGGTACGCGTGCACTCCAATGACCCCACCAGAAATATCCGTAAACGGACATTTCCGAGCAGGGGTCAAGTCGGAAGGCAGCGCAAACTAGCAGTGTAGCCGACAGGCTAACCGCTGTCCAGCCCACCCCGCGGGTCGTTTGCGGAACGAGCCTCGGCCCCCGTAAACCGGGGTCTGCCGGGCCGCTCAGAACGCAACGTCCCCACTGGGCCGCTCGGGTTACAGCGGCCGATGGTGCCGCCGCTGTCATACCCACGTAGTGGCCGTCGCAAGCGCGGTGTCTTGCTGGTGTCAGCGTGCCTGCCAGCCCCGGGCCGCGTCAAGGGCCGGTATCCGGGTTGCCCCTTCTTTCCCACTGGAGGGCGACCCCGGCACGCTCGTTCGGGTCAGTGGCGCCGGTCGTTGGAGCCAGCTCAGGTGGGGTCGACGCCAGATCCACCAACACGGCGGGCGGCGATCCGTGTCGGATCACCGCCCGCCGCGACGCGATCGTTGTCCCGGCGCATGAGCCGGGTACGCGCTGGTGGAACATCAGGTCACTTGAGGGTGACCTTGGCGCCTTCACCCTCGAGCTTGGCCTTCGCCTTCTCGGCGGTCTCCTTGTTGACCTTCTCCAGGATGGCCTTCGGCGCGGACTCAACCGCGTCCTTGGCCTCCTTGAGGCCCAGGCCGGTCAGCTCACGCACGACCTTGATGACCTGGATCTTCTTGCCACCGTCAGCCTCGAGGATGACGTCGAACTCGTCCTGCTCCTCCTCGACCGGAGCAGCAGCGGCGCCGCCGCCGCCCTGGGCAACCGCGACCGGAGCCGCGGCGGTGACCTCGAAGGTCGTCTCGAACTGCTTCACGAACTCAGAGAGCTCGATCAGCGTCATCTCCTTGAACGCGTCGAGCAGCTCGTCGGTGCTGAGCTTCGCCATATCTGGCGTCCTTTCCTGATTCTGTTAAGTAAAGAACTGGAGCGCCGTGGGGGCCTCAGGCCGCCTCGGCGCCCTCCTTCTCACGCTTGTCCTGCAGGGCAGCCGCCAGGCGGGCGGTCTTCGACAGCGGGGCCTGGAACAGGGCCGCGGCCTTGCTCAGGTTGCCCTTCATCGCGCCGGCCAGCTTGGCCAGCAGCACCTCGCGGGACTCAAGGTCGGCCAGCTTCGAGACCTCGGCCGCGGAAATGGCCTTGCCCTCGAAGACACCGCCCTTGATGACGAGCTTCGGGTTGGCCTTCGCGAAATCGCGAAGCCCCTTCGCCGCCTCGACGACGTCGCCCGAAACGAAAGTCAGCGCGGTAGGACCGGTGAACAGCTCGTCGAGGCCGGTGATGCCCGCGTCCGTCGCAGCACGCTTCGCCAGCGTGTTCTTCGCGACCGTGTAGCTGGTCTCGGCGCCGAGCGAGCGCCGAAGCTGGGTGAGCTGGGAAACCGTCAGACCGCGGTACTCGGTCAGCACGGTGGCGCCCGAGCTGCGGAAGCTTTCGGTCAGCTCAGCGACGGCCGTGGCCTTGTCGGCCCGGATCGGCTTGTCCGCCATGTCCCTCCTCTCTCGTTACTCGAGGCTGGTCCCCGTCACAGCCGAAGCCGGAACGGGGGCGGAGGCAGCACGACAACGAAAAGCCCCGGCGCAGGGCGCACGGGGCGAGGGCCGGAAGATCGTCACGGTCGGCGGACCATGCTCACTGCCGAGTTACGCTTGCCGCCCTACGCGGGTCGCCCGATGTCGCGGGACCTTCGACCGTGCCGAAGCACGGTGACCAGCGGTCTCTGGGTGGTTCCTCATCCATGAGAACACGGATGACGTTTGAAGAGTACGCGACGCCCGTGAGCTGCGCCAAATCGGGCCGGTGTGGGCCGGGCCACCTTCGCGAACAGCCCTCCGAGCCCTCAGCCGTGGACCCGCCGCCGCCACAGGTAGCCGCCGAGCGCGGCGGCGCTCCAGGCCAACGCCCACGCGCTGAGCCCGAGCAGCGTGAGCGCCGCGGCATCGCCTGCGGTGGCCCGGGCCGCGGCCATGATCGGCGGCGCCAGCCAGGGAGCCACCGAGCCGGCCAGGCCGAGCACCACCGCGCCGACCCCACCGAGAGCCAGCACCGCGACGCCGTACCCGGCACCGCCCACCGATGCCCGGCTCGCCAGTGCGCCGAGGGCAACCGCGGCGGGCGCGGCGAGCAGATGCGCCCACACCCCCAGGGCAAGCCCGACCGGGATCGACCGGTCCCCCGGATCGACCGGGCCGGAGACCCCGCCGACCAGCCACGGGAAGAGCAGCGCAACGGTCACCGTCACCAGCGCCGCCACGCCGGCGGCGAGAAGCCCGGCCAACCGCTCCCGGGCCACCCCGACCGTCACCTGCGCCAGCCGGCGCTGCACGTCCGGCTCCACGTCCAGAAGAATCTTTGTCTGCCAGGCGACGACCGGGAAGAGCACCACCGCCGAGACGCCGTACGCCTCCGCCGGCTGGGCTCGGCCACCGCCGTAGAGGATGCCGAGCGTGACCAGGCCCGCGAGCAGTGGCGCCATCGCTCGCCCGGTCCGCAGGAAACCGGCCAGCCGCATCCGGACCAGCGCGCTCACCGGGCCTCCCCCGCCACCTGTTCGACCGCCACGGCGTCGTACGGGGCCTCTGGATCACCCGGCGGGGTCGGCGGGGCGTCGGAGCGTACCCGCAGCACCTGGTGCCCCTCGGCGCGTAACCGGGCGACGGTGCCGGCGACCCGCGCGGCCGGAACCGCAACCTCGACCACGGCGATCGTCTCGTCCGCCGACGACGTCTCCTCGGTCACCGTGCCGTCGGTGACCAACCAGCGGCGCGCGCCCGGCAACCGGACCGTCTCGCCGCGGTGGTCACTCACCAGGACCGCACCGCCGTCGGTCAGCACCTCGTCGATCAATTCGGGAACCAGGTCGCGGGTGGCGGCGTCCAGGCCCTCCCACGGCTCGTCGAGCACCAGCAGGCCCGGTGGACGCAGCATCGCCTGGGCGAGGCCCACCTTCTGCGCGGTGCCCTTGGACAGCTCCGGCAGCCGGACCGAGCGGAAGGCGGACAGCCCGAGCCGCTCGGTCCAGGAGCTCACCGCCTCGTGAGCCGCCGCGCTGCCCAACCCCGACACCCGGGCCATCCCGGTCAGATAGCGGGCCACGGTGAACGGCTGGTCGGCCGGGAAACGCTCCGGCACCCAGCCCACCCGCGCCGGCCGGTCGGTCACCCGGCCCCGACCCGGCCGGAGCACCCCCGCGGCCACCTGGAGCAGGGTCGACTTGCCCACCCCGTTGCGGCCCAGAACGACGGCCGTCTCGCCCGGGCCGATCCGCACGTCCACGCCCCGCAGCACCCACGACCCCCGCCGGTGGTACCGCAACCAGATGTTTTCCAGCCGCATGCGGTCGAGCGTGCCACATCTCAGACGCGCCGGGGCGCCGCCACGGTGGTGGCGGCGCCCCGGTGGAGCGGAGTTCGGCTCAGGCCTCGGCCGAGCCCTCCTGCAGGTTCTTCACCACGTTCGGGTCGACCGGGACACCCGGACCCATCGTCGTGGTCAGGATGACCTTCTTGAGGTACTTGCCCTTCGCCGAGGAGGGCTTGGCACGCAGCACCTCGTCGAGCACCGCGGCGTAGTTGTCCACCAGCTGGCTCTCCGAGAAGGACGCCTTGCCGATGATCAGGTGCAGGTTGGAGTGCTTGTCCACCCGGAAGGTGATCTTGCCGCCCTTGATGTCCTGCACCGCCTTGGTGACGTCCATGGTCACCGTGCCGGTCTTCGGGTTCGGCATGAGACCGCGCGGGCCCAGGATCCGCGCGATCCGGCCGATCTTGGCCATCTGGTCCGGCGTGGCGATCGCCGCGTCGAAGTCGAGCCAACCACCCTGGATCCGGGCGACCAGCTCATCGGTGCCCACCTCGTCCGCACCCGCCGCGACAGCCTCGTCGGCCTTCGCGCCGCTGGCGAACACGATCACGCGGGCGGTCTTACCGGTGCCGTGCGGCAGGTTGACCACACCGCGGACCATCTGGTCCGCCTTGCGGGGGTCGACGCCGAGGCGCATGGCGACCTCGACCGTGGCGTCGAACTTGACGTTGGTGGTCTCCTTGGCCAGCTTCACGGCCTCGGAGGGGGTGTAGAGCTTGGACCGGTCGACGACGTCGGCGGCCTTGCGGTAGCTCTTGCTGCGCTGCATTGCTGATTACTCCTGTGGTCTCTGGCGGGCCCGCTCGGCGCGTGCCCTCCCACGGTTGGGTCGAAGGTCCGGGCCGACGTCAGTCGTTGACGGTGATGCCCATCGACCGGGCGGTGCCGGCAATGATCTTCTCGGCCTGGGCCAGGTCGTTGGCGTTGAGGTCGGCCATCTTCTTCTCGGCGATCTCACGCAGCTGGGCGCGGCTGACCGAACCGACCTTCTCGGCCTGCGGAACGCCCGAGCCCTTCTGCACACCGGCGGCCTTGATCAGCAGCCGGGCAGCGGGCGGGGTCTTCAGCACGAACGTGAAGGACCGGTCCTCGTACACGCTGATCTCGGCGGGGACGATGTCGCCCCGCTGGGACTCGGTCTGCGAGTTGTAGGACTTGCAGAACTCCATGATGTTCACGCCGTGCTGGCCGAGCGCGGGGCCGACCGGCGGCGCCGGCGTGGCCTGGCCCGCCGGCAGCTGAAGCGTGAACGTCTTGACGAGCTTCTTCTTCGGAGGCATGTCACTTCCTGGGGCTTGGAGCTGGGAAAATGCGGCTGTCGCCGCCCTCGGAGCGCGCACGGTCAGCGCGGTGCGACAGCGGCGACATTCAAGAGTAGCGCAGGCCGCAGCCCACTCGTCCGCCGAGGTCGAGCGGGAGGGCGTACGCCGACGTCGGGGGGGGGGGGGGCCCCCCCCCCCCCCCCCCGAACAAATTTTGGGACATGGGTTTGTTTTTGGGCCCCCGCGGCGAGCGGCC